>JAGCMT010000058.1 GCA_017646335.1 Burkholderiaceae bacterium
GCTAACGACCAAGAACACTTCAAGGTCGTGATCGAACAAAACCCGCAAATCCCTGACCGCACCGCTTGCTTGTTGGACGGCGGTAACGATCCCACGCTCGCCATGTACAACTGCGCCAAGCGTTTGGAAAAGGACGGTTGCGACGCCATCCTCATCCCCTGCAACACGGCTCACGCTTTCTTGCCGCGTTTGCTCCGCGGTTTGAAGACCCCGTTCATCGACATGCAACAAACGATGCTCGACCAAATCCAAGCCAAGTACGGTGACAAGGCTCGCGTCGGTTTGATGGCGACGTCCGGTACGGTCCGCACGGGCATCTACGGTTTGAAGGCTGAAAAGATGGGCATGAAGATGTTCACGCCGGATGCCGAATTCCAAGAACGCGTGATGGCTGCCATCTATGGTCCTAAGGGTGCCAAGGCCGGTTACACGACGGGCGAATGCTATGACGACCTCTACGCTGCTGCCGAGCACTTGGTCACGAAGTATGACTGCAACGTGTTGATCCTCGGTTGCACGGAACTCCCGTTGATCTTCCACGAATGCGAAGACTTCGCTTGCGGTGGTAAGACCGTTGAGATCGTTGACCCGACGGCTACCTTGGCTCGCAAGGCCGTTGAAGTAGCCATGGCTACGAATAAGGAACGCGGTACGCGTTAATATCTAAAAGAAGCGCTTCGAGATTTTTCTCCAAGCGCTTTTTTCTTCACCAAAAAACGAAAGAGATTCACGATGACGAAGAACTACTTACCGACCACGCCCAAAAAAGTCGCCTTTATCGGCTTGGGCAATATGGGTTTCCCGATGGCCGGCCATCTTTTGCGCGCCGGTCATGACGTGACGGTTTATAACCGTACGACTTCTAAAGCCGAAGAATGGGTAGAAACGTTTGGCGGTCACATGGCCATGACGCCGCGTGAAGCCGCTTGCGGTTGCGATGTCGTGTTCACTTGCGTCGGTAACGACAATGACCTTCGTAGCGTCGTGTTGGGCGATGACGGCATTTTCGCCGGCATGAAGCCCGGTGCCATTTTGTTTGACTGTACGACCGATAGCGCCATGGTTGCTCGTGAATTGGCTGCCGTTGCCAAGGAAAAGGGCTTACGATTCATCGACGGCCCGGTCTCGGGCGGTCAAGCCGGTGCCGAAAACGGCGTTTTGACCGTGATGTGTGGCGCTGAGCTCGCCGACTTTGAAGAAGCCCGTGATGTGGCAATGGCATTTGCCGCGGCAGTCACCCGCATCGGTGAAGTCGGTTGCGGTCAATTGGCCAAAATGTGCAACCAAATTTGCATCGCCGGTATCCTCGAAGCCTTGAGTGAGGCCATCGTCTTCGGTGAAAATGCCGGACTCGACATGCCGCTCGTTCTCGATGTGATCGGTAAGGGTGCCGCTCAAAGTTGGCAAATGCAAAACCGTGGCAATACCATGGTCAAACGCGAATTCGACTTCGGCTTTGCCGTCGATTGGATGCGCAAAGACCTCGGTCTTTGCTTGGCAGAAGCCAAGAAGAACGGTTCAAGCTTGCCGCTTGTCGAAATGGTCGATCAGTTCTACGGCGATGTGCAAAAGATGGGCGGTCAACGCTATGACACTTCCAGCTTGGTTCTTCGCTTGCCGAGCAAGAAGTAAGCCTGCTCACACCTAATCTCCAGGGCTCGATTGCATTTCGAGCCCTTTTCCTTTGCAATTCAGTATCTTCCCTCTCTAGTAAAAAAACCTTCAACCAAACGCGCACCTGTTGACAAAAACAATAAAAATGAGAATAATTCTCATCATCTCATGAGAATAATCCTCAATTGCGTTTTAACCATGTCGAACATCTATCGTTTAAGTGAAGCAGCTATCGGCCAAGAGACCCTCGTCGTCGGTTTCGACGATACGGTTTCCGTTCCTGAAGAATGGAAAGATTGGCTTGAAGAAATCGGTTTTTCTATGGGTGAACCTTGTGTGGTCGTTCATCGTACGCCGACGGGCTTCCCGATGGCCGTTCGCATCGGCGTTTCTACGTTTGCGCTTCGCAAAGCCGAAGCCGAATGCATCCTCGTTCAAAATAAATAACATCCATGGCTACGACTCGTCCTATCCACGTGATTCCTACGGGCAAGCTTGTTGCGTTAGTTGGCAACCCCAACTGCGGCAAGACCGCCACGTTCAACGCTTTGACCGGTGCACATCAAAAAGTGGCCAACTATGCCGGTGTGACCGTTGAAAAAATCGAAGGGGTTTTGAAAGACTCTCCCAAAAAGATTCGTATTCTCGACTTGCCCGGCGCCTATTCTTTGAACCCCCGCTCGCCTGACGAACGCATCACGGTCGATGTGTTAAAGGGCGTTGCCGCCGGAGAAAAGCGTCCTGACTTAACGGTCTGCGTCTGTGATGCAACCAATCTTCGCCGTTCGCTTCGCATCGTGATGGCCACGATTCGATTGGGTATCCCGACTGTCGTCGTGTTGAACATGATGGACTTGGCTCGTAAGCTCGGCATCGAAATCGACGTCGCCAAACTTTCTCAAGAATTGGGCGTTCCCGTGATCGCAACGGCCATCACCCAACGTGAAGGCTTGGATGAACTCCTTGCCCATATCCAAAACGACAGTGAATGGTCCTCTTGGGTCGCTGCCAAAGAAATTCGCGACGTCGCGGCACCGGTGAAAGCGCAAGTCAACGACATCTTGCACCGCTTGGGTCTCGATCGTGTCTACAAGGACGAATTTACCGATCGCATCGACGGCGTGGTTTTGCACCCGGTCATGGGCCCGACCATTTTGATGATTGTTTTGTTTGCGCTCTTCCAAGCCGTTTTCTCGTTAGCCGAATACCCGATGGGCTTGATTGAAGAAGGGTTCGCGATGTTGGGCGAATTCGTTCGCGAATTCTTGCCGGCCGGCTGGGTCCAAGACTTAATTGTTGATGCCATCATCGGCGGCGTGGGCGGCGTGCTCGTTTTCTTACCGCAATTGTTGATTCTTTTCTTCTTCATCATGCTGATGGAAGAGTGCGGTTACTTGCCTCGTGCGGCTTACCTTTTGGACCGCATGATGGGTGGCGTCGGTTTGTCCGGTCGCAGTTTCGTGCCGCTTTTGTCCGGTTTTGCTTGCGCCATTCCGGCTGTGATGGCCGCACGTACGATCAGCGATCCGATCGATCGCTGGGTAACGATTGCCATTGCCCCGCTTTTGACTTGTTCGGCTCGCTTGCCGGTGTACGCCGTGATGATCTCCGCGTTCATCCCCGAAGGGAACGTCGGCATGTTCAACCTCCAAGGCTTGGTGCTCTTTGCCCTCTACATTTTGGGCACGATCGGCGCCTTGGGCGTGGCTTGGTTCTTGAAGCATTTTGTCAAGAACCACGAACACGGTGCACTCATGATGGAATTGCCCGCTTATCACATTCCGCGCGCCAAGACGTTGGCAATGGGTCTTTGGTTGCGTACCCGCGTCTTTATGGAAAAAGTGGGTGGCATCATCTTGGTCCTGACGGTAGTGATTTGGTTGTTGACGACGTACCCGGCTGCTCCTGAAGGCGCAACGGGGCCGGCTATCGAATACAGCTTGGCCGGCATCATCGGTCATGCCATCGAACCGATCTTTGCTCCGATCGGCTTTAACTGGCAAATGTGTGTAGCAATGATTCCGGCATTCGGTGCACGTGAAGTGGCCATTTCCGCATTGGGTACGGTCTATGCAGTGGCCGGAGAATCTGAAGAAGCCTTGGCTCCGGTGCTTTCCACGCTCTGGACGGTCCCGATGGGTTTGTCGATGTTGGCCTTCTACGTCTTTAGTCCGAGCTGCTTGGCCACGCTGGCTGCCATTCGCCGTGAAACGGGCTCTTGGTTGGCCCCGTTCGTTATCTTTGTGGGCTACACCGCCTTGGCTTATCTCTTTGCCTTCGTGGTTTATCACTTGGCAATTATGATTGGGCTTTAACCCAAGAAACCAACCCAAACAAGCGCCTTTGAGTACGAACTCAAGGGCGTTTTTGTTTGTTCTACGATACAAACCTCAGAAAAACGACAACGTTGTTGGTATTCCCTGACGGTCTATTTTCCTAAACGGACAAAAAACGTTTAAAATTCAAGGTTTCTGATTAATCAAAAGAAGTTGTAAGTCTATGTCTACGACGGAAACCAAAGAAACGAGCGCTCAAGTTACGAACTTCATTCGTAACATCATCGAAGAAGACCTCGCTCGCAACGCCAACCAACCGCGTCTCTGGTGCGGTTACCCGGCTCCGTACTCCGAACAAGCCCAAAAGGGCATCCCCGATCCGGCCCGCATTCGTACGCGTTTCCCGCCGGAACCGAACGGTTATTTGCACATCGGTCACGCCAAGAGCATCTGCTTGAACTTCGGCCTTGCTCGTGACTACGGTGGCTACTGCCACATGCGTTTTGACGACACGAACCCCGTCAAGGAAGACCAAGAATACGTTGACTCCATCATGGAAAGCGTCAACTGGTTGGGCTTCGACTGGAAGCAAGAAAAGGAAAACAACCTTTACTTCGCCAGCGACTATTTCGAATACATGTACCAATTCGCCGAACACTTGGTGAAGACGGGTTACGCATACGTTGACGAACAAACGGCTGAAGAAATGCACGCTACGCGCGGCACGTTGACCGAACCGGGTCAAAACAGCCCGTATCGTGATCGTCCGATCGAAGAAAACTTGCGTTTGTTCCACGAAATGCGTGACGGTAAGCACGCCGAAGGTTCCATGGTGTTGCGCGCCAAGATCGACATGGCTAGCCCCAACATCAACTTGCGTGACCCGGCTATCTACCGTATTCGTTTTGCCGAACACCACAACACGGGTGACAAGTGGTGCGTCTACCCGATGTACACGTTCGCACACCCGATCGAAGACTCGTTGGAAAACATCACGCACTCCATCTGTACGCTTGAATTCGAAAACCAACGCGCTTTCTACGACTGGGCTCTTGAACGCATCATCCCGGCATTGCGCGCTCCGCAATTCGAAGAAGCCAAGGAAGTGATTGCCAAGATGGCTCGCGGTGAAGACGACCGCGCATTAGCCTTCGTTCGTGCTGCTTATGACAACCGTGCCAAGCTCGGTCAAAGCGCACCGGAATTGGCCATGGCCGAACTCTTTGAGAGCTGGGACAATCAAGAAGGTCCGGAAAAGCTCAAGGGCGTCCGTGTGGCCGCTTTCTGGGCATTGATCCAATCGAGCCCGGAACACTTCACGCCGCTCATGCAAGCCGCGCTTGACGTCGTTCGTCCGAACTTCTTCTTGCTCTCTCACCAATACGAATTCAACCGCTTGAGCCTCTCTCACGTGGTTGTGAGTAAGCGTAAGCTCATCCAATTGGTTAACGAAAAGCTCGTGTCCGGTTGGGACGATCCGCGTATGCCGACGATCTTCGGTATCCGCCGTCGCGGTTACACGCCGGAGTCCATCCACTTGTTCGTCGAACGTTGCGGCGTGAGCCGTGTCGCCGGCGGTATGATCGATTACTCCGTGCTCGAATCCTGCTTGCGTGAAGATTTGGAAAACCGCGTTGCTCGCCGCATCGCCGTTGTCCGCCCGTTGAAGCTCATCATCGACAACTATCCGGAAGATCAATCCGAGACGCTCGTCGCTCCGAACCATCCGCAAAAGCCGGAATGGGGTACGCGTGAAGTTTCCTTCTCTCGCGAACTTTGGATCGATGAAAGCGACTTCGCTGAAGTTCCGCCGAAGGGCTATCGTCGCTTGACGATCCCGGCTGACGGCTCCGAAGCCAAGCCGGTTCGCTTGCGTTACGGCTATGTCGTCGTCCCGACCTCCATCGAGAAGGACGAAAACGGTAAGGTTGTTGCCGTTCACTGCAACTACTTGCCGGATACGAAGAGCGGTACGCCGGGCTCTGAATCCGTGAAGACGAAGGCTGCTATCCACTGGTTGGATGCCAAGACCGCCGTTAAGACGGAAATGCGCCTCTACGATCGCCTCTTCGCCGTTGCTCAACCCGACGCCGTCGATGCCGACTATCGCACGTTGTTGAACCCCAACAGCCTCGAAGTCGTCACGGGTTACGTTGAACCGGCATTGGCTGCCGCCAAGCCCGAAGAAAAGTTCCAATTCGAACGTACGGGTTACTTCGTCGCTGACCGCGTCGATCACACGGCAGAAGCTCCGGTCTACAACCTCTCCGTGGGCTTGAAGGATTCCTGGTCCAAGAAGTAATCTTCTGACTCGATTCCAATGAAAAACGGCAGTTCCCTAAGGACTGCCGTTTTCTATTGCCGAATCGTTTTAGTCGTCGAGGGCGTTACTCACACGCTCGCACCAATCGTACAGCGCTCCGCAAAGCTCTTCAGTTCGCTCGTCGAACTCTTCGACATCGGCCATTGCCTCAATCGCTTCGGCAAACGCTTCAAGCGTCATGGCCCCGTCGGCACCTTGCATCAATCGTGCATGGCAATAAGCACGCCATTGCTCACGCTCCTCGGACGTCAACGTTTCGGGCCAATTTCGTGCACGGTAGCGGAAAAGCATCGTCGAGAAACGCTCGTTATCGAATACGGCTCGACCGCTTTGGACCAAACTGGCCAACGCTTCACCACTTTGACGACCGATCCATTGGATCTTTCGTTGGTCGTTATACGACGCAAAGCCTTCGCCATAGAGCGCTTCATCGATCGGTTGACGCTCAAACTCCTTCTCTTCACCTAACGCCTCGGCCCACAATCCCATCAAAGGTTCAAGCATCGGTTGTAAGGCTTCAAAATGCTTCAAAGCGAGGGACTTATCTAGACCGAACTGTGCGGCACGCTCGTCGCGAAGCACTCCTAATTTGTGCACCAAGAACGGCGCTTGGTTGATCTTGCAGAGGTAAATCGGCAAACGCTCCACCCCTTGCTCGCGATTTTCTTCCGAGACAAAAAGTCGCTCTTTGACATCCTCAGGCGTCAATTCCAACAGCATCTTGGGATCGTAAGCCAAGTCCCACATCAAAACGGCATTGGGTTGCGTCGGATGCGTTGCCAAGGGGGCTACAAGCTTCATAAAGCCGTTTTTAGCGCCAAAGAACATACTGACCCACAAAAGCGGGGTCGTGTTCTTAGCGGCCTCTAAAAGCTTCGTCACGTCCTTTTTCGTACGGTTTTTAAACGCATAGTCCCAAAGACGCGGTTGCTTGGTTTGAATGAGTTTAGCCAAACCGATCGTGGCATAAACGTCACTTAAGGCATCGTGAGCCTGGTCGTGCACAAGACCATTCGCCTTCGAGAGGTTCTCAAGCTTAAAGCTCACCTTCCCCTCTTCATTCACGGGCCAATGGATGCCTTCGGGGCGCAACGCCCAAGTCGCCAGTACCAACGGAAACAGGTCATAACGACCGCACCCGTCTTTCCACTCACGACCGTAGACGTCTTGGAAATTGCGCCAAAACATGAAGCGAGAAACTTCATCGTCAAAGCGCATGGAGTTGTAGCCGATACTGATCGTATTTTCTTTGGACATCTCCGCGTTGATACGGCGAGCAAACTGAGCTTCCGTCACCCCTTTTTCTTCACATTCTTGGGGCAAGATCCCCGTGATTTGAATACTTTGAGGATTCGGCAAATAGTCCATCGACGGGCGGCAATACCAACACATCGCCTCACCCAACGGATTCATTTGCTCGTCGGTACGGACGGCAGCAAACTGTGCCGGTCGGTCCTTTGCCGGGCTCAAACCGAACGTTTCATAGTCGTGCCAAAGAAAAGTCTGTTGCATCATTCAATCCCAGAAAAACTGCTCTTTATCTTAACGGAAAGCTCGAAGCGATGCGACCACACCCACCAAAAGCATGATCATACCGAGTGTCATCGACCACGTCGGCCAATCGGCACGCCACACGTGTGCGTAGATCACCGAAAAAATCGTTTCAAACACGATCAATTGCCCCCCTAATGCCGGCGGCAGCTTTTGACTCATGGCGTTCCACAAAGCACCTGCTAACCACGAGCAAGCGACCCCGGCCATCAACATCACCCAGATCATTCGCACGGGCGTCTCACCCAAAAGACCGACATCGGCAGGTAACAAGGCATTGGCGGCAACAAAATAAGCCACCGTGCTCACCGGTAACACCATCAAGCCTTGTGCTGTAATCCATGCCTGTGGACTGACGTCACGATGAGCCAACAACCAATCGGCATTACGAATTGGGTACCACGTCCAGAGCAATAGCCCGGCAATACCGGCCAAAATCCCTAAGCCAAACGTTTCTGCCGGTGTGTCTTGCTCGTAAACGTAATATTGAAATTCCGTCCAATTGGCAACGACCATCCCCAATAACAAGACGCCCAACGGCGGTAAAAGACGCTTCCAAGCCAATCCTTGACCTTGCCGCTTCGCACGCGTATTGGCAATAATGGCAACCAAAACCGGAATCCAAGCCATCATCATGCCGGCCAACGGAGGCCCGGAAAAACTCACGCAACTCGACAAGCACCAGTAGTAAACCAAGTGCCCGAAAATAACCAAACGCAACGCCGAGAACCAATCTTGGCGTGTCAATCTTTTAAGCGTCTTCCATTGAAAGGGCGCAATCACCACACAAACGAGCCCATAGACGAAAAAACGCCCGCAAGCGATCAAGACCGGATCGTATTGCGGAAGCATCAACGGGACCAGGTAAATTAATCCCCAAATGGCACAGGCGGCAACGCCTAAGAAAAAACCGTATAACACAAAAACAAAGCCAAATTTAATAGTGATGCGATTGTAACAACCGAGAAAAAAAGAATCCCACCAAATTACCTTCGGTGGGACTCATTTAAAACCTCAACCTTATTCAGGTTTCTTGTCTTCAGGCTTCATTTCAACGTCGGCTTGATCAGCTTCGTGAGCGGCTGCCTTTTCTTGCATTTCTTGCACTTCCGGAGCCGGATCGACCAAGGGGGCGGCCTTTGCAGGCTTCAACGGTTCGGAGGTCTTCACCGAAGCGCCTTCCTTGGGCGGGCGAACATCCATGCCGGTCATGATGTCAGCGATTTGATCGGCATCGATCGATTCCCACTTCATCAAGCATTGGACCATCAATTCGACCTTGTCACGGTTGTCTTCCAACAACTTCGTGGCACGGGCGTATTGTTCTTCCAACATACGGCGGATTTCGGCGTCGACCTTTTGCATCGTCACTTCGGAGACGTGCGTGGTACGCGTCACGGCGCGACCCAAGAACACTTCACCTTCGTTTTCACCGTAGACCATCACGCCCAAAGCTTCGCTCATACCGTAGCGCATCACCATGTCGCGAGCCATTTGCGTGGCACGTTCGAAGTCATTGGATGCACCCGTGGTCTTTTGACCCAAGAACACTTCTTCAGCGGCACGACCGGCAAAGAGGATGGCCAAACGAGACTTCATGTAAACGTCGTCGTAGTTGAAGCGATCTTTTTCCGGCAATTGCATCGTAACACCCAATGCACGACCACGCGGAACGATCGTCACCTTATGCACAGGATCGCTCTTGGGGAGCAACCAAGCCACAACGGCGTGACCGGCTTCATGATAAGCCGTCGTCTTCTTTTCTTCGTCGCTCATCACCATGCTACGACGTTCGCTGCCCATAAGGATCTTGTCCTTGGCTTGCTCAAAGTCGACCATTTCAACCAACTTGGCATCACGACGAGCAGCAAACAAGGCAGCTTCGTTGACAAGGTTAGCCAAATCGGCACCGCTCATACCCGGGGTACCGCGAGCAATCACGGCCGGATCAACGTCACGACCCACCGGAACCTTCTTGATATGAACGTTCAAGATTTGTTCGCGACCGCGCACGTCAGGCAACGGCACCACGACTTGACGGTCGAAACGACCCGGACGCAAAAGTGCGGGGTCCAACACGTCAGGGCGGTTCGTTGCTGCAATCACGATCACGTTCGTACCCGTTTCAAAGCCGTCCATTTCGACGAGCATTTGGTTCAAGGTTTGTTCGCGTTCGTCGTTACCGCCACCGAGACCGGCACCACGTTGACGACCGACGGCATCGATTTCGTCGATAAAGATGATGCACGGCGAGTTCTTCTTGGCATTTTCAAACATGTCGCGAACACGGGCTGCACCGACGCCCACGAACATTTCCACGAAGTCGGAACCGGAAATCGAGAAGAACGGCACCTTGGCTTCACCGGCAATGGCCTTAGCCAAAAGCGTCTTACCCGTACCCGGGCTACCGACCAAAAGAATACCGCGCGGGATACGACCGCCCAAGCGCTGGAACTTGGAAGGATCGCGCAAGAAATCCACCACTTCTTGGACTTCTTCCTTGGCTTCGTCGCAACCGGCAACGTCCTTGAACAAAATCTTGTTGTTATTTTGGTCAAGCATACGGGCCTTGCTCTTACCGAAGCTGAAAGCACCGCCCTTACCGCCGCCGTTCATTTGACGCATGAAGAAAATCCACACGCCGATCAAAAGCAACATCGGGAACCAAGAGACCAAGAGCGTCATCCAGAACGGTTCTTGATCTTCGGGGGCACCGTAAACTTGCACGCCGGACTTACGGAGGTCTTCGACCATCCACAAGTCACCCGGAGAGGTGATGACATACTTTTGACCCGTCACCGGCGTAACCGTGATTTCACGACCCTTAACGTCAACACGCGTCACCTTACCGGACTTGGCATCTTCCATAAACTGCGTATAGCTCGTGGTAGCCGTGTTCGTCGCCGGTTCAGAATCAAAGTGATTGAACAACGTGAAGAACACCAAAGCCAACACCAACCAAATACCGATTTTGTTAAATGCGTTCTTATTCAATTTCAGGCTCCTTCGCCCATTTCGCTTTTTCGTTATTTTTTGTCATTTTTCGGGTCTGACCGACCCATATCGTAACGGACTAAGAATACAGACAAAGCCCCATTGCGTGGGGCTTTTGTCATCGACTTTTACAAGTTATCGCTTCTTTAAGTTACGAGCGACCAAATAAACCTCTGCCGAAGAGTCGCGGCTAGCTTCAGGCTTACGGGTCAAGACCTTTTGGAAGGTCTTCTTCAATGCTTCAACGTATTGAGAGAAACCGCTACCTTGGAAGACCTTGGTGACGAAAACACCGTTGGGCTTCAAGTGATCCAAACAGAATTCCAAAGCCAATTCGTTCAAAAGCAAACAACGAGCAGCGTCGGCGGCCGGGATACCGGAGAGGTTCGGGGCCATGTCGGACAACACCACATCGACCTTTTCTCCGTCCAAAATCTCAGCCAACTTATCGGCCACTTCTTGTTCGCGGAAGTCTCCTTGCAAGAACGTCACGCCGTCGATCGGATCCATGGGCAAAATGTCCATGGCAATGATCTTGCCGTTGACATCACCGCTCTTGGTAGACATCTTTTCACGAACGACTTGCGTCCAGCTACCCGGTGCAGCACCGAGTTCCACCACGGTATAACCGGGCTTCAATAATTTTTCTTTATCGTTCAATTCAATCAACTTGTAGACCGAACGAGCGCGATAACCTTCGGCGCGAGAGCGCTTCACGAAGGGATCGTTGATGTGACGTTCAATCCATGCTCGATTGGATTTTAATTTTTTAGTTGCTACAGGCATCGTTTTTAAATACAATAACTTTCTTTTTCAAAACCGACAGTTACAAGAACTATGGCTGAAATTGTACTCGATCGCGACGCTCGCCTCGAGCTTCGCTCTCAAGCACATCATTTGGATCCGGTGGTCCTCTTGGGTGCCAACGGCCTCACTGAAGCCGTTATTAAGGAAGTCGACCGTGCGCTCGACGCTCATGAACTCATCAAGATTCGCGTGCCGGGTGACGACCGCGAAGAACGTGATGAAATGTTCCTCGAACTCGCAGAAAAGCTCTCTGCCGCACGTGTCCAAGAAATCGGTAAGCTTCTCGTTTTGTGGCGCCCGAATCCGGAAAAGCGCAAGGCAGAACAAGAAAAGGCTCGTCGTCGTGCCATGGCTGAAGCCAAGCGCCCGACGCGTGGCGGTCCGACCGCTCACCGTAAGACCCGCGCTCGTGCACCGGGTCGTCAAACCAAAAAATCTTTCGGAACGAAGTAACATTCCAAAAGATTTCTAAAAGGTTTCAAAAAGCTCTCGATATTTCGAGAGCTTTTTTCGTTTCTATCGTTCGAGCGATCAGATGTATTGAACGCTCAAGATGTCGTAGTAACGGTCACCAGCCGGAGCGTGGACCGTGACTTCGTCACCTTCAAATTTGCCGATCAAAGCGCGTGCGATCGGGCTCGAAATGGAGACCAAATTGCGCTTGATATCGCCTTCATCGTCACCGACGATTTGATAAGACACCACGTTACCCGTGTCTTGATCTTCGAGTTCGACCGTTGCACCGAACACCACGCGACCACCCGCGTCGAGTTCCTTCGGATCGATCACTTGCAAAGAAGAAAGCTTGCCTTCCAATTCAGCGATACGACCTTCGATATGACCTTGGAGTTCTTTAGCGGCATCGTATTCGGCGTTTTCGGACAAGTCACCCTTTTCGCGAGCTTCTTTGATCGCTTGCACGACGGCAGGACGATCGACGCTCTTCAAACGCTTCAATTCAGCCTTCAATAATTCAGCACCACGAACCGTAATAGGAATAGCCATGATAAATCGTTGAAAAAGTAAGTAATCGAAAGAAAAGCCTGAGCGACTTTCGCATTCGCTCAGGCATGTTATTTTTGTTGAGCCGTATTGTACCGTTTTTTAGTAATTTTTTCTCTAAAAAACAAACAATTGCAAAACTTATTCGGCAGCGTAGTTTTCAGGAGCCAAACGACGTTCCACCAACTCGATCATGATATGAATCGCCTTGATGTGAAGCTCTTGCACGCGATCGGCATAAGCACTGCCCGACGGCGTGACGATAGCGATATCGGCCATCTTGGCTAAGGGCGATTCGGGACGACCGGTCATGCCAACCACCTTCATACCGTTGGCCTTGGCGGCTTCTACAGCCTTGAGAATGTTCTTACTCGTACCCGAAGTCGTAATGGCCAAAAGCACGTCACCGGCTCGACCCACGGCTTGGGTATAACGAGCAAACACCTCTTCGTAACCGTAATCGTTACCCACGCAACTCATATGGGAAGGATCGGAAATGGCGATCGCTGCAAAACCCGGGCGATTCAAACGATAGCGACCCGTCATTTCTTCAGCAAAGTGCATTGCATCGCAAAGCGAACCACCGTTGCCGCAAGACAAAATCTTACCGCCCGCCGCAATGGTATCGGCCATCAACTGACCGGCATCATCGATCGCCTTTAATGCTTCTTCATTGGCTAAAAGGGCTTCAAGCGCCTTTTGCGCATCCATCAAAGCCACTTTGACATCCGTCACTGCCATTTTGTAATCCTTTTCCATTGGTTAACCAAGAAATTATATCAAGCGTTACCTCAGCAGTCTCGCAACGACGGCCTCTTTTGCAAAAACAAAACTTAAAGTACTTCTTTAAATGGTATTTCATTTTTTACCATTCGCTAAAAGCGGCCATTTTGAACCTTTTCTTGCACGCTTAGAGCTTCGCATTTGCAGAAAAAAACGCCAGACAACAAAAAACCTCCACGTTGTTGATCCAACGGTGGAGGTCTCGGTAAGAACGTTATTCGACGTTATCGACGCGCAAAGATGGCATTGGCAATCGTATTGGCATCCGTGTATTCAAGTTCGACACCGGCAGGAACGCCACGCGCCAAACGCGTCACATGGATATCGAAGCCGCGAGCTTTGATCGCTTGGGCGATGAAATGCGCCGTCGCATCCCCTTCGGGGGTATAGGGCGTTGCAATCATCACTTCTTTGATCTCGCTGGCTTCAATACGCGTCATCAGCTTCTCAAGCCCTAACTGCGTACCGCCAATGCCTTGAATGGGAGAAATCAAACCCATCAAAACGAAATACAAACCGTGGTACGTCATCGTCTCTTCGATCACTCGTTGATCGGCAGGGCTCTCGACAATACAAAGTTGTTCGTGATCTCGTTCGGCATCGGCACAAATCGGGCACACGCTCGATTCGGATAACGTATTGCAATACTCACAACGACCGATTTTTCGACAAGCATCGTCTAAGGCTTGCGCCAAGCGCAACGCCGCGGCACGATCGTTAACCAATAAATGGTTTGCGATGCGCGCTGCCGATCGCGGACCGAGCCCGGGAAGTGACTTCAAGGACTCGATCAACTCATCGATCACGGGACTGACGGAGCCAGTATTGCTCATGGGCGTTCAATTAGAACATCATGCCCGGAGGAAGCGGCATACCGGCCGTAGCCTTAGCCATCTTTTCCTTGCTGGTTTCATCGATCTTTTCGCAGCAATTCTTGATAGCCATGAAGACCAAATCTTCAACCATATCGATGTCTTCTTCCAACAAAGACGGATCGAGCTTCACGCCCTTGACTTCGTGCTTACAGGTCATCGTAACCTTGGCCAAGCCACCGCTGGACTCGCCTTCGACTTCCAATTGAGCCAATTCGACTTGCAAGCGCTTGATGTTTTCTTGCACGCGTTGAGCTTGCTTGAGCAAGGCACCCATGTTTCCACGCATGATTTTGCTTTCCTTTCTAAATGGATGAATTAATTAACTTTCTTCTTGAGCGACGGACGATAGACCGTTGCTCCGAAGCGACGAGCCAAAATTCGCGCTTCGGGTGAATTCTTAATCGCTTCAAAAGCGACTTTCATTTCGGCCTCATCTTCGATCTTTTCGTAACGAGGGCCTTTTCGATCTTCCAAGTATTTCGCATGCTTGGCTTCACGAGCCAAAAGACGCTTGTGTTGGCTGATCGTACGCGACTGCGGCGTCGCGATTTCAAACTTAAACGTCATCCGACGACCGAAGAGCGGGTCAACAATGCGTTGAATCAACTGCATTGCTTGCTTGTTCTTCGTGCGATTTTCATAGAAGGGTTCCAATCGCAACGTGATCACAGACCCTTCGATCGAGACGCATTCGGCATGTTCCAAAATGTCACGCGCATACGTCGTCGGATGGGTGTAACGCAACTTCTCATACCAAAACTCGCCCATCTTCGAGAAAGGCGGGATGGATTCCCCGTCGTCATATTGCGGCGCTTCAGGTTCCGGTTCGGCCTCGACGGTAGGCTCTACGACCGGCTCTTCATTCCCGAAGCGCTCAGCGAAACCCTCGTCAGCGGCGAACATCTCATCGATGTATTCATCGCCGTCAGCAACGTAGGGCACATCATCGTCTTCCCAAACCGGCGGCTCCTCAGGCATGGGCGCCGCTGCGGGTTTCGGTTGAGGTTTGGGTTGAACCACCGGCTTTGCCACCGCCGCGGGCTTAGTCACCGCCGGCTCACCCGGCATGTCTTCCCAAGGCGCAACGTATTGAGGCTCGGGCTTGGGTTCGGGCTTCGGCGTCACGACTGCAGCAACGTTCACGGGCTCAGGCTTAGGAGCCGGAGGCGGTGCAATCGGTTCGGGTTTGGCTTCAACCACAGGCTTTACCGATGCTTCAGCCTTCACCGGCGGCACGCGAACCGGGAACTTGGCGTTGCCACTACCGGCCGGCTTAAAGGCCAACATACGCAAAAGCGCCATCGTAAAGCCCGCGTATTCGTCCGGAGCCAAATTCATATCACTTCGACCGTGAAGTGCGATTTGGTAGTAAAGCTGCAACTCTTCGGGCGTAAAGATGCCGGCCAACTCAAAAATGGCCGTACGATCCAAATCATCGGCGGCAATGGCTTCGGGCACACGTTGAGCCATCGCAATACGGTGAATGAGACCGGCCAAATCACGCATAGCCTCAGTAAACGAGAGGCTCTTCATGCTCATCTCGTTGGCGATGTCCATCATGCGTTGAGCGTCACCCTTGGCCAAACTTTGCAACAGTTCGACCAAAACGTCACTGTCCATGATGCCCAACATCTCACGAACGCCTTCAAGCGTAACGGGACGACCGCCGGCAAACGCAATGGCTTGGTCCAAAAGACTCAAACCGTCACGCATGGAACCGCGGGCACCGATCCCCAAAAGCTTCAAAGCGGCAGGTTCGGCTTGAATACCTTCTTGAGCAAGGATCGTCGTCATGTGATTGGCCACAATTTGCGGCGTCACATTGCGAAGATTGAATTGCAAACAACGAGACAAAACCGTCACCGGCACTTTTTGCGGGTCGGTCGTTGCCAAAATAAATTTCACATACTCGGGCGGCTCTTCAAGCGTCTTGAGCATGGCGTTAAACGCATGCGAAGTCAACTGATGGACTTCGTCGATCATGTAGACCTTGTAGCGTGCGTTGGTCGGAGCGTACATGGCCTGCTCGAGCAAGGCCGTCATTTCTTCGACGGAACGGTTACTGGCCGCGTCCATTTCGATGTAGTCAACAAAACGACCTTCGTCAATCGCACGACAAGCTTCGCAAACACCACACGGATGATCCGTCACGCCACCTTGGCCGTCAGGACCGACGCAATTGAGGCTCTTGGCCAAAATACGAGAAAGCGTCGTCTTACCAACACCGCGCGTGCCGGTGAAAAGGTAGGCGTGATGCAAGCGATTTTCACGCAATGCATGCGTAATCGCCTTCACGACGGGTTCTTGCCCGACCACGCTTTCGAAATCATGAGGGCGCCATTTACGCGCCAAAACTTGATAGGACATCACTTGCATCCTTCGGTACCGGCAAAGCGATCAAGTGCTTCACCCGTCAAACGACAAATTCGCCAATCGAGCATCAAGGTGGCGCCAAGCGACTCATAAAAACCGATCGCCGGCTCATTCCAATCCAAGACGGACCACTCAAATCGGCCGCAACCTTCTTCTTTGGCGGTCTTGGCCAAATGGCGCATCAATTGCTTGCCATAGCCCTTACCGCGAGACTTAGGCGTCACATAAAGATCTTCCAAATAAAGACCGCGACGCGTCAAGAAGGTCGAGAAATTAAAGAAATACAGTGCGAAACCCACCGGCGTTTCATCTTCCCAAGCGACAACGGCACGGATGACACTTTTCTCACCGAAAAGCTCGCGACGAACATCCTCTTCGGTCGCGACCACTTGATCGAGCAAGCGTTCGTACTCGGCCAAATCACGGATGAACTGCAAAATCACGCCGCAGTCTTCAGGACGAGCGGCTTCAATATGAAAATTTGCCATGGATCTCTATCTAATCAGACACACAATACTAAAGGACTAAGTTTAGCCTAAAAACATGTCCCAAAACACCTTAGCCGACAAGGCCAAGAAGAAGGTACCGCTCACGCGATTGACCCAACGAGCCGCCGTGTCGCTATTGAGCAAGCCTCGGAAACTCGTCGCCACCAAGCCATAGCCGCAATGAACGATCGTCACCAACGAAAAGTGCGTCAAGCTCAATGCAATCATTTGCGGCAAGAACGGCAATTCGGCATCGATAAATTGCGGAAAAAGCGAGATGAAGAACATGATGAGCATGGGATTGGTCATCTGAAGCATCACGCCTTGGACCCACAGAAATCCTTTTTGCGCCAAAGACATCGGTTGAGCTTTTTCTTTATTGGCTAAAGCAAAACTAAACGGCTTGGCTCGATACAGACGAATGCCCAAATAACCCATATAGCAAGCGCCCAACGTTTTGATCAGATCATAGAGCTCGGGCGAGGTCGCAATCACGATGCCTAAACCGGTCGAAGAGATGATTGCCATCACGACCGTACCGCTGGCAACCCCCAAAATCGTCCAGAATCCCGTCCCAAAACCGTAACGGATCACCCCCGTCAAACTCATCAGCACCCCGGGACCGGGCGTGGCCACGGCAAAAAACGACGTGACCAAAAACATCATGTATAGGGAAGTATTTATCATTTTTATTTATTACGGAACGATGATGGTCGCTCCCATCAAACGACGTGCTTGAGCATCACTATGCATTTGAACGATTTGCTCCAACGAATAGCGAGCGCCAACGGCAGGCTTCACAATACCGGCTC
Source organism: Burkholderiaceae bacterium (assembly GCA_017646335.1). Taxonomy (GTDB): domain Bacteria; phylum Pseudomonadota; class Gammaproteobacteria; order Burkholderiales; family Burkholderiaceae_F; genus Aphodousia. The sequence continues at coordinate 17,899 of JAGCMT010000058.1, forward strand.
GAATCGCTTCAAATAACGACTCAACCCCCTCAAGCAACGCCTCACGCGTCTTGTAATGGAAGGCCACCGAAGGCGACGTTAAAAACAGACCGCCCAACTTTTTCAACCGCGACGGGCTAAAGTCGGGAATCGGACCGGAAGCCGCGCCGGAAATCACCATCATACCCAACGGCGCGACACATTCAAGGGAATCTAAAAACGTATTTTTACCGACGGAATCATATACCACATCGGCTTTACGACCACCCGTCACGGCCAAAAACGCTTGGGGCCAATCGGGTTTCGTGTAATCGACGGTAAAGTCCGCGCCGGCAGCCTTTGCCACTTCGGCTTTTTGCTCGTTACTGACAGCACCGACAACGGTTGCTCCCAACGATTTCGCCCAACGGCAAAGAATTTGTCCAACGCCACCGGCTGCGGCATGGACAAGCACCAAATCACCGGCAGCAACCCGATAGGTTTTCTTGATCAAATACTGAGCGGTCAACCCCTTCATCAAAAGCGAAGCAACCGTCTCATCATCCAAGTCATCCGGAACGGCGACCACTCGATCGATGCCGAGCACGCGTCGATCGCTATAGGCGCCCAAACCGCCGTCCATATAAGCCACTCGATCACCGACTTTAAATTCAGTGACATCGCAGCCAACCTTCTCAACAATGCCGACAGCCTCTCGACCCAACGGTGAGGGCAAATTCTTGCTGTTTCGACCTTCTCGGTCATAAACATCAATGAAGTTAAAGGCGATCGCCGTATGACGGACTTGGATTTGGCGAGCGCCACACTCGGGCAACGTCACGGTTTCAAGACGCATCACATCTGGCAAACCAAACGATTCGATAACGACACGACGAGCTTCAGTCATAATGCGCTCCTAAAAAAACAGTGACAATCCGATAGAAACGATACCAAGACTCTGACGCGAAAACTTTTCGTTTTTACCCTAACTAACGCTCGCATTCCCAAATCAAATGATTACAATACGAGCCTTTAGTAAGACTTCTTCAGTATCGATTGTCGTTTTTCGACAATCGACTCCAAACTATGAAATATCTTTTTTACTTTGTTCCGCCTCAAAACGTCGTCATCGCCTGCGGTTGCTGCGGCGTTTTCGTTTGGTCTTTGATCGGTGACTTGGGCTTTTTTAAAGCATTCTTGGTCGGTTCGGTCTTTTTCTTGTTGGCTGCCGTGAATCCCTTGCGCACCTTCATCTCCAAGCCCTTGACCGAACACGCTTGGGCTTTGATCGCAGTGAAGGATCACATCCCGGAATTGAAGGATGACTTGATTGCTCGTACGATTGACTTTGCCATGCGCAATCCGCACACGGTCAAGCACCCGTTGAAGGAAGGTTTGCCGATGCAATTGATCGCGTTCAATAGCCTTCAACGTGCCGGCGCCAAGTACGGTCCGCACGGTGCAGCGATGATCAAGCGCATTGACAAACTCAAGAAGAAGTTCGGTTACGAAGTGGAAGAACGCGAAGAGTAATCGCTTCCAACCAAAAAACAAGCCCAAGTTCATTTTTGAACTTGGGCTTATTTTTTCTCATCGACTTAGTGTGCGTAAGGACGCCAAGCGTCGTTATTCATTCGAATGTAATCCTTACCCTTGTAGCGCAACACGATCGACTGACCGTTTTCGGAAACCACGTTCGTTTCCGGCAAATCGCGGGTCAACTCTTCAATCGAAACGGCACCGGCCTTTTGACTGAAGAAATTCGTTTCCACCGTCTTACCGATCAACGAGCTCAAAGCCAAATAGCTACTTGCCCCCGTGACGTGATGCTGAGTCTTCGGAAGGTCCTTCAAACCGAAGAACTTCACCAACACCGGCACTTCCGTGATACGCAAGCTCGGAATATCGCGTAAGCGAGGTGCTTGGATCTTGTCGCCGCGAACGGCGGCACCGTGTTCCGGAACCACGATCAACATCACCTTACGACCCGTGCGATCAAGTTCTCGCATAAACGTTTGCAAGTCATTGAGCAAAATGCGGGCTCGAGGTTTAAACGCCTGCCAACGACTTTGACGCGGCAAACGGTTACCGTCATGCAAAGCAATCAAATTGACCAAGGAAACACTGCGCGGCTCCTTCGATTGCGCCGTCGTTCGTTGCCAATGGCGAAGCACGGACAAGCTGTCAAAAATCGGCTCGTCGTTAAAAGCGATGTAGCGAACGGGATACGGGCGCTTATTTTCGTGCGGTGCACTCAAACCGGCTTCTTTACGCAAAGTCGACAAGTAATTGTCATACTCGCCGCTGTGGTCCATAAAGAGGTGTTGGCGGAAGCCCAATTGATCCAATCGATTCATCAACTCGCAATCAGGACGACGGGCGCCATAAAGATCTTCATGAGACGTTTGGCCGCAAGCACCGTTTAACAAACGAAGCGTCGCCGGTCCCGAGTAAGAGGTCGCGGTATTGAAGTGATCGAATCGAATATCGAACTGATCAAGCACCTTATGATTGTCCAATTCGCTCGCTTCCAAGTCGTCGTTACTGAGCGAACAGATATTCAAAATCAAAATATCAAAAGGCGTATCTTTTTCGGAAAGCCCGTTAGGCAACATAGCCTTACGCTCTTTTTCGTACTCTAAGAAAGCTCGATACCACGATTGAATGGTTTCATCATCGGCAATGCCGGCATTTTTCGGTACCACCGGCGCTTCAGTCGAACGCTTGGCCACATTGACGGCGCTGGCGACTCGATCGGCAGTCGCCACCGTTTCCGGTTCGACAGAAACCAAATACGGTTGAATCACGAAAAACAAGAAATACGTGACCGTCAACACCGAAACACGAACGTAATGCTTGAGCAATTGGTAAAGCAAAACAAGCAACACGCCCCAAGCGATCATTTGGACATTGACGAAATCCAAAGCCAACTGGATCAAGTAATTGATCGAGAAACCGGCCACGTTTTGCGCATTGGCGATCAAACTCGAAATACCCGGTAACCAACTTTCGGAATAAATCAACGCGATTGCCGCGACACCGCAAAGAATATGCTTGAGTTTTTCCAAACGAGCGCTCAAAGAACGCGGCCAAAGAAGAACCACCATCAACAAGGCGTTATAGAGCGGTTGCAACGTCAAGTAACCCAACGTCGCCAAAATAAATTTGGCCACAAAGTAGACGTTCCACAAACCGAGCCCCATCATCGTCAGGGACATCTTAAAAGGCATCTCCAACGGCTTTTTCATCGTTTAGCTCCCTGTCCACGCGGGAAATACACGAACCCGTTTTGGTCGAAGGCGAACTCACGCTGATCAAAACCCAAACCGAAAAGCGTCAACACATTTCGATAGTAGTTTTCTTTCACGATCGGTTCAGCCGTCAAATACGTTCGAATCAGCGCGGCATGTTTGTTGTCATCCATCAACGGCAACACACAAGCGGCAAAGCCCAACGAACCCGGGCCATTTGCTCGAGCCGTATTGACTTCCACATTTTCAGCCGGCACGTTCATCGTTTCGGTCAAACGGACCATCGGGGCAAAATGCTTTTTCAAAAGGGCTCGTACCGGATCTTTAGGCGACATCATGCCCGCCCACAAATACACGCGGATGGCGTTGTAACTACCCACCGACTCTTCGGTAACGATCGAGCCGTCTTTTTCAAATCGAACCCAGTCCGGAGCAAACCCGTTGGGAGACGAACGAAGCGTTGCACGAAGGCAACCCTCAAACACGTCATTCCAATAGGCATCTTCAATCGCAAAACGACGCAACAAGAACAACGGGAAATAGCTCGGATTGAGCGTGGTTCGACCGTCCTTTTCAAATCCGTATTGACCCGGCAACAACACTTTGCCTAAGGTCGGAATCTCTCGAACTTGCGTCTTTAACAACGTCAAAAGCGCAAGACCCTTTTCACGATAACGAGGCTCATCCCACAGACGAGCGGCCTCCAAAAGACAATAGGCAATCCACATATCGGAGTCGACTGCATTGTTGGAGTCGATCACACGTCCTTCGGGAGCCTTGCCCCAAAGCCAAGCGGGAAGATGTTTGGACAAATCGCCCGCCGACAAGTGCGTCTCCGTCCACTTCAGCATCGTCTCAAACGTCGCCTTGTCACCGGCAGCCAATGCAAAAAAGAGCGCATAGGACTGACCCTCACTCGTTGTGATCAAGCGATTATCGTTATAGTCGATCACACGACCGGCTTCATAATTGGCGCTTTTGAACGCGTCCCATGACTGCCAAGCCTGAGCCGGCATGCTCATCGCGCTGGCCAGAACCATCGCCAATAAAATCCGTTTCATCATGCACGCCCCTTAATCCAGCGACGCATAAAGTAGAAGATACCGTAGCCCATCAATGCGGCACAGAGCATGGCACAAACCACAAGAATCAACGGGTTATCGCTCACGGTCTTCCAAATCTTTTGATACCAGGGAATCGAGCCGACAAAATAGCTCTTACCGACATCAAAGCAAGGACTGTCCGTATCGGTCAAGACACAGACGCTGCCGCTCGCATTCATCATCGACATCGGATAACGCAATTGAGCGTTAAGGATACGACTGCCCGACTCCCCTTCGGAAACCAAGGCCACTACGGTGCGTTCCTTGTTAAAGGGAGATTGCAACGACACGATCGAAGCAATACCGCCGTCCGCATTCACCGACAACTGCTCTTCAAGCAACGTACGAATCGACTTGTCATTGAGACGATTCAGATTGACATAATCGTGGACCTTTTGTTGCAACGTCGCAGCGTTATCCACTTCGAAATCCAAAAGACCCAAAGGCATTTCACCGACGACCAACAAGTCTTTGTGAACAAGCGAACGAGCATTCACATCACTCGTAACCATCACCTTCGAGCCGGCCAAACCGGTCGCCGCCGAAATACGGGCTACGCCATTGAGCATGGTCGTCAATTCGGATGCCGTTGCATTCAACGGAATCAAAACGGCCGTTTCAGACAAGTCGGCCATCTTCGAGAACGGGAACGCACTTTGCGTGAACATGCCCAAATTCGGCAACTTCGCATAGTGATAAAGACCGCTCAAATTGATGGTGGAAGTCGGTTCGATTTCCAATTGGTGCGACACCAACGTCACCGTCTTACAGTTTTCGGTAGAGCCCTCGGCATGGCTCGTCAAATACTGCAATTGGAAGCTCAGGTCATTCATGGCGCTCAAAGTAGCACCCATTTCACCCGTCGAAGCCAAAGCCCCTTCAAAAGCCGGCAACTCAACTTCTGCTTCGCCCTTGCCCTCATTGACGGAAAGATTGATCGAGTCGATCAACGTTTCATTGATGCGAACTTGCAATTGAGCTTGTTCCCCGACCAAGGGCTTGGTGTAGCGATACTTCAAATTCATCGACATATCACCCGCACCGGCCATGTACAAGTCCGGAGCCAAACGCAAAGGCAGATGCACGGGCTGGATCGATTGACCGCGAGCCGTCAACTGCTTGGGATATTGCATCAATTGGGCAAAGGTCACCGTTTTTTCACTCGGCAACCAATTCGGTGCGTCATACGGTTGGCGAACCGCACTTTCCTTGAAGTTCTTGACCTTAAAACGTTCACCGATCAAGACTTGACCGGATGCCGTAAATGCCTTGGCTGCCACCAAGAGGTCGGCATCATGGCGACCGGCAACGATCAACATTTTGGCGAAACGACTGTGCGGTGCATCGGCCATGATCACTTGGGGGCCGTCAAATTCACCGAAATCTTTCAAGAAGTCCGGTCGCTGCTCATTGGTTGCGAAAACCACGAAATGCTGCAAGGCAGGCACTTCATTGAAGTAGACCGGATACTCAATACCGCGCCATTGAGCGATTTGACCGCCCAAAGAAGCCATCACGGCGGCGGCATTTTTAACGACATCGCTCGGCGACTTCGTAAAGACGAAAGGTAACGTGGTCAAACCGTTCACGTTGGGTTGAATGAACGGGGCCGGGAAACGTGCCAAGTCATTACCCAAACGCAACGGATGCTTCGTTAACGTCAATGCGCTCGAAGGATTAATCGTCACCCACAACACTTCATTGGTGGGATTTTCACAAATGTTTTGGTAGTGACCGACGAATTCGATCGAAAGTCGATTGACCTCGCGAAGTTGTTTGATATCGAGTGCGACCGGCAAACCGACAGCCTTACCCAAACCCACCGTTTGCAACGAGATGCTTCGTTGCAATTGATCATTGAGGTAGACATTGAGCTGCGAGTAGTTGGCCAACAACGACGGGGAAGCTGTGAAATTCAAATTCACTTCAGCCTTGGAAACCATTTCGTCGGCGCGAAGACCGAAATCAAAATATTGCGTGGTATTGACCCCATCGAGTTTCACCGACTTGGCTTGACCACCCGGCACCATACCGATCAACCCGGTCGTGTCATTGAGCGTTGCGGTCAAATCATTTCGCCATTCGGTCTCAATCGAAGCCATCGATGCAGCCGAAGTCATCGACAACATCAAAGCCGAAACCGTTGCCATCACCAAATTAGAGAACTTCACTGTCATATCCTTTCATTTCCAAAATCTTTTCTTCCGTAGCCACCGACGGTACATTCGGAACAAACGTCAAAAGCCAGCGAATTACAGTAGACAACTTTTGCCAACGACCCGGCAAAAATTCCACCATGGAGCACATACCGTAATAAGCCAAACGAGCAAGCTTCACAAAACCCGTCAAGAATCGATCGTCAGCCATCGGCACCTTCATTTGCTCAACCCAAATGCCCTCACGAGCAAAGGTATAGCGATTGAACGCACGTTCGTCACTCAATTGATCAAACGTCATCGCAAACCAAATGGCTCCGTCTTCAACGCAACGGACCCGAGCCTTGAAGAGCTCGTCGCCTTCAAAGCGCACGAAAACGTCTTCACCCACCGTTACCGTTCGCATCACCGACGAATCCAATCGTACACACAACTCTTTTTGAGAGAAGTGCGTCGTCATCGCAGCCAAAGGCTCGTCGCCCGCATAGACCGTGATGGGAACACTCATCGGTACACGAGGATAAGCTTCCTTTTGCACCTCTTCTACGGCAACGGCCATCGAAGCAAAAAGCACCATCAAGTTATAAGCGATCCAACCGAGATTGATCGCCAAAGTCAGATATTCCGCTTCCGGCGCAAAGAGCGCCTTATAAAAACCGACACCCAAACCGAGAAGGTTCAGAATCAACAAAAAGAGAAACGGCTTGGTGATTCCCCAATCCAAATACTTACTGTCAATCGTTGCGCCCTTGGCCGTCACATTGAATTTGCCTTTATGCGGCATAAAAAGCGCCACCGTCGTCGGCAACAAGATGTACCAAGAAAGTACCGTTTCATAAACACCGCTCAAGAAGGGATAACGGTAACCTCTCTGCAAGCGCTGATTGGTCAGTGCCGAATGAATCATGTGCGGCAACACGTACGCGAAAATAGCTCCGGCCGTCGCATAAATGACGTAAATGTTCCCGAACATATAGGGCAAAGGCGCCATCAAGAAAATTAATCGCGGCAAGCCATGGAAGAAATGGAACATGGCATTAAAGAAACAGAGCCGCTGAGCGATCGTCAACCCCTTACCCAAAAACGGATTATCCAAACGGAAAATCTGCACCATGCCTCGCGCCCAACGAATACGTTGTCCGATGTGAGCCGAGAGCGTATCGGTCGATAGACCCGATGCCAACGGCGTATCAATAAACACGGAGGACCAACCGCGACGATTCAGTTTGAGAGAAGTATGGGCGTCTTCGGTCACCGTTTCGACCGCAATCCCGCCGACCTCTTCCAACGCACAACGACGCATCACGGCGCTGGAGCCGCAGAACATCGTGGCATTCCACGTGTCATTGCCCTTTTGAATGAAGTCGTGGAACAGCGAATTCTCGATCGGAATGGAGCGATCGAGATGAAGATTCTTCTCAAACGGATCAGGCGAGTAAAAATGATGAGGCGTCTGCACCAAAGCGATCTTCTCATCTTTGACCAACCAGCCCATCGTTTTGATTAAGAAATCACTCGAAGGTACGTGGTCACAGTCAAAAATCGTGATGAATTCACCGCTTGTAATACCCATGGCATGGTTGATGTTGCCAGCCTTGGCATGGTTGTGCTTTTCACGCTTGATGTAGCCGATTCCGACTTCTTGAGCAAACTCGGCAAACGCTTCGCGGCTACCGTCATCCAACAGGTAAACGTGTAACTTATCGGTCGGCCATTGCAAATTTTGTGCAGCAAAAACGGTCGGCTTAATAATGTCCAAAGCTTCGTTATACGTCGGGATAAAAATATCGACGTGCGGCCAAAGAGACTTATCTTCCGGCAACGGATAAGGCTTACGATCCAAAACCCAACAAACCTGGAAATAGCCCAAAACCATCACCACAAACGCATAGACTTCAGCCAAAAGAAGCGTCAAACTTAAAACGATCCCTACAACCGAATCCGTGTTGACCGTCGACGTACAACGCCACCACAAATAGCGACCGGACACCACGATGGAGATAACGAACAAAAGCATCAACGCCACGCGAGCCTTAATGCGTGCCAACGCCACAGCCAACAACAGCATCACGGACAAAAAGACGATTTGACCCTGTACGTTAAAGGGTTGAGTGATGCAAAGAATGGCCAAAGCAAACGCAAAAAACGCGGTCAACCACAACAGTAAACGCTTCCCGAAAGATAATGCTCGATGCTCGGTTTGACCCGAACGATCTTGCGCACGCACCGTTAAGAGACGATTACCAAAAGCCTCGATGAATCGAGCCAAATGCGAGCCGTAAACATTGACCAACGAGCGCACTTTCTCAAAACGAGCCATTACATGCTCGGGCGTTTTGAACGGGCACTTTAATAACAAAAGAAACAGTGTCTGGATCAGGATGCGAAGGCAGTCCAACGGACGAGGCGCATCAAAATCGATCTGAGGGTAATAACGGCGGTAATTGCTTCGGAAAGCCGACCACGCGGTGCTTTCTAAAGGAAACAACAACCAAACGAGAGAAAAGAAACAGAAATTGATTGCGATACTGACACGACCAACCCCATGACTTTTCCAGCAAAGAATCTTTTGCTGGAAATAGCGAACGAATTGTTCAATATGAGCGTTAGTCATCGAGAGTCAGTACCAAAAATAAGTGATAGAACAAACTGCAATTTTAAACTGAGTTTGTACCTCTACACCTAATCCCTAGATATAACCCCAACCAAAAAGTCAACAGAAAAATCGCAACAATAAAAAAATAAGGGGCAGTTCGCTAAGAACTGCCCCTTGGAATTTGGTTGCGGGAGAAGGATTTGAACCAACGACCTTCGGGTTATGAGCCCGACGAGCTACCAGACTGCTCCATCCCGCGATCAACATCATTTATAAAAATGAAGAAAGGAGGCGAGCCTGATCCTCGGCACTACACTAAATTCGCTATGGCTGCTTCGTTCCCGACCTGACCAGGTTTACGACAAGTGTATGCGAGGGGACCCGCCAGGGGCGAGAGTTTATCAGAAAAAAATAATTTTGCGAAATATTTTCAATAAAAAACAATCGAGCAAATAGATTTCGATACAAACTTTGTCTAAAAGTCTCGGACAAAGCTAGCTAAATACACATAAAATCGGCTAAAGTAATCGCACACATAATGTTTGACGACTCATTATTAGAAGAAGAGAGTCGCCGTTAAAGAAAGGATGATTATTATGAGTGATCTTTTGCACGTCACCGATGCGAACTACCAAGCCGAAGTTATCGATGCCAAGGGCGTTGTCGTGGTTGACTTCTGGGCTCCGTGGTGCGGTCCCTGCCGTATGTTGGCCCCGCACTTGGAAACGGTAGCAAAAACGTACGCCGACGATTTGCGCGTCGTCAAGTACAACGTTGACGAATCGAGCGATGTCGCCGCTCAATTGGGCATCCGCTCCATCCCGACGCTCATCGTCTACAAGGACGGTCAAATCGTCGATCAACGCATGGGTGCTATGTCCTTGAGCCAATTAGATGAATATTTGACTCAATTCATCTAAAATAGCGACCGCAAATCATCTCAGGCGGGTTTTCACCCGCCTGAAGTCTAGTTTTCTATCGATCAATCACATTTAACTTTCACCGCAGCGCATCGTTTCAATGGAATGCGCTCGACAATTACTTCCATGCATCTTTCTGAACTCAAATCGCTTCACGTCTCGAAGCTTCTCGACTGGGCCCTCGAACTCGGTATCGACAACTGCAACCGCATGCGCAAGCAAGAATTGATGTTTGCCATCCTCAAAAAGCGCGCCAAAGAAGGCGAACAAATCTTCGGTGACGGCACCCTCGAAGTGCTCCCCGACGGTTTCGGTTTCTTGCGTAGCCCTGAGTCTTCTTACTTGGCCAGTACCGACGACATCTACATCTCGCCCTCTCAAATTCGTCGCTTCAACCTCCACACGGGTGACTCCATCGAAGGTGAAGTGCGTACTCCGAAAGATGGCGAACGCTACTTTGCGCTCGTAAAGGTTGAAAAGGTGAACGGTCAAGCTCCGGAAAGCTTGAAGCACCGCATCCTCTTTGAAAACTTGACGCCGTTGCACCCGGATGAACATTTGAAGCTCGAACGTGACATCCGTAGCGATGAAAACTTGACGGGCCGTGTCATCGACATGATCGCCCCGATCGGTAAGGGCCAACGTGCTTTGATCGTTGCCTCCCCCAAGAGCGGTAAGACCGTTTTGATGCAACACATCGCACACGCCATCACGGCAAACCACCCCGACTGCGTCCTTTTCGTCCTTTTGATTGACGAACGTCCGGAAGAAGTGACGGAAATGCAGCGCACGGTCAAGGGCGAAGTCGTGGCCTCCACGTTTGACGAACCGGCCGTTCGCCACGTTCAAGTGACCGAAATGGTGATTGAAAAGGCTAAACGTTTGGCCGAAAGCAAGAAGGACGTCGTGATCCTTTTGGACTCCATCACCCGTTTGGCTCGCGCCTACAACAACGTGATGCCGACCTCCGGTCGTGTGCTCTCCGGCGGTGTGGATGCCAATGCCCTTCACCGTCCGAAGCGCGTTTTCGGTGCCGCCCGTAACTTGGAAGAAGGCGGTTCTTTGACGATCATCGCCACGGCATTGGTTGACACCGGTAGCCGTATGGACGATGTGATTTACGAAGAATTCAAGGGTACGGGTAACATGGAAGTTCACCTTGAACGTCGCTTGGCTGAAAAGCGCATCTACCCGGCCATCAACGTGTTGCGTTCCGGTACGCGCCGCGAAGAATTGTTGCTCGATCCGGCTGTTTTGCAAAAGAGCTGGATCTTGCGCAAGCTCTTGAGCGACATGGACGAAGTCGAAGCCATGGAATTCTTGCTCGACCGTATGTCCGGCACGAAGAACAATCAAGACTTCTTCGATTTGATGCGTCGCGGCGGCTAAACCCTCCCTGCGATAAATACACCCAAGCGAGCTCTTTCGAGCTCGCTTTCGTTTTATCGGTCAAGGACTTGCTATTTATTTCATTTTGTTGGATAATTCCGCCCTCTAGTTGGCACGTGGATCGCGCATGCCGGCTGTAAGACCTGTAATAAGACAGGCATGCTCGCAAGGCCATCCGGGCGACCGACATTTAAACTAGGAAAATTTACAAATGAAACAAGGTATTCACCCCGAATATCGCGAAGTTGCCTTCTGCGATTTGTCCATCAACAAGACGTTCATCATCAACTCCACCGCTCAAACGAAGGAAACGGTGGAAATCGACGGCGTTACGTACCCGCTCGTGAAGTTGGATACGTCTTCTGAAAGCCACCCGTTCTACACGGGCGCTCAAACGCGTATCGTTGAAGCTGGCCGCGTTGAAAAGTTCCGCGCCAAGTACGCAATGTACGCCAAGAAGGCCTAATCGATCGCATCTTGCTTCGATTCAAAGAGGTTGTTCTCGAAAGAGGACAACCTCTTTTTTTTGGGTTCGACCTATATTTTCCACTACAATTAGTAGGTTAAGGATTTTGTCTTAGAGACGTTTGATTAGTCATGTTTGCCGATCGTTCTTCCCCTATTGTTGCGAGCGCCACTGCCGCCTCAAAATTGCCGCGCGTTGCCTTATTGGCATTGCTCGTGGCATTCATCTGTCCGGGTATTCTCACTCGTGATTTTTGGGGCTCCTCCGAACTGTCGGCTTTTGCAACGATCCTCACGATGATCAACGGCTCAGGCATCGATTGGGCATTGCCGAACATTTTGGGCAAACCCGACTATTTGGACACGCCTCTTATGCTTTGGTGTGCCGCACTGTTTGCCAAGCTCTTCGGCGGCTTGCTTGGCAATGAAGTGGCTGCTCGTCTTTCCATTCTCTTTTTCTATACCTTCACCACGGGCTTTATTTGGTACGGTACGTGGTACTTGGCTCGTCGTGATGAAGCACAACCGGTCGCCTTGGCTTTCGGTAAAAGTGCCTCGCCGCGCGATTACGGTCGCGTTGTCGGTGATGCCGCTCTTTTGCTTTTCATCGGCACGCTCGGTCTTTTTATTCCCCTTCGTGAGTTGGATTCCGAAATCGGCCTCATTTGCGTCACCGCTGCCTATATTTTCGGTTTGGGTTGGGCTCTTTGGCATCCCAAATGGGGCTCTTTGGCAACGGGCGCAGCCGTCGGTGCCGCCATTCTTGCCTCCGACCTTTGGTTGGGCTTGATTCTTTTTGTCACGGCCATTTATATCCACTGCCGTGCTCATGCCTTTATCCCGCAACCCTTGATGCCGCGTTTGGTGTGCTTGGTATTGTCCGCCAGCGCCGTGTTCTTTGTCTGGCCGATCGCCGGCGTGGCCTTCACGATTGAAATGGTCGATGCTTGGTGGCTCGGTTGGTGGCAACACCAACTCGCTTTGGTGGATTTGCCTTCGAGCAAAGACATCACTTGGATGCTCAAAAATGCCTTCTGGTTCGTCTGGCCCGTCGGTCCCTTCATGCTCGGTTGCCTTTATGCTTTCCGTAAGCAAATCGGTCGTACGCACATTAAGTTGCCGTTGATGGTCTTGGCCGCTTTGTGTGTCTGGGCTTTGTTCGTTCGTGTTTCCAACGAAAGCATCTTGATGGCCTTGATTCCGCCGGCAACGATTTTGGCCGGTTTCGGCATGATGGCCGCTCGCCGTTCTTGGTCGAGCCTTTTGGACTGGTTCTCCGCTTGCGTCTTTAGCTTGCTGCTCTTGGCGTTGTGGCTCTATTACATTGCTTGGCACTGGGGTTTCCCGCCCAAGATGTACCACTCGGTCTTCAAATTGGCACCGATGGTCTCGCCGACTTTCCATGGTTTCTGGTTAGCCGTTTGCTTTGCCGCCACCTTGGCTTGGATCGCTTTGGTGATGTGGCGTTTGAACCACGATAAAAGCATCGCTTGGCGCGGTCCTTGGTTGGCTGCCGCCGGCGTCTCGGCTACGGCCATCATCACTGTCGGTCTTTTTGGTGACCTCATTGACGGAAACCGTTCGATGAAGCCGGTCGCCGAACACATCTTGGCTGACTACAAGGCCCAACAAGGTAGCGCTCAATGCATCAACGCCGATGAATTGGATCACGAACAAATCCAATACATGCGTCACTGGGGTTTGCCGCTTGAAAAGGGTCAATGTGAATTCAAGCTCGTGCAAACGGCTCGCGTCGAACAAGGCGCCGAAGTGATCGGTTATTACAACCGTCCCCGTGATCGCCACGGCTTCATCCTTTTGAAAAAATAATTCTGTAAATGACGCATCCGATTCCGCAACGGTTAACACCGCCTGATATCTCGCTTCGAGCCATCGGGAAGTTAGCCGGTCCGATTTATGTCGCCAACATCGCCATCATGGGCGGTGGCACAATCGACACGATCATGGCCGGCCATTTGGGCCCTGAACATTTGGCAGCAATGGCACTCGGCATTGCCTCGATGATTTCCGTCTTTATGGGTCTGACGGGCATTTTGCAAGGTTTGAGTCCGATCGCCGGTCACCATTTCGGCGCCAAACGCTTCCATATGATCGGATACGAATTGACGCAGTGCCTTTGGTTGGCGGCAATTCTCTCCGTGATTGGCATTTTGATTCTGGGTAATACCGAGTTCTGGACGGGTTTGGCCCAAGTTCAGGGGCCTGTTAAAGACATGGCAACGACGTACCTCTCCATCTGCGTGATGGGGTTGCCGGCCGCGTTGGCCGGGCGTGCGTTTATTGCCTTGAATGCGGCCGTCTCTCGCCCGAAGATCACGATGTATGTCTCGTTGGGCATGCTCGCATTGAAAGCCCCGTTGAACGCCCTTTTCATGTACGGTTGGCTCGGTTGTCCGGCCATGGGCGGTGCCGGTGCGGCCGTCTCTTCCTCGATTCTTTCGTGGTTGTCGCTGTTGTGCTTCATCATCGTTTGGAAGCGTGATCGATTCTATGATCCGATGCGTGCACAACGTTGGTATTGGCCCGAACTCAAAGCCCTGTGGACCCATTTGCGTATCGGCGTGCCGATCGGTTTGTCGACATTCTTCGAGGTCAGCTCCTTTACTTTGATGGCCATTTTCGTGTCGCGCTTCGGTGCAATCACCGTCTCGGCTCACCAAATCGTGGCCAACATCACGAGCATCTGTTTTATGATCCCGCTCTCCATCGGGATTTCGGCTAGCGTTCTAGTTTCGCAATGTTTGGGAGCCGGTTGGCCCTCCGTTGCCGAACAAGCCACCAAGCGCACATTAGGCTTAGCCGTTGTCGTGGCCGGTGTCGTTGTGACGGCGCTCTATTTTGCTCGTGTCCCTGTTATCTCGCTTTACACCGGTGAAGCCCAGGTGATTCAAATCGCCGCGAGCCTTTTAATCTTCGGTGTGATCTATCACGTTTTCGATGCGATGCAAACCGTGGGCTGCTTTGCTCTTCGCGGCTATCGAGTCACCGTCGCCCCGATGATCATCTACGGCGTGTTCCTTTGGGGCGTGGGCCTTATGGGCGGCTACTACATGGGCTTTCACGGCGAAGGCTTGCATGGCCCGTGGGGCGCATTCGGCTTCTGGGGCATGACAGCATTGGGCTTGATTCTTGCCGGAACCGTTTTGGCTGCACTGGCACTTTGGACCGCTCATCAGCGAGCCAAAGCCGACAAACACGTCATGCCCAATCCGTAACACAAAAGCCTCAGTCGATAAACTGAGGCTTTTTCGTATCGGGTCGATTTTATCGGCTTCGCGCGTCTTCAATCAGAGCCAAGGCTTTAGCAACCACATCTTCGGTTAACGGATCCATCAAATGAATATCATCCATCGATCGCATCCACGTCATTTGTCGTTTAGCCAATTGACGAGTAGCGGCAACACCAGCTACCAAAAATCGATCGTAATCGATCTCCCCTAACAAATAATCGATCGCTTGACGGTAACCCACAGCGCGCATCGAAGGCCAAGCTCGATCAAATTGTGGCATCGCCATCAAGCGCTTGACCTCATCCAAAAAGCCTTGCTCAAGCATGATGTCAAAGCGCTTCGCAATACGTTCGTGCAACACTTTTCGATCGCCCGGCAACAAACCTAACGTCAAGAATTCAAAATCCGAACCCTTTTGCTCTTGAGCCTGATACCAGGAAATGGGCTTACCCGTCTGACGATAAACCTCTAAGGCTCGAGAAATTCGTTGAGAGTCATTGGGCATCAAACGAGCCGCCGTAATCGGATCGACTTCAGCCAATTTGGCATGCATACCGGGCCAGCCGATTTCTGCGGCTTCGGCCTCCACTTCACGGCGCACCTCCAAGTCACTCGTCGGCATTTGATTAAGACCTTCTTTAAGCGCCTTGGCATAAAGCATCGTACCGCCCACAATCAAGGGCAATTTGCCTCGGGCTTGGATCTCTTTAATCAAACGAGTACAGTCACGAACAAAATCGGCCGCGCTATAGCTTTCGAAGGGATCTCGAACATCAATCAAATGATGAGGAATGCCTGCCATTTCTTCGGCCGTCGGTTTGGCAGATCCCACATCCATTTGGCGATAGACCAATGCCGAATCGATCGAAATCACCTCCGCCGGAATCACTTTGGCAATTTCAATCCCCAAAGCGGTCTTACCGCTTGCTGTCGGTCCCAAAACAAAGACAGCATCAAGCATCATTGACCTCGCATGAAAAGTTTGTCCAAATCATCCGTCGTGAGTTGTACCCAAGTCGGTCGACCGTGGTTACATTGATCGGCTCGATCCGTTGCTTCCATCTGACGAAGCAACGCATTCATCTCTTCGATCGAAAGGTAGCGATGAGCACGAACGGCACCGTGGCAGGCCATCGTTGCCAAAACCTCATTGCGCTTTTCCGTCAGCAATTTCGTATGACCGAAACGTTTGAAATCGGCCAACACTTCACGGATCAACGTCTCGCCCGTCTTTTCGATGTTTCCCGACAAAATGGCAGGCACCGAGCGCAAACGAAGATGCGTAGGCGAGGCAGCCTCCAATTCCACCCCTAATTGCATCAGTGCCGTTTGTGCTTCTTCAAAAACAGCCATCTCTTCAGCACTGACACCGAAAACCAACGGGATGAGCAATTGCTGCGACGGAATATCCATCGCATCGACTTGTTTCTTCAAACGCTCATAGACCACGCGCTCATGAGCGGCGTGCATATCGACCAAGACCAAGCCGTGCATATTTTCAGCCAAGATATAGATGCCACCCACTTGACCGATGGCGCGACCCAAAGGTTCTGGATGACCCGATTGGGTGACTTCGCTCTCACGCACGTCGTTGCGCATCGCCTCAACCACCGCCGGCAAAACATTCTGCGTGGGAGTGGGAGCCGTCGAACGTTGATGCGTTTGGTAGAAATCCAAATAACGAGACAAATGCTCGGGGCGATAACCCGGAGCCGTCTGAGCAACTGGCGTATACGTTTGAGCCGAACCGGCTTGTGCGGCCATCACGGGATGAGCGGCGTTATCATGACGCGCTTCTTCCTTTTCTGCCACCGTTGCACTCAATGCGGGAGCCAATGCGGCTTCGACCGCATGCATCACAAATTGATGCACCCATTGGCTATCGCGGAAACGAAGTTCGCTCTTGGTCGGGTGTACGTTGACATCGACCTTGGCCGGATCGATGTCTAAGAACAAGCAATACATCGGCTGCAATTGATTGTGCAACACGTCGGCATAGGCTGCCTTGGTCGCATGAGCCAAGAGTTTATCGCGCACGAAACGACCGTTGACATAACAATATTGGCAATCCGCACGAGAGCGACCGGCCGTCGGCAAACCGACCCAGCCGTAAACGCGGGCCATGCTCGTTTCGGCATACACTTCACGTTGAGCGGCAGCAAATTCTTGCGGCATAATGCGATTGACACGTGCACGGGTTTCTTCCACGGGCAGCATCAACACGGTCTTGGCGTTGTGTACCAAACGGAATTCGATCGACGGATGCGCAATGGCAATGCGCTCCAATTGCGTCTTACAGTGAGCCGCTTCCGTCGCTTCAGACTTCAAGAACTTACGACGAGCCGGGGTCTTAAAGAAAAGATCTTCCACCTCAACGCGGGTGCCTTGAGCACCGGCTGCCGGTGACAATTCCCCCTCATGGATACTCCAAGCGTGCTCACTCGTTGCCTTCTTACTGGTCAACGTCATCGAGGAAACGGAGGCGATCGAAGCCAAGGCTTCACCACGGAAGCCCAAACTCATCACATGCTCAAGCTCATCGAGATTACGAATCTTGCTCGTCGCATGACGCATCAAAGCCAAACCCAATTCTTCCTTGGCGATACCTCGACCGTTATCGGTAACGGTGATGCGTTTGATGCCACCGGCTTCAAGACGCACTTCGATGCGCGTAGCACCGGCGTCAATCGCATTTTCAACGAGTTCCTTCACAACGGAAGCCGGCCGCTCGATGACTTCACCGGCGGCGATTTGACTGATCAGTTGATCCGATAAGCTTTTGATCTCGCGATCGGGAGCGCGAGAGGGAAAGTTCAATTCATTTGCCATAGTGGGACTATTATGCCTGTTTTTTTCGAGCAACATTCCTGAAAACCCGTCTTCCAAAACGCATCTTCTCAATTACAATTAAGCGGTTTATTTGTCAGAGTTTTTTGTTGAAAGAAAGTCACCATGGATTGGTCTTTATTTCTCGATTTATTTACGCAGGCAGACCGCTTTTTGATGACGATCGCCACCGAATACGGCATTCTCATCTACGTGGTCATGTTCATGATCTTTTTCTTGGAAACCGGCATCGTCGTGATGGCCTTTTTGCCGGGTGATTCCCTTTTGTTCGTCTCGGGTGCCGTCACGGCTAGCGGTGCAATGGACCCGTGGATCCTTGCAACGGTCACAACGATCGGTGCTTGCTTGGGTAACACCTCCAATTACATGATCGGCAAGTGGTTGGGTCGAAAGATTTATGACGGCTCGATCAGTTGGATTGATCAGACGGCTTTGCAAAAAACGCATGCGTTTTACGAATCTCACGGTGGTAAGACCGTCTTTTTAGCTCGTTTTATCCCGATTATTCGTACGTTTGCCCCGTTGATCGCCGGTGCCGGTGATATGGCTCGCGGTCGATTCCAGTTTTATTCCATCTCGGGCGGCTTTTTCTGGGTATTCGGCTTAATCTGGGCCGGTTACTGGTTCGGTAACATCCCCTTCATCAAGCAACACCTTACGAGCATTTTGCTTTGCGGTATCTTCTTTGCCTTGATTCCGACCACGATTTTGGCCGTCTCCAAGTTCTTGAAAGCTCGCAAAGGCAAGTAATCAGATCGGCACGAACATTCATCAGGGAAACCCCCATGGCTTTTAATAGCCTTGGGGGTTTTATTTAGTTATGATGAACAAGTTCGAGACACGCTTTTTAGGAGCTTTCAATGACCCCGCTTTGGCAGCATTTGATTGACGTTATCCATAAAGAAGTTAAACCGGCACTCGGTTGTACGGAACCCATTGCAATTGCCCTAGCCGCCGCTCACGCAGGTCGCCTTTTGGGAGAACACCCCACTCACATCGACGTCGCCGTCAGCGACAACCTTTACAAAAATGCGATGGGCGTGTTTGTTCCGGGTACGGGTCGTATCGGTTTACCGATTGCTGCCGCCGTGGGGGCTATCGGCGGTGATCCGGATGCCGGTCTAGAAGTCTTAGCCGGTGCAACGCCGCAAAATGTAGCCGATGCCGTCAAGTTGATTGAAGCCGGCGAAATCAATGTCACGCGCGCAACCACCAACGAATTCATCTACGTTCACTTGATGGCCCGTAGCGCCAATCATGACGCGGAAGTCATGATCATCGGTTCTCATACCGGTGTGACCCTCTTGAAGAAAGACGGTGAAGTGATCCTCGAAAAGAAGCTTGGCATCCAAAGCGGAGAAGAAGGCGGTTCGACCATCGAAGGTTTGAACGTGGACCTTCGTGCCGTTTACGACTTTGCCATGCAAGCTGACTTTGAAGACATCGAATTCATTTTGGAAGCCAAGACCATCAACGTCGCATTGGCCCAAGAAGGTCTCGACAACGAATACGGTTTGCAATTGGGTCGTACGTTAGCCAAGCAAATCGAAGACGGTTTCTTAAGTCCCGACCTTTTGAACACGATGTCGGCCTTCACGTCGGCAGCTTCCGACGCTCGCATGGGCGGCGCCTCCTTGCCGGCCATGTCGAACTATGGCAGCGGCAATCAAGGGATTACGGCCACGTTGCCGGTGGTGAAGATGGCCGAATTTTTGAAGTCCTCCGATGAAGAACTTGCTCGAGCATTGATTCTTTCGCACTTGGGCGCCATCTACATCAAGAGCCACTATCCGCCGTTGAGTGCCTTCTGCGGTAACACGGCCACCTCCGCCGCCGTTGCCATGGCCATGGTGTACTTGAAGGGTGGCACGTATGAACAAGCCTGCATGGCCATCAATAACGTCATCAGTGACACGGCCGGCATGGTCTGTGACGGCGCCAAGTCCACGTGTGCCATGAAGGTCCACACGAGTGCACAAGCAGCCTTTAAGGCTACCGTTTTGGCTTTGTCCAATATCGGTGTTGCCAGCCAAGGCATCATCTCCGCTGACGTTGAAGAAACGATTGACAACTTAGGTCAAATGGTCACCAACGGCATGCGTCAAACCGATGAGAAAATCATTGAAATCATGTCGCACTAACCGACGGATTCGATGGTAACCAACGGCACGAAATCCCTCGTGCCGTTTTCTTTGGGTAAAAGAAAAGGCCCTCAAAGCCTAAAGCCTGAGAGCCTATGCATCAGTTAATTACTGATTAGAGAGCGCGCTTTTCGAGGATTTCGATAGCCGGCAAAACCTTGCCTTCCAAGAATTCCAAGAAGGCACCGCCACCCGTAGAGATGTAGGAAACCTTATCAGCGATTTCAAACTTGTGAACGGCAGAAACCGTGTCACCACCACCGGCGATGGAGAATGCACCGGCAGCCGTGGCTTCTGCGATTGCCTTAGCCATCACTTCCGTACCACCGGCAAACGGCTTCATTTCGAAAACGCCAACCGGACCGTTCCAAACGATCGTACCGGCCTTCTTCAAGATTTCAGCCAAAGCAGCAGCCGTTTCCGGACCAACGTCCAAGATCATTTCGTCATCAGCGACTTCGTCAACCTTGCAGCAACGAACTTCAGCCGTTTCGGAGAATTCCTTTGCCACGACGACGTCCGTCGGCAACGGGAGCGTTGCGCCCTTGGAAGCCAACGTTTCGAGAATCTTCTTGCATTCGTCAACCAAGTCCGGCTCAGCCAAGGACTTACCGATCTTGTGACCGGCGGCTAACAAGAACGTATTGGCAATACCGCCGCCAACGATCAATTGATCAACCTTTTGAGCGAGGTTGTTCAAAATCGTCAACTTCGTGGAAACCTTAGAACCACCGACGATAGCAACGAGCGGATGCTTAGCTTCTTCAACAGCCTTGGTCAATGCTTCGATTTCAGCAGCCATCAACGGACCGGCACAAGCGATTTCTGCGTATTGAGCGGCACCGTACGTCGTACCTTCTGCACGGTGAGCCGTACCGAAAGCGTCGTTCACGTACACGTCGCAGAGAGCGCCGTACTTACGAGCCAATTCGTCGTTGCACTTCTTTTCGCCGACATTGCAACGGCAGTTTTGCAACATCACCACTTCGCCTTCGGCCACTTCAAAGCCACCGTCGACCCAGTCTTCGATCAAACGAATCGGGCTACCCAAGAGTTCGGACATACGAGCTGCAACCTTCACAAGGCTGTCAGCCGGCGTCAAAACACCTTCCTTCGGACGACCCAAGTGGCTCACCACCATCACGCGAGCACCGGCGTCACGAGCCATACGAACGGCCGGAACGCTAGCCACCAAACGGGCTTCGTTGGTGATATCACCGTTTTCATCACGCGGCACGTTGAGATCGGAACGGATCAAAACACGCTTACCAGCCAAGGCACCGGCCTTAGCCAAGGATTCAAGAGTATTCACTCGCATCGGTATAGTCCTCAAATGAGAATGGGGTTAAAAAGTAATCAAATAATTATAGCGAACTGACAGACTGAAAATTGATTGTTTTGGCGTATTGCCAAGGCTTTTGCCGTGCTTGTGTTCTTAATCGAAAACAGTTCGACGAAAATCAAATTCGGGGAAAAAACCCATGGAATCGTTCGATACTAATTTTTCTTTGGACCTACAATTGAGAGAGATTGACAGGAGTTTTTCAAATGCAAGAAAAATGGCATTGGCTCGATGAATACGCCCAAACGGTTCCTTATACCGTTTTCCCCGAAACGCTTTATACGCGCGAGACACTGTTGGCCGGCTATCGCCCCCAAGACGAAGCCGCCAAAGCAAAAACATACGATCGACGCGTCTATCGTCATTTTCTTGCCACCGGCAAACGAACGAGCAGTGCTGAAGAGCTGATGCTTCGCGCACTTCACGACCAAGCGATCGGCGCAGCCGTCGATCAATTCCTTACTCGCTTTGAACATAAGCGAATCGTCGGCATCATGGGTGGGCATGCCTTGGCTCGAACCGATGTGATGTATCGAAAGATCGTTTTACTGTCCAAACAATTGACCGAAAACGGCTACTTAATGGTTTCGGGCGGAGGAAGCGGCGCCATGGAAGCCACGCACTTAGGCGCGTGGCTAGCCGGTCGCACCAATGATGAGGTCAAAGCAGCGCTGAGCATTTTGGATCGTGCTCCCACAGGTGATGATGCCGATTGGCTCGATACGGCCTTTGAAGTTGTCAATCAATTCCCGCAAACGTCTTTTGAAAGCTTGAGCGTACCCACATGGCTCTACAGTCATGAACCTTCCAACATCTTTGCCACAAGCATTGCCAAGTTCTTCGATAACAACACGCGCGAACAACGCCTTTTGTCCATGGCCGGCGGCGGCATGATCTTTACTCCGGGCAGTGCCGGCACTTTGATGGAAGTCTTCGAAGAGGCTGCACTTAACCATTACGCCACCTACGACGGGGCCTGTCCGATGATTTTCTTTAACCGACCGTTCTGGACAAAGACAACGCCGCTTTATCCGTTTTTGGAAAAACTCATTGAAAGCGGTACATACAAGAATATGAAAGTGTCGGTTACGGACGATCTTTTTGAAGTCACTCGTACGATTGACTTTTGGCAAAAAAGTTAATGTCGGCTAAGCCCTTTTGCCTATTTTTACGAAGAATCGGGGTGTTTTTCAAAACACCCCGTTTTACACTTGACGAGTTAGCTCTCAAAGATTGAGAGACGCGAGTTTATTTACGTACACAGGGGATTTATCATGGCTCAAGAACTTGATGTCATCAAGGTCTGGGAAGACCTTCATAAAACGCCGGAATTGGGTTTCGAAGAACACGAAACGGCTAAGTACATCGCTGAACACTTGACGGCTTTGGGTTACGAAGTCGAAACGGGCGTGGGCGGCACGGGTGTCGTCGGCGTCATCAAGGGTGAAGAAGAAGGTCCGTGCTTGATGCTTCGTGCCGACATGGACGCATTGCCCTTCACGATCAACGGTGAAAAGAAGGTGATCCACGCTTGCGGTCACGACTCTCACTCCGCCATGCTCTTGGCAGCCGCCAGCCGTTTGGTCGGTAAGGTCAAGCGCGGTAAGTTGAAGGTTCTCTTCCAACAAGGCGAAGAAACGTTGTTCGGTGCTATGAGCGTGATCAAGGCCGGTGTCTTGGAAGATGTCGACTTGGCTTTGGGTCTCCACATCCGCCCGGTTCAAGACTGTGCAGACGGTCAAATGGTCGGTGCAGTCTGCCACACCTCTTCGGCCCAATTCAAGGCCAAGGTGACCGGTCGTGCAGCTCACGGCTCTCGTCCGCACTTGGGCGTCAACTGCGCAGAAGTGCTCGCTGCAATCGTTCAAAACATCGCTATGTTGAAGTTTGATCCGGCATTGGCTTGGTCTTGCAAGTGCACGAAGATCGAAGTGGGCGGCGCTGCCATCAACATCATCCCGGATAAGGGCTACGCCGCATTTGACACGCGCGCCGAAACGAACCCGTTGATGAAGGAAATCCTTGAACGCGTTCGCGTTTGCATCGAAAACACGGCTGCCGCTTACGGCGCTACGGGCGAAATGGAATTCATGGGCCCGGTCCTCCCGGCTTGTGAATACGATGACGCCTTGACGGCTGAAGTGGCCGAATGCATCAAGGAAGTGGTCGGCGAAGAAAACTTCGTTCCGAGCTGCGGTGGTGGCGGTGAAGACTTCCACTTCTTCAAGAACCAAAAGCCGTCCTTGCGCGTGGCTTACTTCGGTGTCGGTTGCGACTGCAAACCGGGTCTCCATAATCCGGAAATGGCCTTCAACCCGCAAGCATTGCCCAACGGCGTGGCCGTTCTCGAAAAGATGGCAATGCGCTATCTCGGTTAATAACCGTTATTTGTACCATCGGCCCCACACGGGGCCAATGGGCAACAAAAAAGCGAGTTCGAAAAATGAACTCGCTTTTTTTGTTCTCAATTAAAGAATCACCGGTTCCGGTTCCAGTGCCACTCCAAACTTTTCCAGGACTTTAGCCTGAACCATCTGGGCAAACTGCCAAAGCTCTTGGCCGCTCGCTTGGCCATGATTAACAAGCACCAACGCTTGCTTTTCATAAGTACCGGCATCACCGATGCGATAGCCCTTGAGACCGGCTTGATCAATCATCCAACCGGCTGCCAACTTCTGATAGCCACCGCCCACATCGTAGTGAACGATGCTCGGGAATTTCTCCAAGAGAGCCAAAAATTGGTCATGATCGACCACAGGATTCTTAAAGAAAGAACCGGCGCTACCCAAATCCTTCGGATCGGGCAACTTACGAGAACGAACGGCAACCACCGCATTAAAAACGTCTCGAGGCGTCACCGCTTCCAAGCCCTCGACCTGATGCGTCAATTCCTTGTAACTTAAATTCGGCGTCCAAACTTTCGGCAACTCGAACGTCACGGACACGACAACCAAATCGGCATAACCGTCATCTTTGAAAATACTGTGACGATAAGCAAAGTCGCATTCTTCGGCACGCATGGCTTCGATTTCTTGCGTTGCCGGATTGTAGACCTCGATTTCTTTGACTCGTTGAGCCACTTCCGCGCCGTAAGCACCGATGTTCTGAACCACGGACGCACCGACCGTACCGGGAATCAAAGCCAAGTTTTCCAAACCGCCATAGCCCATCGAAATCAAACGATCGACCGTCGTGTGCCAATCTTCGCCGGCACCGACCTTCACATACGTTGCAACCTCGGTCTCACCGACAACCTCCAAGCCCGAAATCGCCATTCGCATAACCAAACGATCGACCACTTCGGTTGTCATCAACAAGTTCGCACCGCCACCCAAAACAAAGGTTTTGACATCATGCGCCTTAGCCCAGGCAAGCGCTTCACGAACATCCGTTTCGGTTTTGATCGTCGTAAAGTAACGAGCCTTTGCGGCCACCGCCATCGTATTAAACGGTTTCAAATCCACGAGTTCTTGAACTTGCACATCAGTCTCCCAAACGCTCCAAGATTCGAGCCTTGACGGTCTCGAGTCCCAAACCGCAATCTTCGAACAACTCTTCGGTCGTTCCTTGGTCAACAAAGTGATCCTCAATACCCAAAACCAACGAAGGCGTCGTTAACCCCTTCTTGGCCATCACTTCCAACACGGCCGAGCCGGCGCCGCCCATCACTACACCGTCTTCAGCGGTCACAATCAAGTCATGGGTCTTGGCCATCTCCTCGATCATGGCTTCATCCATCGGCTTAACGAAACGCATATCCACAAGGGTTGCATGCAAAGCATCGGCCACACTGCGCAAACGCTCAACCATCAAACCAAAGGCCAAAATCGCCACGCGCTTGCCCGTCGAAGTGCATTCGCGAACCACGCGAGCCTTACCCACCGGAACCTCAAGCAATGCTTCGTCTTGCTCGACACCGGGCCCTTTACCTCGAGGATAACGAACGGCAGCCGGCGTACCCAAACGATAAGCCGTGGTCAACATACGGCGACATTCATTTTCATTGGACGGAGCCATCACCGTCATGTTCGGGATGCTGCGCAAGAAGGCCAAATCAAAGACACCGTGGTGCGTTTCACCGTCAGCGCCGACAAGACCGCCGCGATCGATCGCAAAGGTCACCGGCAGATTTTGAATGGCCACGTCATGCAAGATTTGGTCATAAGCTCGTTGAGCAAAGGACGAATAGATTGCCACGACCGGACGAATACCATTGGCAGCCAAACCGGCCGCAAACGTGACGGCATGTTGCTCGGCAATGGCGACGTCGCGATAACGCGTCGGGAAACGCTTTTCAAATTCAACCAAACCGGAACCTTCACGCATCGCCGGCGTAATGGCAAAAAGCTTGTCATCGGCCTGCGCCATATCGCAAATCCAACGAGAAAACACTTGCGTGTAAGTCGGATGGGACGGGTCGGAACACTTCTTGACGATGCCCGTGGCCGGATCAAACTTGCCGACACCGTGATAGAGCGTCGGATCGGCCTCAGCCGGCGCATAGCCCTTACCCTTCTTGGTCGAAATATGAAGCACCATCGGACCTTGAAGCGCCTTGATGTTGGAGAGCACCTTCACCAATACGTCGATATCGTGACCATCGACCGGACCGTAATAATTCAAGTCATAAGCGGAGAACATGGCCGATTCCGGTGCAACGAAATTGACCGTACGTTGTTCAACGCGCTTGAAGAAATTCCAAAGCTTGGGCGAGCCTTTGATCGCATCCTTAAAGTCACTGCGAAGCGCCGAGAACGTACCTCCGGAGACAAGTTTCGCCAAATGGTGATGCAATGCACCCACCGACGGGGAAATCGAGCAGTCGTTGTCGTTGACGATCACCAAAAGCTTCAAACCGTCGGTATAGGTACCGGCTTGGTTCAGTGCTTCAACAGCCATACCGCCCGTTAATGCACCGTCACCGATCACGGCAATGTGCCACGAATCGGTGTCACCCTGAAGGCGTGCGGCCAAAGCCATACCCAAAGCGGCCGAAATGGAAGTCGAACTGTGAGCCGTCCCGAATGCATCGTGCTCACTTTCACCGCGCTTCGGGAAACCGGACAAACCGCCGTGCATACGGAGACGGTCGAATTGATCCTTGCGACCCGTCACCATCTTGTGTGCATAGGCTTGATGACCGACGTCCCAAATGATTTTGTCTTTCGGCGAGTCAAATACATGATGCAAGGCAAGCGTGAGTTCCACCGCCCCCAAACTACTGGCCAAATGGCCACCGGTTTTCGAAACGGCTTCGACCATGTATTCTCGGATCTCTTGAGCCAACGTCGGGAGCTTCTCAACGGATAATGCTTTAACGTCTGCCGGGCTCGTAATGTTTTCAAGTAACGCCATTAATTCTCTTTCCTATCAATGGTCTCGTGCCATGATGAAATCAGCAATTTCATGCAATCGTTGCGTCTTACCGGCGTAACGGGGGTCGGCTTCCAACGTTTGAAGAGCCGTCTTGGCGAGGTTGTATTGTTCCTTGGCCAATTCGCGAGCTTTTTCCACACCTAAAAGCGACACGTAGGTGGGCTTGTCATTGGCAGCATCTTTACCCGCGGTCTTACCCAACGTTTGCGTATCGGCCGTCACATCCAAAATGTCATCGATCACTTGGAAAGCCAAGCCGATTGCGTCGGAGTACACGGCCATTTGACCGATCAATGCGGGTTCAGGCAACGATTGACCGGCATAGATGCCCATCAAGGCGGAGGCTCGAATCATGGCACCCGTCTTCATACGGTGCATCATGGTCAAGGTCGGCAAATCCAACTGAGAACGTGCGGCCAATAAGTCAATGGCTTGGCCGCCGCACATACCGGAAGGACCGGCGGCAACCGCCAAAAGCTTCACCAATTGAACGACTTGCTCGGGATTGACTTTGGCCTGAACCACTTGCTCAAAAGCCAACGCTTGGAGAGCATCTCCGGTCAACATCCCCATGGCTTCACCAAACTTGCGATGCGTGGTGAGCTTGCCACGGCGAAGCGTGTCGTTATCCATGCACGGCATGTCATCGTGCACCAACGAATACGAATGGATATATTCAACGGCCAAAGCCAAGTGATCGGTCACCGAAGCGTCGGCATCTACTAATTGACCGGCTGCATAGACCAACAACGGACGAATGCGCTTACCGCCATCCAACACGGCGTAACGCATCGCTTGGTGCAACTTCCAAGGTTGCTTGGTTTCCATCGGCAACGTGTATTGGGCAACGCGCTCAAAATGTTCGGCGCGCTCCTTGCTCCATGCTCGAAAATCCATTTTTAACCTTCCCCTCGAAGCTCTTGCGGTTCCACATCAACCAACACGCCGCCTTCTAACTTTTGCACGACTTGTTGCGCTTCTTTCAATAACGTTTCACAACGAAGACTGAGCTCTTTCCCACGCTTATAAGCTTCAACACTGTCTTGAAGCGTCAATTCGCCGGTACGCATCTTTTCCACAATCGTCTCCATCTCGGCGATTGCTTCTTCATAGGTGAGTTTTTCAACCGGAGTGACTCGTTTGGTAGCCATGGTGAAAGCCTTTCAATCTATCTAAATCAATCTGTTAATTTTACCTGACATCACCTCGTAACTTCAGAGGCAAACTCAACTTTTCGGGCTTCGTTTGCTAGTTTTCGAGAGTAGTTTTTCGTATTCGTTCGGCATAGACTAAAAGATGCTATTTTTGAAAAATTTTTAGGCCACATCGATGCAATCGCTTTGGATTTTGGTGTCATCGTTTTTGTTCTCCTTGATGTCCGTTTTCATCAAGATGAGCAGTAACGACTTCGGTACGTGCGAGCTGATTTTTTACCGTTCCTTGGTATCGGTAATCCTGCTTTATGCCTTTGTTCGTTTCCGAGGTTATTCGCTTCGTACCGATTTCCTCTTCGGTCACTTTAAGCGCTCATTAGCCGGCACGATCAGTATGTTTTTCGGCTTCTGGTCTCTCACCACCTTATCGGTGGGCACTAGCATGACGCTTTGCTACACCAATCCGCTTTTCATGGCCATTTTTGTCGTCCTCTTTGCCGTCCACATGCGTCAGCCCATCCCTTGGAAATTAATTGCCATGATTGCCTTGGGCTTTGCGGGAATCGTCATCATTTTGCAGCCGAGTTTTACGGGTACGGATCAACTCTTAGGGGCACTAGCGGCCCTCCTATCGGCTTTCTTAGCTGCCGTTGCCTTCTGGCAAATCAAAGAGTTAGGACAACTTCGAGAGCCCTCTTGGCGAATCGTTTTCTACTTTGCGCTATTCGGAACCTTTTTCGGGTTGACCGGTTGCTTAATTTTTGAAAGCGGTTTTTCTGAAATGACACTCGATAACATCTCCCCGTTGATCGGTATTTGTGTCACGGCCCTGTTGGCTCAATGTTGCCTAACGCGTGCTTTCGGTAGCGGCAATGTTTTGTTAACGTCCTGTTTGCAATTTTCCGCTATCATCTTTGCTGAAATTTTCTCCGTCATCTTCTTTGGCGATGTCGTCAGCAGCCTCAGTATGGTTGGGATGGCAATCATCATGGTCGCAGGCGTCTCTTCGACCGTCATCACCAAGAATATGGAGCGTCGTGCGAAACAATCGTAACGATAGAAACATTTGGTTGCGAATCTCGCACTTTTTCACGTCTTTTTGAAACCAAACTCGATAAAGTTATTCTCACGAGAGACAGCTAAGGTCCTCCGGAAACAAGAGAGAGAGTTTAGGCCAGGACGTTTAACCTTCCTGGCCTTTTTTTTGGTAAAGGTTTGACAGATATGTTCAAAAAAGCACTGATCGCCAGTGTATTGGTTATGAGTATCGCCATGACCGGTTGTAGTGAAGACAAAACAGAAAATAAGACTGTCAAGGTCAATCCCGCCGGTGAGGTGGTCAAGAAATTGGAAGGAACATCTTGGGAGCTTGTGATGGACGGCAATTCCAAATCCGAATGTGAGGAATTACCGCCGTTATTGGAATTTTTGAGCAAAAATCGAATCGCCGGCAATTTGGGTTGCAACCTGATTAACGGCAACTACAAGCTCGACGGCAAGGCCTTTACGTTTGAGTCGCCTGCCATGACCAAACGCCTGTGTGCGCCGAAAACGATGGAATTGGAAGCCCGCTTGACCAAGATGGTGGCCGATACTCGTTATCTGACCACAATGAAGGGCGAATTGATGATTTGGAATGAACGAGGCGAATTGCTAGCCCGCTACCGCCCCGAAAAAGCCGGTGGCTGCCAATAATCAACGCTACAAAAGTCAAAAGGCTTCAGACTCAAACTGAAGCCTTTTTGTTTTCTTGGCTTAATGAGCCGATTCCCATCTATCGCCACAACCGACTTCAGCCAACAAAGGCACCGCAAGCTGCGCCACACCTTCCATCAGCGAAGGCAAGGCTTGCTTGACCTTCTCGACTTCGTCTTCGGGCACTTCCAACACCAATTCGTCGTGTACCTGAAGAACTAAAAGCGACTTCATCTTCTCGACTTCAAGCCATTGTTGAACACGGATCATCGCCAACTTAATCAAATCAGCGGCCGTGCCTTGCATCGGCGCATTAATGGCCGCACGTTCGGCACCGGCACGAACCGGCGCCTTGGAACTCGTGATATCGGGCAGCCACAAACGACGACCGAAAGCCGTTTCCACAAAACCTTGTGCATGAGCCTTCGCACGCGTGGCTTCCATATAAGCCTTCACCCCGGGATAACGGGCAAAGTAGCGTTCGATGTAGTTTCGCGCGGCCGAGGGTTCAATTCCCAAATTCTGTGCCAAGCCAAAAGCGCTCATGCCGTAAATCAAACCGAAATTAATGACCTTGGCCGTTCGGCGTTGATCGGAGGTCACGGCGTCCAATTCCACACCAAACACTTCGGCTGCCGTTGCACGGTGAATGTCCAACCCCTTTTTGAAAGCATCCAAAAGGCCTGCATCTTGAGACAGATGCGCCATGATTCGAAGCTCAATTTGGGAATAGTCGGCCGATACGATGACCTTACCGCAGTCAGCCACAAAAGCCTCACGAACCTGACGCCCTTCTTTGGTTCGAACCGGAATGTTTTGTACGTTCGGATCGCTCGAAGCCAAACGGCCCGTGACCGCCGTCGTTTGGCCGAACGTCGTATGCACACGACCGGTCTTGGCATTGACCATCAACGGCAACTTATCGGTATACGTGCTCTTTAATTTGCTCAAGCGACGGAATTCCAAAATGAGTTTAGGCAACGAATAATCCAAGGCTAACTGTTGCAACACGTCTTCGCTCGTGCTGTAACCGCCAGACGCCGTTTTCTTAGTCTTAGCCGGAACCGGAATCGCCAAACGATTGAAAAGCACGTCCGAGAGCTGCTTGGGACTAGCCAAATTAAAACGATCACCGGCTTGGCTGTAGGCTTGCTCTTCCAGCATCACGATCTCGTCGCCCAAGGCATCGCTTTGCGCGCTCAAACGCATGGAATCGACCAATACACCGTTTCGCTCCATCGTCAACAACACGTTTTGCGTGGGGCGTTCCACATCGTGATAGATGCCACGAAGCTTTTCATCGGCATCCAATCGAGCTTGCATCGCTTCGTGCAATTGCAAAACGCCGTGCGCCAAGGCTGCCATATAACCGGCCACCTTCTCCACATCGGCTTGGGCAGCCTTTAACGCTTTAACCCCCTTACCGACAATGTCTTCACGCATCGGAACGTCGAGCTTTAACCAACGGGCGGTCAAATTCTCCACATCGTGCTTCATGTGCGCTTCAATCACGTAACTCATCAACGTCACGTCATCGACATCTGCGCCCAAAGCCATACCGAGATTGGCAAACAAATGACGCAACCACTTGGCATCGGCCGTCACAAGCTTAGCCTGACCGGCAAGCCACGCCCCCAAGGTCGTTCGTATCATTTCCAAAGACACGTTCGAGCCCGTTTCGTGCTTGATCGGCAAATAAACGTTTGTACCGTCGACACAAAGACCCAAACCGACCAAATCGCCACTGACTCCATCGGTCGCATCAGCCCACGGCATCAATGCCACACCGCGTTTGGTCGTCGACAATTTTTGAAGTAAACGATCAAGACCCGTTTGGTCCGTCACGATCTCATACGTTAATTCGGCCGCACTTTGCTCAACCGTTTCATCGATTTGGGGAATGGAAGCAAACAAATCCAACGTCGCCGTATCGGCAACAACCGTCTCTTGCTTTTTCGCTTCGACTTTTGCTTTGGCCTTACGCTTACTTTGTTGCATCTCCCAACGAGCGTAAAACTCAGTCAAAAAGGCATTGTCTTCATCCTTAAAGCCTAAGGATTCGACATCACCCTCCAACCATTCATTCCAATCGGCATCGGTCTTAATGGTAACCAAGGCCTTCGCCGTGGGTAAAAAGCCCATCCCTTCACGCAGGTATTCACCAGCTTTGCCTTTAATCTCGTCGGCATGCTCAATCAAATTTTCCAACGTGTCGTAATCGTTGATCCATTTGGCTGCCGTCTTGGGACCGCACTTGTAGATACCCGGTACGTTATCGACGTTATCGCCCATTAACGACAAGTAATCGACGATTTGATTGGGGCGCACACCGAACTTTTCCTTCACGCCCTCAGGATCAAGAACCACGCGCGTCATGGTGTTCACGACCACAATCTCGTCGTTGACCAACTGGCTCATGTCCTTATCGCCCGTTGCGATGAAGACCTTCATGCCTTGCGTTTGCGCGCGTACGGCCAACGTACCGATCACGTCATCGGCTTCGATGCCGGGCACGATTAACAAAGGCCAGCCCTGAGCCTTGATCATTTGATGAATGGGCTCCACTTGCACACGAAGATCATCGGGCATGGGAGGGCGATTAGTCTTGTATTCGGAATAAATATCACTTCGGAAGGTTTGACCCGGCGCATCAAAAACAACGGCCGCCAAATCGGGTTTGATCATCGTTTTGATCATTTGCAACATATTGGCAAAACCCTTGATGGCTCCCGTGGGCTCGCCTTGCCCCGTGCGTAAATCAGGTAAACCGTGGAAAGCTCGATACAAATAATTCGAGCCGTCGATCAACAATAACGTCTTCATTTCGTGTAATAAATCTTGTACAGTCGGCGAGTCGCCCCACCGAGGAAATCCGCCCACAATGATAGCGAAGTTTGACGCATTACATACGGTTTCATTTTTTGTCTAAAAAGCACTTGGACAATTCATGCCCTCGTTATAATTGGAAGAAGAAAAGAACAACAAAAACATAAAGAGTTCGACTATGCGTAAAACCTTATTTTGCTTAACGATCGCCTCCATGATGGCCGCTCCGGTCGCCATGGCTGCTCCCCAAGAGATCGCTCCGCCGCCGCAAATCAGCCAAAAGGCTGCTGCCGCTGCTTACAAAAACGCTCAAAAAACCGCCGCTCCCACCAATTACGAACGTGTGGGCGAAGTCGCCCGTCGCCATCCGGCTAACCCCGATTTAGCTCCGAGTGCGGCCGATTACGAAAAAGCTCGTCAAGATCGCGCAGCCGGTCGCTATACCAAGCCCGAGTCCAAGAACACGGAAATCGAGGCCGTACGCGATCAAAACAATCGCATCCGCGAGTATGTGGTGACGCCGGGTTCGACGCATTTGCCCTATCGCATCGAAAATCGCGCCGAGCGCCCGATCGACAGCGCACCGGGTTCCAATAGCAAGAGCACCTTGGGTACCACGAAGCTCATCAACCTCGGGTTCTAATCGATGCAAGGTCATATCGCTACGTTTTCTTCCCCGATCCGTTGGTTAAAAGTCGGGATTAAGGCTATTCGCCAAAGCATGTTCGGCATGATCACCGTCACGATGGTTTACATCTTCGCGATGAGCATGTTGGGCTCCTTACCCTTTGGCGGTTTGGTTGCTGCTGCCATTTTTATGCCCTTTGGCACGATGTTAGTTGTTCGCGCTACCAAAGATGCTTACGAAGGTCGTACACCGACCTATGGCATTTTGAAAGAGCTCTTTACGGAACCGTCTCAACGCCAACGCCAAATCCGTGTGGGTTTAATTTATGGCGCCTTCTTGTTGGCAGCGAACTTTGCCTACACCTATTTGGCCATCGACTACATCCGTCAATGGGAAATTGTCGATAACCGCCTGGTTTGGTCGAGTGTTTGGGAAAATATGCCTTGGACCGCTTTCATCGTCACGATCGTGATTTTCGGTTCGGGTCAAATGGCCACTTGGTTTGCGCCGATGTTGATTGCTTGGAAAAACATGACGGTCGGCAAGGCTCTGTTCTACTCATTTTTCGGTTGCTTGCGCAATTGGATGGCTGCCATCGTTTTGATCGCTATTTTGGCCGGCCTTACTTTCGGTTGTGGTCTTGCCGCTTCTTTTTTCATGATGACATTCGGCCTTTCCAACTACTCGATGTTTATTTTGGCCCCGCTGGCATTCTTCATTTCCGCGTTGGCTTACGGCACGATTTGGCCGATGTGGATCGATATCTACGGTGATATCGCCGTTGAAGTCGACGAATAACCCATTGATATCCAAACAAAAAAATCCACTTCAAAATTGAAGTGGATTTTTTTGTTATCAACAGAGTCGTTACTCTTCTGCCGTACTCACGGGGCGAGCCGGATCGCTGACCCATTCGGAGAAGCTACCGATATAAACGCC
The DNA here is from genome assembly GCA_017646335.1 of Burkholderiaceae bacterium. GTDB lineage: Bacteria > Pseudomonadota > Gammaproteobacteria > Burkholderiales > Burkholderiaceae_F > Aphodousia. The sequence goes on from JAGCMT010000058.1 coordinate 51,936, forward strand.
CAAGGGTTCAAACCCTGCCATCTTCATCGACAAGTGATTACAACAAGCCGTCACACCCGAACCACACGTGTTGACGATGGGCATGCCCGGACGACGAGCGAAGACCGCTTCAAATTCTTGCTTTAACACTTCAGGCGACTTAAAAACGCCGTCAGCCAAATTTTCCGAACTCGGTCGGCTCATGGCTCCGGGAATGTGACCGCCAATGCGATCGAGCGTTTCATTTTGACCAAGGTATCGACCGTGGCCACGTGCATCGATCAGAGCATATTGGGGATCGTCTTGATTGGCTAAAACCTCTTCGATGGTAAAGACGCGTTCCAACGGTTCGGATGCAACCATATTGCCCGCTTCATAAGCAGGAAGCTCATCACTCATTTCACCGCCGGCAGCCTGCCAAGCCTTCAAACCGCCGTCCAAGACGCGAACGTTGGCAAAGCCGGCATAGCGGAACGTAAACCACAAACGACAGGCGAAATTACAAGGACCGTCATCATAAACCACGACTTCACTCGTTTGATTCACACCCAATGCACGCATGCGTTCGCAAAAACGTTCCATTGTCGGGAAAGGATTGCGACCATTGGATCCCGTACAAGGACCGGAAACGTCTTCACGCATATCGGCCTGGCGTGCGCCGGGAATATGACCGGCGGCAAAAGCTACACGACCGGCTAACGGGTCTTTCAAATTGGCACGCACATCCAGAAGGACCAGATCGGGCGAACCCAACTTTTCACGCAACTCAGAAGCAGAAATCAAAAAAGCAGTCATCTTCTCAACTCCTTTGTAATCAACCATTCCATCATACGCCAAAAGAAAAAAGCGCTCCGTCATCTTTTCGAGATGATAGAGCGCTTCCTGTCGCACATTCAGAACAAATTCAATTACTTATGCTCAATCAAATGAACAAATTCGCCATTGACTTCTTGTTGACTGACAATGCGATGACCGGTCTGGCGAGCAAATTCAGCCAAGTCAGCCATGCTAGCCGGGTCCGTTGCCAACACTTGCAACACCTCACCCGTTTGCATCGCCGCCAAAGCCTTCTTCGTCTTTAAGACCGGCATGGGGCACTTGGTGCCCCGCGTATCGATTTCGCGATCGAACGTAGCCATGCTTACTTCGTTTCGATGAAAGCGGCCACAGCTGCCAAAGCGGCATCGACCTTGGTGACGTCAGCACCACCGGCCATGGCGAGGTCAGGCTTACCGCCGCCCTTACCGCCAACGACTTGAGCGGCCGTGTTGACGACTTCACCGGCCTTCACGCGAGCATGCAAGCTCTTGGAAACACCGGCCACCAATTGGACCTTACCGTCATTGACGGCGCCCAAGACGACCACTGCGTCACCGATCTTGTCACGCAACGTTTCAGCCATGTCACGCAAGGCCTTGCTATCGGCTTCGACCTTCTTGACCAACAACTTCACGCCATTGACTTCCTTGGCTTCAGCAACCAAAGCTTGAGCGGAGAGAACGGCCAATTGGCTCTTCAATTGTGCCAATTGCTTCTCGAGGCTCTTGACGTTTTCAAAGACCGTGTGAGCCTTTTCCGTCACGAGACCGAGCGGCGTCTTCAATTCGGCGGCCACGCTCTTCAACGTGACTTCTTGTTCGCGCGTAAAGCGAACGACGTGCATACCGGTCGTCACTTCCACACGGCGGATACCGGCAGCGATACCGGATTCGCTCAAGAGCTTGAAGGAACCGATGTCACCCGTACGTGCAACGTGCGTACCACCACAGAATTCCGTGGAGGGACCGATCTTCACGACACGAACGCGATCACCGTACTTTTCACCAAAGAGCATCAAGGCGCCCGTCTTCTTAGCGTCTTCAATGCTCATTTCCTCTGCCACCACGGCAGTGTTGGCAATGATGTGTTCATTGACGATGTCTTCGACACGAGCGATTTCTTCAGCCGTCATCGCTTCGTTGTGAGAGAAGTCGAAGTGCATCACGTCTTCACCAACCCAAGAACCCTTTTGTTGGACGTGCGTACCCAAGACTTCACGAAGAGCATAGTGCAACAAGTGAGCCACGGAGTGGTTACGCATGATAGCGGCGCGACGAGCTTCGTCGATCGCAACATTCAAAACGTCACCGACCTTGACGGAGCCTTCAGCCACGTGAGCGTGATGACCCCAAACCTTGCCCTTGATCTTTTGCGTATCGATGACGCGAACCATCGTGGATTCGTTCTTCATCGTACCCGTATCACCGATTTGACCACCGCTTTCACCGTAGAACGGCGTCGTATCGAGAACGATCACGCAGTCGTCACCGGCTTGGGCTTCTTCCACTTGTTCACCATCAACGTAAACGGCCAAAACCTTAGCACCGTCTTGCTTGGTTTCCGTGTAACCCGTAAAGACCGTATCGGCACCTTCGTATTCGAGACCGGCAGCCATCTTGAACTTCGCAGCGGCACGAGCCTTATCACGTTGTTCTTGCATAGCGCGCTCGAAACCTTCCATGTCGACCGTCATGTCGCGTTCGCGGCAAACGTCAGCCGTCAAGTCAACCGGGAAGCCATACGTATCGTGGAGCTTAAAGGCCACTTCGCCGTCAAGCACGGAACCCTCGGTCTTAGCGACGGCACCTTCCAACAATTGCATACCTTGGTTGATCGTTTGAGCAAAACGTTGTTCTTCCTTGGCCAACACTTGTTCGATCTTCGGATTCGTGACTTCCGGATAAGCGTCACCCATTTCTGCGGCAACGGCACGAGCAAGCTTAGCGAAGAAGGCACCGCGAGCACCGAGCTTGTAACCGTGGCGAATAGCGCGACGGCAAATACGACGCAACACATACGTACGACCTTCGTTACCCGGAACGATGCCGTCAGCCACGGAGAATGCGCAGGCGCGGATGTGGTCAGCGATCACCTTCAAAGACGGGTTGTTGAGGTCAACGTTTTCAGCGCCGGCTTCTTCCACAGCAGCCTTGGCAGCCTTCAACAAGTTTTGGAAGAGGTCGATGTCGTAGTTCGTGTGCACGCCTTGCAACACGGCGGCGATACGTTCCAAACCCATACCCGTGTCAACGGAGGGCTTCGGAAGCTTGTGCATCACACCGGCTTCGTCGCGGTTAAATTGCATGAACACGTTGTTCCAAATTTCGATGAAACGGTCACCGTCTTCATCCGGGCTTCCCGGAGGACCACCGGCGATTTCCGGACCGTGGTCATAGAAGATTTCGGAGCAAGGACCGCACGGACCCGTATCACCCATCATCCAGAAGTTGTCGGACATGTAACGACCGCCCTTGTTGTCACCGATACGAACGATACGTTCGGCCGGAACACCCACTTCATCGTGCCAGATGTCATAAGCTTCATCGTCTTCTGCGTAAACCGTCACCGTGAGCTTTTCAGGCGGCAACTTGAAGTGTTCGGTCAAAAGCTCCCATGCATACTTGATCGCATCACGCTTGAAGTAGTCACCGAAGCTGAAGTTACCCAACATTTCGAAGAACGTGTGGTGGCGAGCCGTGTAACCGACGTTATCCAAGTCGTTGTGCTTACCGCCGGCACGGATACACTTTTGAGCCGTCGTTGCACGCGTGTAAGCGCGCTTGTCAAAACCCAAGAACACGTCCTTGAATTGGTTCATCCCAGCGTTCGTGAACAAAAGCGTCGGGTCATCACCCGGGATCACGGGGCTAGAATGCACAATCGTGTGACCTTTGCTCTCGAAGAACTTCAAGAAGGTCTGACGAATTTGCGAAGTTTGCATAACAGATACCCTGTTGATTTAAGTTTGAATTCTCTAAAACGAGCTCTCCGAAACGAGAGCTCCTCCATCCACAAAAAAGATGGAGACACAATCTAAATATTTTAGCCTGTCTAATTACCGAGTGGGTAACGAGACAGGCTCATTTCTAAAGGATTTTTCTTATTTTTAGGCAATCTTGGAGTAACCGCCGGCGCGATCGGATTCGCGCAAATAGCGGTCAAATTGCATGGCCACGGCACGAACGAAGATCTTGCCCTTGGGACTCACAACGATCGCCTCAGGCGTCAACTCGACCAAACCCACCTTTTGATAGTTTTGAAGCTTGCGCAGTTCATAGGCGAAGGTCGTATCAAAGTTGATACCAAAACGTTCTTCGATTTCAGCCTTCTCAAGCTTGAATTGACACATGATCGTCATGATGACGGCATGACGCAAACGGTCTTCGGCACTCCAGGCATAACCGCGATTCGTTGCCAAGCGACCGGCATGAATGGCTTCATAATAGGCCGGCAAATCACGCGGATTGCAAGCATAGTGACCGTTGACATTGCTGATAGCGGAAACGCCCAAAGCCACCATATCGCAGTCCGGGCGAGTGGAATAGCCTTGGAAATTACGTTGAAGCTTGCCCTCTTGTTGAGCGATCGCCAACTCATCGGTAACCTTGGCAAAGTGGTCCATGCCGATATAGCGGTAACCGGAACTCGTCAAACGCGTAATCGCATCCATCATGATGTGGACCTTTTCCAAGGTCGGCGGCAAATCGGCATCCAAAATACGACGTTGCGGCGGGAAGTGATGCGGCAAATGAGCGTAGTGGTAGAGCGCGATGCGATCCGGAGAGAGCTCAAGCACTTGATCTAGCGTCTTTTCAAACGTGGCGCGCGTTTGCTTGGGCAAACCATAGATCAAGTTCATGTTGATGGACTTAAAGCCGTTTTCACGAGCGGCCTGCATCGTTTCACGCGTCATCTCGAACGGTTGAATACGATTGACGGCCTTTTGAACGTCGGCGTTAAAGTCTTGCACGCCGCAGCTCATACGGTTAAGACCCACCTTGGCCAATTGCTCGACCTTCTCGGGCGGGCAGCTACGCGGATCGACTTCCATGGAGAATTCACCGTCGGCTTCCAACGGGAAGTGCTCGGTGATCAGCTCCATCATGCGAACAATTTCATCGTTATCCAAGAACGTGGGAGAGCCGCCACCAAAGTGCAACTGACTCACCGTTTGGATACCCGACAAACGCTCTTTCACCAAGCGAGCTTCTTGACCGATCGTTTCCAAATACTCACGGCTCTTGCTGTGATCGCGCGTCACGATCTTATTGCAACCGCAGTAGAAGCACACGTCATTGCAGAACGGAACGTGCACATAAAGACTCAACGGGGTCTCGGGATGACGGCTGGCTAAAGCCTTTTCATAATCCTCAGGGCCAAACGTCTTCACAAAGCGGTCAGCCGTCGGATAGGACGTGTAGCGAGGAGCCGGCACGTCAAACTTTTGCAATAAATCGATAGAGGGCAACTCCACCCCGGTCTTATTCGGATCGATCACGATTGTTTCCTAACGTCGAATTCTTGATTTAAATTAAACTTCTGCTATTATTTGCGCGTTAATACTTTTGACCGAAGTCAAAAGAAAAAAGAGTTTAAGAAAAACTCCATGTAATTGTGCTCCCGCAATATTATCGAAATCTGAAGCAAAATATTGTTTCTGCTCGAAAAGCATGGAGATTTTGAATGAAAGTTGATACTTGGTATGCCTAGCTCGTCCGTCCTCAATACGATTCCGTCTTTGCGAGTGTCTTGCTCGCACTGCAACTTGCGTGAACATTGTGTTCCGCTCGGTTTATCGTTGAAAGAAATCGATCGTTTGGAAGATCTCGTTGCCTCCCGCAAGCGTATCCGCCGCGGTGAACCGCTTTTCCGTGCCGGTGACCGTTTCGAAGCGATTTACGCCATCCGTTTGGGCTTTTTGAAGAGCTCCGTGATGAGCAGTGACGGTCGCGAGCAAGTGACGAACTTCCACATGTCGGGCGAATTGATCGGCTTGGACGGCATTGCCAATGAAGTTCACTCTTGTGACGTCGTTGCTTTGGAAGACACCGAAGTGTGCGTTATTCCTTACGAACGCATCTTGGCGGTTTCTGCTGAAATCGACGAATACAACATCCATTTCCAAAAGATTCTCTCGCGTGAAATCGTGCGTCAACACGGTTTGATGCTTTTGTTGGGCTCCATGCACGCCGAAGAACGTTTGGCAGCATTCTTGCTCAACCTCTCGCAACGTTTCGAATCGCGCGGCTATTCCCGTAGCGAATTCGTGCTTCGTATGACGCGCGCCGAAATCGGTTCCTACCTCGGTTTGAAGTTGGAAACGGTCAGCCGTGTTCTCTCTCGCTTCTCTCACGACAACTTAATCGTCGTGAATCAAAAGCACGTGCAAATCGTCAATGCCGAAGGTTTGCGCGCCATCGTCTCCGGTCAACCCGCCGACGTCTAATGAAGTTCCGTAGCGCGCTTCTAGCTATTTTGGGCTGCGGCGTGATTCAACACGCCGCGGCGACCGAATTCGTCGATTTATTGGGTGAAATCACCATCGAAGACGAGGTCGCTCAAGCCGTTGAAGCGCGCTTGGCTCGCGAATCCGTCGTAGCCCCTGAAGACACCGTTTGGGAAACGATTCGACAAGGATTCGGCTTGGCTGATCTTCCCGAAGCCGTCGTCAATCGCGAACTCAAACGCTACACGCGACATCTCCACTACACGCAACGCATGGCGTTTCGCTCCCGTATGTATCTCTACTACATCGTGAGTGAAACCCAACGCCGTGGTATGCCCACGGAATTGGCCCTTTTGCCGTTCGTTGAAAGCGCTTTCCAGCCTGAAGCACAATCCAAATCCAAGGCTGCCGGCCTTTGGCAATTCATTCCGTCGACCGGCGACATTTTCGATCTCCGTCAATCGAGTTGGCGCGATGACCGATTGGACGTTTTGGAAAGCACGCGTGCCGCGCTCGACTACTTGCAAAATCTCTATCAACAATTCGGTGATTGGCACTTGGCCTTGGCCGCTTACAACTGGGGCGAAGGCAGCATTCGTCGCGCCATCGCCATCAACGAGCGCCGAGGCAAGCCGACCGACTTCATGAGCTTGCAACTGCCCGAAGAAACCAAGCGCTACGTACCGAAGCTCTTGGCTATCAAGGCATTGGTTAAAAATCCGGCCCTTTTTGACTTGAAGTTGCCCGAAATCGCCAATGAACCTTATTTCGTTCGCATCACGAAAAGCCGTGATTTGGATGTAGAAACGGCAGCACAATTGGCCGAGACCGATTTGGAAGAATTCAAGCTTCTGAATCCGAGCTTTAACCGCCCGGTCATCGTGGCGGCGCATCAACGACCGATTTTGATTCCGGCAGAAAAAGCCGACGTTTTCGTTCAAAACCTGTTGAATTGGCAAGCCACCGGCAAGCCCCTGTCAAACTGGAGCACTTACACCCTCAAAAAGGGTGACACAATCAATAAGGTCGCCAAACGCTTCGGTATGACGGTCCATGATTTGCGTGCAGCCAACAAAATCCCGACCGGTCGTAAGGTCCAAATCGGTAGCACTCTCTTGGTCAAGCAGGCCGGCTCCGGAGATATTTCGCATACCGAAGCCAAGAGCAAAATGGAGTTGGTGCCGTTGCCGAGCACCCGACGCATCACCTACCGCGTCCGCAAGGGTGACACCATCGGTTCCATTGCCAAACGATTCGGCGTCAAAATTGCCGATGTTCGTCGAGTTAACCGATTAAAGGGCAACACCATTCGTGTCGGCCAACGCCTACGATTGGAAGTTCGTGACGTACAGCGCCGAAAGATTACCGCTCGTAACTACACCGTCCGCGCCGGTGATACGCTCTATTCGATTGCCAAACGATTCAATGTGAGCGTCAGCCACTTGCGTGACACAAACGACTTGGACGATTTGCAGCTCAAACCGGGCCAAAAACTTCGCATCGTCCCTTAAGTACGCTAAAATTCCTTAATTAACGTTTCGGGAACCGAGCAATCAGAATTCTCGGTTCTCACTGATTTTCTATCGTCTTTCCCAAACTCAAGAGGTTGTCATGGGTTTCCTTGAAGGTAAAAAGATTCTTATCACGGGCATCGTTTCCAACCGTTCCATCGCTTATGGTATCGCTGCCGCTTGTAAGCGCGAAGGCGCCGAATTGGCGTTCTCTTATGCCAACGAACGTTTCAAAGATCGTGTCACCGAATTCGCTAAGGACTTCGGTAGCGATGTTGTGTTGCAAATGGACGTCTCCAGCGACGAACAAATCGAAAAGACGTTTGCCGAATTGAAGGAAACGTGGGGTTACTTGGACGGTGTCGTGCACTCCATCGGTTTTGCTCCGCGTGAAGCCATCATGGGCGACTTCTTGGAAGGCTGCACCCGTGACGCTTTCCAAACGGCCATGGACATCTCCGCTTACTCCTTCCCGGCTATCGCTCGCGCCGCTTTGCCCTTGATGGAAGGTCGCCAAGGTTCTCTCGTCACGCTCACGTATTTGGGCGGCGAACGTGTGGTTCCGAACTACAACACGATGGGCGTCGTGAAGGCCGCTTTGGAAGCTTCTACGCGTTATATCGCTTCTTCCATCGGTCCGAAGGGTCACCGTTGTAACTCCATCTCTGCCGGCCCGATCAAGACCTTGGCCGCTGCCGGTATCAAGGACTTCGGTAAGATCCTCGCTCACATGGAAAAGGCCACGCCGATGCGTCGCACCGTGACGATCGAAGAAGTCGGCAACTTGGCCGCTTTCTTGCTCTCCGATCTTTCGAGCGCCATCACGGGCGAACTCATCCACGCTGATGCCGGTTTCCACAGCGTTGCCATCGGTGAAGAAGCCCACTAATAACCTGTCGGGTTATCGATAAAGAAAAGGCTGCGAATCAACCTCGCGGCCTTTTTGCATTTCTGTCATAATGCCTTGCATGTCGACATTTAAAACTGCTGCAATTTTTGCCAAACGCTCCGAGCCCATGGGCAAGGCTCTCGAAACCCTTTTGAGCATTCTCGCTCAAGAAGGTGTCACGCCTATGCTTGAAGAAAGTACGGCAACACACCTTGAAGGCTATCGAGGCTGGAGCCTTGATGAGTTGGGAGCCAACGCCGATGTGATCATCATTATCGGTGGTGACGGTACCACGCTCGGTATCGCCCGTCGCATGGCCCAATACAAGCTCCCCATCATTGCTATCAATGCCGGCCGTCTTGGCTTTATCACCGATTTCTCGCAAGCCGATATGCAAGAGCACTTGCCGCCGATGTTGCGTGGCGAGTATGAAGCCGACTCACGCGCCATGATGCATGCGACGCTCTATCGCAATAACGAAATCATCTTCGATCAAACGGCTGTCAACGATGCGGGTATCACTCACGGCATGGCCGGTTCGATGGTTGAGTACACCGTGTTTGTCGACGGTCACCCGATGGCGACCCAACGTGCCGACGGTTTAATCGTTGCTTCTGCAACGGGTTCCACCGCGTACGCGATGGCAGCCGGTGGTCCGATTCTGCACCCCGGCATCCAAGCCATGGTCTTGGTTCCGGTGGCTCCGCACACGCTCTCTAATCGCCCCATCGTTTTGCCCAGCGCAAGCATTATCGACATCCACTTGATTAATGCCCATGAGGCAGCTGCTTATTGCGACATGCAAGAATTCATCACGATGCAAAAGGGCGATACATTGCGCATTACGGCATTGCCCAATCGTTTTACGATGTTGCATCCGCGAGGTCACAATCACTACGATACCTTGCGCAAAAAACTTTATTGGAACTGCATGCCGACTGACAATGCAGCCCTTCCCGTCACGAAGTAACGCTCATGCTCACGCACCTTTCGCTTAAAGATTTCGTCATCGTTCGTGAACTCAATCTCGACGTCCAGTCGGGATTGACCGTGCTTACCGGTGAAACCGGCGCCGGCAAATCCATTTTGATCGATGCTTTGGAAATGATTTTGGGCGCCCGCACCGATGTGGGCGTCATCCGCGAAGGTGCTCAAAGCACGGACTTGACCGCGATTTTCGAGGTCAATGACGACGTTGCCCATTTTTTAGCCGAAAGCGCACTCGCTGCTGACGATCTCTTGGATCGCTCGGTCATCATTCGACGTGTCATCGATAAAAACGCTCGTTCCCGTGCTTGGATTAACGGCATCCCCGTAACGCTGACTCAAGTTCGCGCCTTGGGCGACCGTCTTTTGGACGTCCACGGACAACACGCGCACCAATCGTTGTTAAAACCGGCAAGCCAATTGGCTCTTTTGGACACCTACGGTAACTATCCGATGGAAATTGCTGCGGTTCGTGAAGCGTTCCACGCTTGGAAAAAAGCTGCCGATGCGTTGCAAGAAGCCAAAACAAATGCTCAAAAGCTCGCCGATGAAGCCGAACGCTTGAGTTGGGTTCATGAAGAACTCTCATCCATCGATCCGAAGGAAGGCGAATGGGAAACGATCAACGCAGAACATAAGCGTTTGGCGAATGCGCACGACATCATCGAAGGCCTTCGTGAAGCAATCGAAACGTTGGATGCGGGTGATCGTAGCGTCGTCTCCGCTTTGGGTCGCGAAGCGGCTCACATCGATCATTTGTCTCAATACGACGAACGCTTGGCCGGCTTTGCACAACAACTCTACGAAGCACAAGCCGTTGCTGAAGATGCGCTTCGAGAATTGGAACGCTATCTGGATCGAACGGATTTGGATGAAGGTCGATTTGAAGAAATTGACGATCGTGTTTCGCTTTACTTCAACGCCGCTCGTAAGTTCCACGTCTTGCCTGAAACGCTTTATGAAAAGTACACGGAGACGTGTGAAAAGCTTCAATCCTTAGAGGCCTCTTTGGATCTCGATGCGCTCGTTGCCCAAGAAAAAGCGGCGCAATCGGCCTACATGAAGTGTGCTCGAGCCTTGTCCTTGAAACGACAAACGACAGCCAAAGCCTTAGGTGAAAAAGTGACGGCAGCCATGCAAACGCTCGCCATGACGGGCGGCCGTTTTGAAATTGCTCTCAACACCGCAACGCCCTCCGTACACGGTGTCGAAACGTGTGAATTCTTGGTTGCAGGCCACGCCGGCGTCACGGCTCGCCCCTTAACGAAGGTTGCCTCCGGCGGTGAACTTTCTCGAATCAGTTTGGCTATTGCCGTGATCACTTCTACGGCAACTCCTGTCGATACGCTCATCTTTGACGAAGTGGATTCCGGCGTGGGCGGCGCCGTCGCCGAAGTCGTCGGTAAACTGTTGCAAACGCTCGCCGCTGACCGACAAGTCATGTGTGTGACCCACTTGCCGCAAGTAGCCGTTTTCGGTCATCAGCACTTGCGCGTACAAAAGCATCAAAACGGCGATTCGACTGAAAGTCGTTTGGTTGCCTTAAACGACGAGACACGCGTCGAAGAAATCGCCCGAATGTTGGGCGGTCAAACGATCACAGAAACGACAAAGGCCAACGCCGCAGAGATGCTGGCGATGGCCCATACTCGCTAATCAAAAGGTTTTTGCTTAGCGGTCTTTGAGTTTTGCTTGGCAAGCAGCGCAAAGACCGTAGAGGCTCAAGGCGTGTTCACGCAACACAAAGCCGTGACGAGCGGCAATCTCACGCTGACGACGTTCGATCTCTTCATCAACGAACTCTTCCACATGACCGCAATGCAAGCACACCAAATGGTCATGGTGTTCGGCTTCTTCCAACTCATACAACGCATGGTCGGCATCAAAGTGGTGACGACGCAAAAGACCGGCCACTTCAAATTGCGACAACACGCGATAAACCGTAGCCAAACCCACATCGATTCCGTCATTCTTCAACAACGTGAAAACGTCTTCAGCCGACAAATGGCGTTGCCCTTGCGAAGCATGCTTTTGGAAGATGTCGAGGATCTTCATGCGAGGACCGGTCACTTTCAAACCGAGGCTTTTCAAATCGGACGAATCAATGGGCATAAAAGCTCTTTCTAGTTAACAAAAAGTTGTCGTTCAACAAAGCGTAAGCGCTCCCTATAGTTTATTATTATTGGGTCGAAAAATCTGTGTTAAGTAACAACTTCATTAATTATGCTCAAGAAATGCATTCTTGCGACGAGCTCGGTCGCCATTTTGTCGCTCACCGGCTGCTCTTCCCTTAATTTCAGTATGCCGACGATCAGCATGCCGTCGATGGATTGGTTGTCTTTGCCCGATAGTGTCACGAATTGGATCGAACCGTATCGCCCTGATGTCCATCAAGGCAACCTTGTGACGAACGAGCAAATCGAACAGTTGCATGTCGGTATGACGCAAATGCAAGTGCAATTCCTTTTGGGTGTGCCGTTGTTACGCGACATGTTCCATCAAAATCGTTGGGACTACGTCTACTACTTGAACCCGCGTGGCGGTGATACGCAAAAGCGTCGCTTGACGGTCTTTTTCGATGAAACCGGTCGCTTGGCTAAGTACGAATACACGGCGATGCCCAATGAAACGCAGGCAGACCAAATGATCCTTGGCCACGATACCGATTTCGATACGAAGGCCAGTGAGGTCACGACCGTTGACCAAGCCTCGCAAACCAAAAACGATATCGAACGCAACGCTGCGCTCTGATTACCCATTTTTTAGAAGGATTTTCATCCCATGCAAACCAAAATCGAATTGTTAGCCGATCGCGTCCGTTCGTTGATCGAAGAAGTCAATGAATTGCGTCTCCAAAACGAACAACTCCAAGCCGAGTTGATCGCCAAGGAAAACGAAGCCGGTTTGACGAAGGTTGAAACGCAAGAAGCCATTGATCGCTTGGATGCGTTGATCCGTTCGATCGAACAAACCCAACAAACGGTTACGACCGAACCGAACCCCTTCCAATAATTGAGGGACGATCATGGCCGACCGCAATACGGTGACCTTATCGATCATGGGGCGCGACTATCGCCTCTCGGTGACCCCCGAAGAGGAAGAAAATTTGCGCGTTTGCGCCCAAATCGTTGAAGCCAAAATGAAAGAAATCCACCAACCGGGTCGAGTTTTCTCGCCCGATGCCGTGGCCGTTTTGGCTGCTTTGCGCATCGCCTACGATTACCTTAATCAACGTCAGGCAATCGAAAAGGTCCAACAAGCTCAGTCGCAAATCGAATCGATCATCACCATGTGTGAAAACGCCGTCAAGCGTTGAGCTTAAAAACGAAAAGGCGCCTGTCAAAGGCGCCTTTGTTTCTGTTTCCTAATTTTTCTCGCTCACTAGGAGAGCACCCATGCAAACGACTCGCCCCTTAAACGATGCTGAAATCAATGAATTGAACGATCTTTTGGCTTCTACGCCCGAAGAAAATGAAACGTTCGACGTCAGCATGCTCGACGGTTTCTTGTCCGGTATCGCCGTGATGAATCCGCCGGTGGCCGAAGAAGAATGGTATCCGCTCGTCTTCGACATCGAAGGCAAGCCCTGCGAAACGAAAGATCCGGCTCGCACCAAGGCACTCATCATGCGTCGCTTCAATGAGATCCGTGCTTTCCAAGCCGCTCGTGAATTCTACAATCCGGTCATTTTCCCGTTGGAAGACGACAAGGGCGAACCGGTGTTGTCCAAAGAAGGCCTTGAAGCCTTGGCTCCGTGGGCCACGGGCTTTTACGGTGCCGTTGCTGAATTCAGCGATCGCGTCAATTTGACCGAAGAAGTGGAAGCTGCTCTCTGTAACGTACACCGCTTCCTTGAACTCGATACGGAAGACGAAGATTACGAACAACACAAGGCTCTTCGCGAAGCCATTGAAACGGAATGCCCGTTGAAGGATCTCGAAGACGGTATGGTCAAGATGATGGAAGCCGTGATCACCATCGCTCGCATCAATAACCCCAACAAGCCCGTTGCTCGTGAGACCCCGAAGGTTGGCCGTAACGATCCGTGTCCGTGCGGTTCCGGCAAAAAGTTCAAGCAATGCTGCGGTAAGAACTAATCGACACTAGCCTGGATATTAGTAGAACTCCCGTCCCATAATGACGGGAGTTTTTTCATTTCTGTCTCAAAAAAACTACTGATTCCCCTAGGTTTTCGTTCGTTTGGGAAAGTGAATTGTTACAAAAGTGTTACAAGCGAGTACAATATTCGGTTTTCTACCTTTCACGAAAGAAATCAAAATGGCAAACAATAAAGAACAATGCCAAATTGAAGAAGTGGAAATGATTGACATGACGCCGGAAGAAACCGAACAAGAAATCGAAGCCGCCGACATGCACAATCTCGAAACGATGAGCACGATTCTCCAACACGAATCCCCCGCTGATCGTATCCGTCTTCTCCAATTGATGCTCAAGCAAGAACGCTTGAATATCGAAAAGGGTCACAGCGACGATACCACTGAAGTCGAACGTAACACCAAGAAGGGTGCTTATCCCTATAAGGATCGCTTGGGTCGTAAGGCTTATGAAAAGGAAAAGTACAAGCTTCAAGTTGAACTTTTGAAGCTCCAAGCCTGGATCAAGGAAACGGGCCAAAAGTTGATCATCATCTTCGAAGGTCGTGACGCTGCCGGTAAGGGTGGTACGATCAAGCGCTTTACGGAACACTTGAATCCGCGTGGCGCTCGCGTCGTCGCTCTCCAAAAGCCGACCGAACAAGAACAAGGTCAATGGTACTTCCAACGCTACATCTCTCACTTGCCCACGCGCGGTGAAATGGTTCTCTTCGACCGCTCTTGGTACAACCGTGCCGGCGTCGAACACGTGATGGGCTTCTGCTCCCAAAAGGAATACGAAGACTTCTTGCAAGAGTGCCCGGAATTCGAACGTAGCCTCGTTCGCAGCAACACGACGATCATCAAGTTGTGGTTCGCTGTGAGCCGCCAAGAACAACGTCGTCGCTTCAAGGAACGTAAGCTCCACCCGCTCAAGCGCTGGAAGCTCTCTCCGGTCGACGTCGCTTCCTTGAGCAAGTGGGATGACTACACGCTCGCTAAGGAACAAATGTTCTTGCACACCGACACCCCGGAATGCCCGTGGATCGTTGTGAAGTCTGACGACAAGAAGCGCGCTCGCTTGAACGCTATGCGTTACGTCTTGCACCGCATGCCGTACGCTAACAAGAACACGGAAGCCATCGGCATGATCGATCCGTTGATCGTGAGCCGTTCCAACGCTTTCGGTGCTTAATCCAATCACCGAGAACGTCTAGTTCGAAACAAAAATGCCCGAGACCAAAATCTCGGGCATTTTTGCTTTTTGCGTGTCGTTTTAGTGAGTGTCTAATTTTCCGCCAAGCGACTTCAAAAGCAATCCCAATACCGCTCCGTACATCGGCACAAAAATCAGCAAACCGGCCAACATCTTCACGGCATAGTCCACGCAGGCCAACGAGAACCAATTCTCGGCCATATAGGCGTCCGTCGTTTGATAAAAGGCGACGCTATAGAAAATCAACGTATCGATCAAATTACCGACCGTCGTTGCCGCCGCCGGCGCCAACCACCACTGTGACTTCTCTCGCAAGCGTTGGAAGACGTGAATGTCCATCAATTGACCGACCGCGTATGCCACAAAAGAAGCCAACGCAATACGGAACACAAAGACGCTAAAGGTCGAGAGGTAATCCAAACCTTGGTATGCCCCCTGTTGGAACAACGTACCGATCAGATACGACAACAAAAGGCTAGGCCACATGGCAAAAAAGACAATACGTCGAGCCGAGCGGTCTCCAAAAAGACGAACCGTCAGATCGGTCAACAAAAATAAAAATGGGTAAGTAAACGTGCCCCAGGTGGTTTCAATCCCTAAAACCGTTATCGGCAACTGTACGGCATAGTTGCTGAGCACGATGAAGAAGATATGAGCCAACCAAAGCTTTTTCAAGGGAAAGAGTTGCTCGTTCATGGTTTCTTTCAGTGTTTAATTTTTTTGTGAAATCGTCTCTAGAGAGTCTCCACAAACTTTTTCACGCTTCGAGCGGAGGACAAACACTTGACGACCCGATTATCGATCGGCATCGGCGTTCCATCCATCCACGAAAGGAGGATTCTAGCGCAAAGCGTGCTCATTGACACGCCGCGCGAACCCATCCCCGCCATGACCCAAAGGCCTTCGATCATTGGCGGGTGTTCGATATCATGAGTTCCGCGAGCCACCGTGAGCGCTTCCCAGGCCTTTTCATCACAGACGGGACCAACATAAGGCAAGCGCCCCAAGCCCACGGCGCGAACTCCTTGATAGGCTCCGGTCACGATAACGTCCTCGGGCTCTCTCATGATGGTTGCCAACTTATCCAAATTGGCCGTGTGCGCACGCTCCTCATCCCAATCACCCAACTGATCGTTTTCATAGGTTGCACCGACACCGCAAAAACCATCAGGCAAATTGGAGATATACCCTTCACCGCTCACAGGGGCCTTCAGTGTCGCCAAATCCGTGTCGCGTAAAAGCGTGATTCGTCCACGGAGCGCATCGAGTGTCAAATGCTTCATCCCCAAAACATGCCCGGAATCCGTTGCCGCGGCGACCACAACGTGAGGAGCACGAGCAATCTCTTGACCGAATTCCCCAATGGCGACCCAATCGTCGCCGTCTTTTTCCAATCGAACCACGACGGTATTGCCCAAATAAGGAACACCGGCGGCCTGAATCAAAGCGCGACAGAAAGCACCGGCTCGAACCATCCCCGCTTGCTTAAACCACCAACCGCCGCGTTGCACGGAGACACCGCTTAACTCATCGGCTCGATCGCGAGAAACGAAATCGGCGTAATCCTCAGGTAACGAGAAAGGCATTGCCGCCTCACGGGCGCAGACCCATTCGTCAAAAATGGCATCCGTATGAGCCATCTGCAGGCAACCGACGTCGGCAAAAAGTGATTCACCGCTTCGAGCTTCCAACGCCTTGAGCAAAGCTCGCGTTGCAAAGAAGCCCTCGCGAGACAGGCGAGAAAGAATATTGTCATCGCGGGAAAAATGCGGATGCAAAATCCCCCAAGCCAACGCGCTGGCTCGAGCCCCGGGCACGGGTGCTTCGTCAATCACAAAAACACGCCAACCGGCCTTAGAAAGAGCGTACGCGGCATTCGCACCGGCCAAACCCGCTCCAATGACCAACGCTCGTCGATCGGTCGTCGGACGATAACCGCCCTTTTTTCGAGGGGCCATCAATACGGCACGCTCGCCACCTTCTTGAGAGTCCAATCGGAAAGCGCTTCGCTTTAAAACGGCCAACTCACTGGCTGAGAACGTCGATGCCCAAGCACACGCCTTGGCATTGGATAATCGAAGCAAGCTTCGCAAAAGCGGCTCATCGCCTCCCATCCAAAAAAGCGCATCCCAGCCCATCGACATTTTGCCGATGGCCTCAAGAGGCTTGTCGTAGACGAGCGTCAATACGCATCGTTCATCAGCCAAAACCAAACGATGGTAGCCCGGAACGGCCACCGGCTTTTGAGCGACAATCGCCGCCCACGTTTCATCATCGACAAACGCGGGCTTTTTCCATTCGGCGTGCCAGCTGTCTTGCTCGACAAATGCTACGACATGGAAAACGTCGGGGCGATTGACATCCTTGTCCCAAGCCGCATAAAGCGCGCAAAAGGCTTCCAAATCAAAAGCCGATGAAGCAATCGTAAAAAACGTTTGTCCTTGCCAATGCGCTCGCACGCCTTCGATCGCTCGAGCAAGCCACGAGCGATGAGAGCAATCAAAGAAAGGAGAAACGTTCGAATTCATTTGGCAAAAAAGGCCTCTGAACGAGGCCTCCTGATTAACGTATCAATTAACGCTTGATCGGCTTGAAGCGAATACGATGGGGCTTGGCAGCTTCATCACCCAAGCGACGACGCTTGTCAGCTTCGTACTCAGTGTAGTTACCGTCAAAGAACACCACCTTGGAGTCACCTTCGAAAGCCAAGATGTGCGTGGCGATACGGTCCAAGAACCAACGGTCGTGGGACGTCACCAAGGCGCAACCGGCAAACTCAAGCAAGGCATCTTCCAATGCACGCAACGTTTCAACGTCAAGGTCATTAGACGGTTCGTCCAAGAGAAGCACGTTACCGCCGGCCAACAAGGTCTTAGCCAAGTGCAAGCGACCGCGCTCACCACCGGAAAGCGTGCCCACGATCTTTTGTTGATCGCCACCCTTAAAGTTGAAGCGACCGAGATAGGCACGAGACGGCATCGAGAACTTACCGACTTGCAAGATGTCTTGACCGTCAGAAATGGCTTCCCAAGCGGTCTTGTCGTTGGGCAAAGAGTCACGCATTTGATCAACGGCAGAAATTTGAACCGTTTGACCGATATTGATGGAACCGGCATCCGGTTGTTCCTTACCGAGGATCATCTTAAAGAGCGTGGACTTACCGGCGCCGTTCGGACCGATCACGCCAACGATAGCACCCGGCGGAATCTTGAAACTCAAATCTTCAATCAAGAGACGATCGCCGAAACCCTTACTGACGTTTTCGAATTCGATCACGTTGTTACCCAAACGTTCTGCCACCGGAATAAAGATTTCGTTGGTTTCGTTACGGGCTTGGTATTCGTAGCTCGACATTTCTTCAAAGCGTGCCAAACGAGCCTTGCTCTTGGCTTGGCGACCCTTGGCGTTTTGACGAACCCATTCCAATTCGTGCTTGATTGCCTTCATACGGGCATCTTCTTGGCGCTTTTCAATTTCCAAACGCTTTTCCTTTTGATCAAGCCAAGAGGAATAGTTACCCTTCCAAGGAATACCTTCACCGCGGTCAAGTTCCAAAATCCATTCGGCAGCGTTATCCAAGAAGTAACGGTCGTGGGTCACGGCCACAACGGTACCCGGGAAGCGTTGCAAGAATTGTTCCAACCATTCCACGCTTTCAGCGTCCAAGTGGTTGGTCGGTTCGTCCAAGAGGAGCATGTCCGGGCTCGAGAGCAACATACGGCACAAAGCCACACGACGCTTTTCACCGCCGGAGAGGTGACCGATCTTGGCATCCCAAGGCGGCAAACGCAAGGCGTCAGCAGCAATTTCCATTTGGTGTTCGATGTTGGAGCCCGCTGCGTTGATGATGGCTTCAAGCTTGGCTTGTTCGGCTGCCAATGCATCAAAGTCAGCATCCGGATCGGCGTAAGCGGCATAGACTTCGTCCAAACGTTGTTGGGCTTCCATCAATTCGCTCATACCTTCTTCAACGGCTTGACGAACGGTATGTTCCGGGTCCAATTGCGGTTCTTGCGGCAAGTAACCGATCTTGATACCCGGCATCGGAACGGCTTCGCCTTCGATATCCGTGTCAACACCGGCCATGATCTTCAAGAGCGTGGACTTACCGGCACCGTTCAAACCGAGCACGCCGATTTTGGCACCCGGGAAGAAACAAAGGTTGATGTCCTTGAGAATGTGACGCTTGGGCGGAACGACCTTACCCACGCGATTCATCGTAAAAACGTATTGAGCCATTGATTCGTCTCGTCAAAAGTCAAAAATACAAAATCGATTACAGTACCGTGCAATTACGGCATTTGGATCTTGCTGGCGGCTTGAGCAAAACCAGCATCACCCGGCGTTACGATCTTCGTGGCGGCTTCACGACGCATTTCTTGAAGCTTAGCGATCGTTTCTTGAACGCCGGCCTTGGCGGCTTCACCATAAGCTGCCACGGCATCAGCCAAAGATTCGGCCTTGATTTCAAAAGAGATGGGCAACGGACCCATTTGCGTCATGATTTGCGTTTCGCCCATGTACACCACAGCACGCGTTTCATCACGATAGCCATCGGCCGTAATCGGCGTGAAAACACGAATCGAGCCAATCTTACGATCGGTCACGATTTCTTCACGAACAAGTGCCGTAACATCCATTTCTGCCTTCATTTGATCCATTTTGATCCCTTTTTTAACAAACAAAACCCGACCCCTTACCCCTAAAAGGTAAACGCTCGAGTTAATTAACTAAACACAGGCAAAACAACGAGTTGCTCTGAAAACAAAACTGTCCTTTGCCTAACACTAGACAAAGGACAGTATATCGAAGAATATCGGCAAGAACTAGGCAAAAACCCAGTCCGCACTCAATTAGCGGAAGACCATCACCGGAACCTTGGAGTGCGTCAACACTTTTTGCGTTTCGCTACCCAAGAGAACGGCTGCCAAACCTTTACGACCGTGGCTTGCCATGAAGATCAAATCGCATCCAAGTTCATCGCAAAGATCGATAATCGCTTCAGACGGAGAGAAAGACTTCTTAGAGCACTCCACCGTCGGAACACCCATACGATCAAAGTACGTGCGAGCTTTTTCAAGGCGTTCGCGGGCTTGATCCTTCACACGACTGTCGTATTGATCGATGCTTTCCGGACGATATTCGCTCAAATTCGTGTAGGAATACGGCTCAATGACCGTCATCACCACGACTTCAGCACCCAAAGGTTTAGCAAAACTAGCGGCGCCGGCCACTGCCATATAAGACAATTCGCTACCGTCGATCGGAACAAGAATCTTTTTATACATACTCAATCTCCATCGGATGCCGTTGCTGACTTGGCATCACTATTTCTCGACTCTTCAAGTGTAATCTTTAAGAGTGAAAATGGGTTTAACTTGAGTCAGTTTTCCCCTCTCAATGCTAGGGTAGTTTACTTAGAAAGTATTTGCAAAACGGCACGTTGACACAAGAGCATACCAAAGGTCGCCGTTACCCCGACGAAAACCCCAAAACCATCACCGCCATCTTGACTCGGTTTCACCGGCTCGTCACTGTAGACAGCCTCAATACCAAATCGCTTGGACTCTTGGACCTTCACGGCACCACGAGCAAAACCATGCTCTTTACGCAAGCGTTGACGAACAGCTCCGATCAAAGGATCGCCGATCACACGAGCCAAATCGCCATGACGAATGCATGTGCAATCGATCTTGCCTCCGGCGCCACCGCTCACAATAACAGGCGTACCACGAGCATGAGCAAAGGCAATCAATGCTACTTTGTCTTTAAGACTGTCAATACAGTCAACGATGACATCGCATTCCGGGATGAGTGTCGACATCGTTTCCGTTGTCACAAAGGTTGAAACGAGTTCGATTTCAGCCTGGGGATTGATTGCCCGCAATCGTTCAGCCATCACTTCCGTCTTTAAACGGCCGTACTGACCGTCCATTGCGGGCATTTGACGATTGGTATTACTTTCTTCAACCGTATCGCCATCAATGAGTGTCAATCGACCAACGGCCGTACGGGCCAACGCCTCAGCGACCCAACTGCCAACGCCACCTAAACCAACGACCACCACGTGAGCGTTTTGAAGCTTTTCAAAACCCTCCGTACCAAAAAGTCGAGAAATACC
>JAGCMT010000059.1 GCA_017646335.1 Burkholderiaceae bacterium
ATGTTAGGGAAGTTCTCCGAGAGCTTCGCATTGAAATCCTCATGGAGCGACTCTGCCTGCGCATAAAAGTACTGTGAATCCACATCACGATCATACGAGAGCCTCTGCTTGAGGGCAGAGCTAAGATCTGCAGTCAGTCTATCCTTCTCCTTCGGATCGTCAGTCTTCACAAGACGGCTGACCATATCATCCAGTGACTCCAGAAACTCTTTCTGCTCGACAATACTGAGGGCCACATTCATGACTTCCTGACGTTTCTGTTCAACAGCATTCTGCAAGGCCTGATTTTCAGAAAGGACAACTTTCAGTTCCATATCGTTCAGAGCCCTGCTATGTTCATATATCTGCTGTTGCTGGGCGTACACGATGCGGTCTGTCGCCTTCTTGTTCAGAGCCTGTTTCCTGACATAACCTGCAAATGCGATTGCTATCATGGTCGCGATGACTATGGCCATGACAATAAAGTCTGTCATGACTTCATCTGAATCAGATCCGATTATATGAAGGATGATAAAGGTGAACAGGAATGCACCGAGCGGCGCAGCGAAAACCGGTACGATATTTCTGGTATATTCTTCATTGTCAACCAGTCGTGAATTCTGCGCAAGTTCTGCTCCAGCCACAGCGAAAATTGTCAATGAAGCCAAAGCTACAGGAATCCAATTGTTGGTTTTGGAAGATTTGACACATATTCGGGATCGAATCAAAGCCAACCATCGCGTGCAATCACGTTTGCACCGTTGGGCCTTTAGAGAGTTACAAGAAATGATCATCTATAAGGGCTCGATGGCTGGAATGGTTGTAATCAAGGTCGACCCTCGATATACATCACAAACTTGTAGTCGTTGCCATAAAATTGGCAAGCGACACAAGCATCGTTTTGTGTGTGAACACTGTGGTTTCCAAGCGCACAGCGACTTGAACGCAAGTCGAAACCTGCAAGGATTGGGGTGTCTGCAGATATCTCAGGGGCTACTGTAAGCTAGCCTAATGTTGCGTCACTTCTTAGTGACTACAATAAAGCTTGCGAATTCAGTCGCGAGTTGTTTACGTTCATGGGAATTCTCCTTAGTGAATATTGTTTCCCTGTCCCCGGCGTTAATGCGCTGGGGGGTGCTTTCTGTGTAGCGCAAGAATTCTATTCTCGGCATAAGGGAAAAGGCCTAGGCATTTTTCAATAGTTTGCGTTAAGTGGTGTCGTCTTTGCGAACTTTACAATCCGAGGGGCTATAAAATGCTAAGTTATTGATTTATAAAGAATAATAAATAATTGCAAATTTTAAGTATTTGAAAAAAATAAAGAAAAAGAGGACTACCCTAAATAAGGTATTTGCATTTTTAAAAAATATCATTAATATATCGATTCTTCGACGCGCCGGTAGCTCAGTTGGATAGAGTACCTGGCTACGAACCAGGGGGTCGCGGGTTCGAATCCTACCCGGCGCGCCAGTCGATAATCCCAGTTGCTTCAAAAGGCAGCTGGGATTTCCTTTTTCTAGCGTCTGAAAAATCCTCTTTTTACATTTCCTCACCAAGTTCTGACTATTGTCACGATAGATTACATCGATGATGCGGGCAGAAAATTTACAAACTCGTTAGTATTACTGCATCTTAGTTTTATTCTTTTTCTTGAAAGGGAAAACATCATGGAACTCAAAGGCTCGAAGACTGAAAAGAATTTGTGGGATGCATTTGCCGGTGAATCTCAAGCACGCAACAAGTACACGTACTACGCAGGTCGTGCTCGCAAGGACGGTTACAACCAAATCGCCGAGATCTTTGAAGAAACCGCTAAGAATGAACAAGAACATGCCAAGATCTGGTTCAAGATTTTGATGGGCGGTGCTGTGAAGGGTACGGAATTCAATTTGGACGATGCCGCCAACGGTGAAAACTACGAATGGACGGATATGTACGACCGTATGGCTCGTGAGGCTCGCGAAGAAGGCTTCAACGACATCGCCGATCTCTTTGAAGGCGTTGCCGCCATCGAAAAAGAACACGAAGAACGCTATCGCAAGCTCTTGGCCAAGGTTGAAGGCAAGTTGGTCTTCTCTTCCGACGAAGACGCTATTTGGCAATGCGGTAACTGCGGCCACATCGTGATCGGTAAGGAAGCTCCGGAAATGTGTCCGGTTTGCGTCCACCCGCGCGCTCACTTCCGTCGCAAGGCTGAAAACTACTAAGCCGAATCTCTTCGATTGAGATGACACAGGGCCGATTCCTTTTAGGGGAATCGGCTTTTTAGTCGGTAAAAAAGTCAATAAAAAACCGACTCAATCGCTTGAGCCGGTCTTTTAACTTTTGAGTGATTCTTTAGCAGTAACCGCAACCGCAGTCCTTTTCGCTGCAACAAGCGTCTTCTTTTTGCTCCACGACATCAAAACCCAAATCTTCGATCGTGGCTTTGATGATCTCCATCGTGGATTCAATCACTTCCCAAGACACCACGCCGTGTTCCAAATCGACCACGACACCCTTGGCGCCCGGCAACTTGTTCAAAGCTTCCAAAACGGCCAAACGGCAGTGGTTGCAATGCATGCCTTCAACGCGCACTTTGTTCATGGGAGTTCTCCTTTATCCAATCTTTTCTTGATGCGTTAATCCTAACACAAATGTTCTTTTGAGAATAATTCTCATTTGTAAAACATTGTACCAAAGATGACCGTTTGTTTGACTGCACGATGACGAAAAGGTGTAGAGTAGGAGCATTGGGAAAGGTAACGATTGAAATGAATCAAGACAAAGCCATCGTATTGCGTATCACCGGCATGCATTGTGCCGCTTGCTCGGCTCGAATCGAGAAGGTCTCCGCTCGAATCGAGGGCGTGGAGTCGGTGAGTGTGAGTTTGCCCACGAATTTGGCGCAGGTCGTTGTGAAAACGGGCTTTAACGAAGCCGTGGTGATCGAAGCGGTCATTGCCCGAATCGAAAAAATCGGTTTTGGTGCCAAGCGCGAGTCGGGGGATGATTTGGTGGCTTCTTGGGAGAAAGAAACCGAAGAGGCGATCAAGGCGCTCAAGGCGCAAAAGCGTGCGCTTTATCCGATGTTTGCTTTGGCGATCGTGCTTTTGTATGTGGCGATGGGTCCCATGATCGGCATTCCGGTTCCCAATGTCATTGACCCGCACGGCAGCGGCACAGCCTACGCATTATTGCAATTGGTGCTAGCCGCCTCGATCATGTACCTTGGTCGCCACTTCTATATCAATGGGATCAAAAGTCTCTCGCAAGCCGCGCCCAACATGGACAGTTTGGTGGCAATCGGCACCGGCGCCGCTTTCCTTTATTCCTTGGTGAGTACGGTCTTTGTCATCACGGGTGATCCGCACGCCGTGATGAATTTGTACTTTGAGTCGTGCGGCGTATTGATCACGATGATTTCGCTAGGTCAGTACATGGAAGCCGCCTCCAAACGCAAGGCCGGTGATGCGATCGGTGCGCTCATGCGCTTGGTGCCGAAAACCGCCCGTAAGATGGTGGACGGTCAGCCCTTTGAGGTCAAATTGGAAGCGTTGATGTTGGGCGATCGCGTGCTTGTGCAACCGGGCGAACGCGTGCCGGTGGACGGTTTGGTGGTCGAAGGGATTTCGGAAATTGACCTCTCGCTTCTGACCGGGGAGTCCGCGCCGCAAGTGGTCGTCAAGGGGGATAAGGTCATTGGCGGGGCCTTAAACGGGACGCATCCGTTGGTGCTCGAAGTGTCTCACTTGGGTAACGACACCGCATTGGCGCAAATCATTCGCATGGTCCGAACGGCACAAGGCTCCAAAGCGCCCGTGGCCGCTTTGGCCGACCGTATCAGTTACTACTTTGTCCCCACCGTGATGACGTTGGCGCTGGCCACCGGTTTCGGTTGGGCGATTTTCTCCGATGAACCGCTCTCATTGGCCATCAAAGCCATGATCAGTGTTTTGGTCATCGCTTGCCCTTGTGCCATGGGGTTGGCAACGCCCACTTCCATCATGGTGGCGACGGCTCGCGGCGCTCAAATGGGCGTTTTGATGAAAAATGCGGCGGCCTTGGAAATGGCCGGTCGCGTTGACGTGGTCGCTTTCGATAAGACGGGGACGTTGACGTTGGGTTTGCCCAGGCTCGTCGGCTTTTACCCGTATGCCGAACTTTCTCGTGAGGACGCTTTGCGTGTGGCCGCCGGCCTAGAGGCTCGCAGTGAACACCCGATTGCCAAGGCGCTAGTGGAAGCCGCGCCCGACAATCGTTTCGTTGTGAATCCCACGGTGATTCCGGGCATGGGGTTATCGGGCTCGATCGAAAACGACCAGTACCTCATCGGCAACGTGCGTTTGATGATGGAAAACGGCATCGATTTGGATGCCGCGCACCGTGACCTTCAAGCGATTGCCGCGAAGTCTCAGACGCCCCTGTTACTCGCGAAAAACCGTCGATTGATCGCCATTTTTGCGGTAGCCGACGTCATTCGCCAAGAGTCGCCTAAAGTGTTGGCCGAGCTTCGTCGTTTAGGCGTTCGCACGTTGATGATCAGTGGTGACAATCGTCAAACGGCCGAGACGATCGCTCGACGTTTGGGTATTGATGAAGTTCATGCCGAAGCCCTCCCACAAGACAAGGCCTCCATCATCCAATCGTTGCAGGCGCAAGGCTTGAAAGTGGCGATGGTGGGCGACGGTTTAAATGACGCCCCGGCGCTCGCTCAAGCCGACGTGGGTTTGGCCGTAGCCGACAGGGTCGATATCAGTGCCCAAGCCGGTGACATCATCTTGATGAAGCACGGGCTCGTATCCGTTTTAACGGCCATTCGTTTGTCGAAAGCCACGCTCACCAACATTCGTCAAAATTTGGGTTGGGCCTTCGGTTATAACATCTTGGGCATTCCGGTCGCGATGGGGCTTTTGCACCTGTGGGGCGGCCCGATGCTCTCGCCCATGATCGCCGGTTGTGCGATGGCACTCTCGTCGACCTCCGTCGTGTTAAACGCGCTTCGACTTCGTTTTTTCAAGTAATACGTCAAACTTCGTATTAACCCTTAGGACGTTTGCCTAAAATCAAAATCAGGCAAACGTTAACTTTATGTGGATAGTCAATTTTCGCTCAAGAATTTCAATCAGTTGTACGTGTCATTCGTACAATAAAATGAAAGATTCTCTCGACTGGGGATGAAATTATGTCCGCGCAACCTTCTGCCACATACGTCGAGATGGTCAAGGAACGTTTAACGGCGTATTTTGACTTCGAGACGGTGCCCGAGCTTTTAAAAGATAAAGCCCAGGTGTTTGCGCGCTTTACCCAGACGGACGAAAAATATTTCCTCAATCGTCGCATGAACCTCTACACGGTCAACAATCACCAATACGTGGCCGTCGGGGAATTTGATCATGTGACCGACCAAGACCTTCAAGCTGTCTTTACTTCCATGCAAACGTTGATCGAATCCTTCGGTTCTTTCGAGAACACGATGTCGACCGATTACACGTTCACGCTCGTTTCCCGCCAACCCGTTGACGGCGTGACGATCGAAAAAGCATTGGCAGGCATGAAGTATCACAAGAGTTTCAACTTCGGTTGGCGCGGTTGGGCCGATCTCGGGCTCATCGTCGTCGATTTGTCTAACGAACGAGTGTATGCGAATCGCTACGCTCAAAAACAATTGGAGACTGTGCTGTGGAGTTTTGACAGCAAACCGTTAATTACTCCGCAGCGCTCCTTGTTGTCCCGATTGCCGCTGATACGTGGCGGCGGTTGCTGCGGTTAGACCGAAATCCAATTTTTTGACTGAAACTTAGACAATCTGTGTGAAAGGAACACCACTATGAACGGTACATTATTACTCGTTGTTTCGGCAGTGGTATTTGTGGTTGCTTATGTGACTTACGGTGCTTGGCTTGCTAAGAAATGGGGCATCGACCCCACGCGTAAAACGCCCGCTTGTGAAATGAACGACGGCGTCGATTATGTGCCCACGAAGCCCGCTGTGCTTTTGGGTCACCACTTTAGTTCGATCGCGGGCGCCGGCCCCATCGTGGGTCCGATCTCGGCCGCTATCTTCGGTTGGGTCCCGGTCGTTTTGTGGATCATCGTCGGTTCCATCTTCTTCGGTGGCGTGCAAGACTACGGTTCTTTGGTGGCCTCCCTTCGCCATCGCGGTCAATCGATCGGTCAAATCATTGAAGCCGTCTTGGGCCGTCGAGGCAAGATTCTTTTCGCACTCTTTGCTTGGGTGACGCTCTTGGTTGTGGTGGCCGCTTTTGCCAACATCGTGGCTTCGACCTTTGCTGCCGCACCGGCTGCCGGTACGAGCTCCCTGCTCTTTATCGTGTTGGCCGTCGTCTTCGGTATCGGTCTTTATCGCTACAAGCTCCCGTTGGGTTTGATGACGGTTTTGGGTATCGCAGCGATGTTGGGTTGCATGGCCATCGGTCACTTCTGCCCATTGAAGCTCTCCGTGACGACGTGGCTCGTGATCACGATCATCTACATCGGTATTGCATCCGTCGCTCCGGTTTGGGTGCTCTTGCAACCGCGTGACTATCTCAATAGCTTCTTGCTTTATGCCATGATCTTCTTTGCCTTCTTCGGCGTGATGATCTATTCGCCGGATTTGAATCTCGCTCCGGTGACGGGTTTTGACTTGGGCGGCATGAATTGGCTCTTCCCGATGCTCTTTGTGACGGTGGCTTGCGGTGCTATCTCCGGTTTCCACTCCTTGGTCGGTTCGGGTACCTCTTCCAAGCAATTGGCCAATGAAAAGGACGCCAAGTTGGTCGGTTACGGTTCCATGCTCTTGGAAGGTTTCTTGGCCATCATCGCCGTGATCAGCGTGGGCTTTATCTGCTCGTCGCCTGAAAACCTCCTTGAAGTTTTGAAGACGAAGGGTCCGGTCGCGATCTTCTCCGAAGCCAACGGTCGCTTCATGGAAGTTTTCGGTATTCCGTTTGAACTCGGTCGCGAATTCGTTGCCTTGACGATCTCGGCTTTTGCATTGACCTCTTTGGACACGGCTACGCGTTTGGGTCGCTTCCTCTTCCAAGAATTCTTCACGACGCAAGAAGAAGCCCGTACGGGTGCCAAGCCCAAGAGCCCGTTGGCCAATCCGTTTGTCGCCACCGGTATCACTTTGGGTTTGTCCACGTACCTCGCTGTCGGTTCTTACCTTGCCATTTGGCCGATCTTCGGTACGGCTAACCAATTGCTCGCTGCCATGGCCTTGCTCGCAATCGCCGTTTGGTTGAAGAACAGCAAGCTCGATTGCCGTATGGTCGTCTACCCGATGTGCTTCATGTTTGTGGTGACGTTCACGGCTTTGGCTCAATTGATCTACACCTACTTCGTTATGGGTAATTTCTTCGTTGGCGCGATGGCCGTCTTGCTCTTCGTGTTGGCCATTGCCTTGGTGGTCCAAAGCTTGGATACCTTCAAGGGTGTGACGAAGAACGACTGATCACTAACTAATACCTAATAAAGAAGCGGCTCCGACGAGGAGCCGCTTTCATTTTGGGAAATCGAAGCGTTAATAGATCCAGTTATAGATGAAGTAACAGATGATGAAAATAGCCAGCCCCCGCAACAGTTGCATGATCACGGTGACGAGTTTGCCCATGCCTTCGGCCAATTCTTCGGCGGGACTTTTTTCGGGGTCTTGATGCGGAT
This sequence comes from Burkholderiaceae bacterium, assembly GCA_017646335.1. Taxonomy (GTDB): domain Bacteria; phylum Pseudomonadota; class Gammaproteobacteria; order Burkholderiales; family Burkholderiaceae_F; genus Aphodousia. The sequence continues at coordinate 7,627 of JAGCMT010000059.1, forward strand.
TACTCATAAGGTGAATTCTAGCGAATCCTACATTTTGTGCTTTTGGCTCCAACTATTCCGAAAACGAATGATGGCTATGAAATAAGGTGTAATTGAGAGAGGAATTTGCTCAAATTCTCTACAGTATTCGACGTTCACAAAATCATTCGTTTTTGTCTTTGAGGAGAAATCAAAAATGGCAGAACAATTGCTTCGTCACGGCGCTTATGAATACGCCAAGAAAGTTTTCGATGATATTCGTGCATTCTCGATCGATGAACCGGGCGTGTCTCGTCAAGGTTACGGTCCGAAGGAACAAATGGTTCACGATTACATGATCGAACAAGCCAAGCAATTGGATTTGGAAGTCTTCATTGACAAGTGCGGTAACCTCTTTTTGACGTTGCCGGGCGAAGATCGCACGTTGCCGGCCTTGATGACGGGTTCTCACGGCGATAGCGTTCCGCAAGGCGGTCACTATGACGGTTTGGCAGGCGTGGTTGCTGCCATGACGACGATGTGGTGGATGCGCCAAGTGGGCCACAAGCCGAAACGCGACATCACGATGCTCGTGACGCGTATGGAAGAAAGCTCCTGGTTCGGTAAGGCTTATGTCGGTTCTTTGGCCATGGTCGGCCAACTCGAACCGATCGATTTGGAATTGAAGCATCGCTATCGTGACGAAACGTTGCGTGAAGCCATCGCTAGCCTCGGTTTCGATCCGGAAGCCATGGTCAACGGTGAACCGTCCGTCGACTTGAAGAAGTTCTGCGGCTTCATCGAACTTCACATCGAACAAGGTCCGACGCTTGACTCTCACGAAAAAGAACGCGTTGGTGTCGTTACCGGTATCCGCGGTAACTTGCGTCACAAAGAATGCCACGTTTGGGGCGAAACGGCTCACTCCGGTGCTGTTAACAAGGAATACCGTCACGACGCCGGTATGGCCATGGGCGAATTCTTGATGTCCATGGAAAAGCACTGGGAAGAATGGCTTGAAAAGGGTGAAGACTTGGTCTTTACGGTTGGCGTGATGAAGACGGATCCGTCCTCCGCTATCGCCATTATCCCGGGTCACGTCCAATTCTCCATCGACATGCGCTCCTTGTCCATGGACACGTTGGCTCGCTTCCACAAGTTGATGGAAGAAGAAGGTGCTCGCATCGGTGCTAAGCGTGGCGTGAAGTTTGAATTTGACCGTACGCTCGTTTGCGAAGCCAGCGGCGTCGACCCTGACTTGATGGGTCACATCGCTAAGACGGCTGAACGTTGCGAAATCCCGCACATCCATATGCCGAGTGGCGCCGGTCACGACGCTGCCGTGTATGAAAACGTCGGTATCCCGGTGGCCATGATCTTCGTGGCTAACCAAGACGGTTCTCACAACTGGCGTGAAAAGATGAAGTTGGAAGACTTCATGCTCGGTACGGAATTGCTCTTCAAGTCCATCGAATCTTACGATGACTAATCGATCGATTTAAACGATTGATTGCCAAGCCGCTCCCATCGGGGCGGCTTTTGCTTTTGGGAGTGGTGCAGACGCTCAAAGAGGACTAAACTGTATCGTGGTGTTGAGTTGAAAGAGCGCTCTTAATTCGGAAAGGGAAATTTCAAAATGCTGGTTCAAGAATTGACGATCTATTTAAAAAGCGGTGAAACGGTTAGCTTGGCGTTTAAAGCGAAAAAGGCCGATGAACTCCATCCCCAAATTGAAGCCTTTTTCAAGTCCTTAGACTATTGGAAACATGGCAAAGGATCCTTCCGCTTCCAAGGCGAGTGTGAAGCATTTGTTCTTTTGGCAGATGTTTCGGCCGATAAGGTCAATAGCTATAACCGAAACGAATCGGCAGCTTGGTAAGGTTTCTAATCGACTCGCTCGAGTCGTCAAAAACAAAAGCTCCTTGAGCATAGCCCGCGCAGTCGTGGTGCTAGCTCAAGGAGCTTTTTTCTCTTCCAGGAGAATTTTAGAGATCGTGATTCATTAAACGATGCTTCGCAAGCTCTTCATATTTCGTACCGGGGCGACCGTAGTTGGCAAAAGGCCAAATGGAAATCCCACCGCGCGGCGTGAAGATGCCCGTGACTTCGATGTACTTCGGATCCATCAAGGCAATCAAGTCTTTCATGATTTTGTTGATGCAATCTTCATGGAAGTCGCCGTGGTTGCGGAAGCTAAATAAATAGAGCTTTAGGCTTTTGCTTTCCACCATCTTGCGATCGGGCATGTAGTTGATGCGGATCTCAGCAAAGTCGGGTTGACCCGTGATCGGGCAAAGGCTCGTAAATTCCGGGCAATTGAATCGCACCCAATAGTCATTTTCGGGGTGTTTGTTTTCAAAAGCTTCCAATACGTCGGGTGCGTAGGTGCTGCGGTATTCGGTCTTTTTACCGAGGGCCAGAAGGCCTTCGTCTTCGCGGGTAGCGGTCATGGCGTCATCCTTTCTAAAGAGGAAGAGGGGAGGGTGTCAAAGTCGCGCTCGTGCTTTTCAATGCGTTTGACAACGTTCATCGTGACGGGCAAAGCCACAATTTCATAAAGGGTTTTCATCACGACTTGAAAAATCATCAAAGAGATGAGTTGCGAGACGGGCAAGAGTCCCGTAAACGCAATCGGATAGAAGATGAGCGAGTCGATCGATTCACCGACGACGGTCGAGACCACGGCACGAAGCGAGAAATGTTGGTTGGGGGAGTGCGCCTTCATCTTGGCCATCACACGGGCATTGATGAGCGAGCCGAACAAAAAGGCCAAAAGGCTCGCAATCGCAATGCGCGGTGTAAGCGAAAAAACGAAATTGAAGGCCGCTTCGCCCGTCCAATAGGGCGCCGCCGGATTCGCCACGGCGATCGTCGACAAAGCAATGAACGTTAAATTGATCAAGAAGGCCAAAGTAATCATCAAACGGGCATGACGATAGCCCCAGATTTCAGTGACACAGTCATTGACGATATAAGAGATCGGAAAGACTAAAAGCGCGGCGGTCGTGGTGAACGGGCCGATGGCGATGATTTTGGTGCCGAAGAGATTGGCGGTGATCAAGCACGTGCAAAACACGACGCTCATCACCATGAAGGTAACGGAGACGTAGTTTTTCATGATCCTTGTTTTTTACGAGGTTAACAAGCACTCGGTCGATTCTTCATCGACTTCATATAAAGCAAAACGGAGTTTGATCTCTCAAACTCCGTTTCTAAATTCTGGCGGAAGGGGAGGGATTCGAACCCTCGATACGGATAACCGTATGCCGCCTTTCCAGGGCGGTACATTCAACCACTCTGCCACCCTTCCAAGGTGTCTTGCGTCTAGCGAGAATTGGAATTATACGGAGGTTTTCAGGAATTGCAAATATTTTTCACAAAAATTTCGAATTATTTTCGATTCCTTTTATCGATCAGAGGGACTTTTCCACAGTTTGTGTGGATAAGTTTGGCTTCAAAGTGGAAAAAAGCGTGTTAGGACAAGTGCTTAGTGGAGTGCTAAAAAATTAAGCAAATCAATGAAAATTTTTCTTTGGTGGATTTTTAGAGTGGAAATTCTTGAGAAAAAGCGAGTAAAGTGGGATTTATTAAAACGAGCGATTTCGAAGAAGTCAGAAAATTGTAACCGTTGTACCCTAAATACAACGGTAGACAAAAACTTCGTTGCTATGTTAAGTTATCGAAAACACAGGCAAAAATCGCAATAAGGAAAACGACCATGACGATTTTTACCCCTCAAAGCATGAAAGAGTTGACGATCAAACTCTGTCAGATCCCTAGTGTTTCGGGCGATGCCGATGCGGAAAACGCATGCGCTCGCGCGATTTTCGAAGAACTCCTTAAAGTCGAACCTCATCCCAATAACACGTTTACGGTCGAAGAAATCGACTGTGAAGGTGATGCATTAAATCGCAAAGCAGTGCTCGGTCTTTTGCGTGCGGGCAAACGCACCGCGCGTACCATTTTGCTCACCGGTCACTTTGACGTTGTTGATACGCAAGATTGCGGCGTGTTGTCCGAATTGGCCTTTGATCCGGAAGCCTACACGGCAGAAATCGGTCATCATCCCATCTCCAAAGACGCGCGTCTGGATTGGGAAAGCGGCAATTGGCTTTTCGGTCGCGGTGTGATGGACATGAAGGCCGGTTTGGCCATTTTCATCGAAGCGATCAAAAAGTTGGCTCAAGAGCCTGAGCTTGATATCAATTTGGCCTTCTTGGCTGTGCCCGATGAAGAAAGCAACAGTGCCGGTATGCGTGGCTCGATGAAAGCGTTCATGGAGATGATCGAGCGTGAAGAGTTGCAGATGATTGCGGCGTTGACGGGCGAGCCTTGCTTTTGGACCTCGAAAACGGAAAAGCAACCCGCTCTTCGTCCGTACTACACGGGTACGACCGGAAAAATCATGCCCATGTTTTTGGCTTTGGGGTTGGAAGCCCACGTCAATGACTATTACCGTGGGGTGAGTGCCGCATTGATCGCTGCCAACATCGTGCGTGAAGTCGAAGGCAACCCCGAGTTGATCGACGGTCGCGGGGCGGACGTGTTGCCGCCGCCCGCGTGCTTATCTTTAGAAGTGCGTCGTCGTGTGTATTCGGTGACGTTGCCGCAGCGAGCCGTCTGTTACTTTAATGTGCTGACGACTTCAAAGACCCCGGCTGAAATCTTGCAGTGGAGCCTTCGCGCCGCCAAGCGTGCGGGTTTGGCTACCTCGGCGCAAATGATCACGAGTGCCGTGTCGTACTCCGCACACGGCGGTCACGCACGGATCCCGTCTTCGATCAAGATCATGACGGTGAAAAACGTGGTCGACGCATTGGCCTTGAAGTTGGGTTCGCATGAGGCCGTGACGGTGGCGATGAAGGAATTTGTTCAATCGTTGCCGGCAGACACCGATGCTCGCGAAATCTCCGTCTCGACCGTGGAGTGGTTGGTGGCGCAAGCGGGTATCTTGGGCCCGGCCATCATCGTGGGCTTTGTGCCGCCGTATTATCCGCAGCGTCTCAATCATCGTAAAAACGATGACGAACGCAAGCTTCGTCGCATCATCGAAGACATGTGCCAAGAAGCGGGCGTACTGGCCGGCGACGGGGCAACTTATATGACCGAAGTCTTCGGCGGTATCACCGACCTTTCCTTCTTGGGATTTGAAGGGGAGCGTGAAGACTTGGAAGCTTTGGCCGACAACACGCCCGCTTGGGGCGATGCGTACTGGTTGCCGATGGAAGAATTGTTGGCATTGGACATCCCGATTGCCAACATGGGCCCGGCCGGTCGTGATGCGCACAAGTGGACCGAACGCCTGGAATTGGACTATTCGTTTGAGATTATTCCGAATTTGTTATTAAAGACGATTAATCGTTTGGCAAAAAACGATTAATAAACTTGATGCAATTCGATTTGGGAATAGTAGAGATAACAAAAGGGGTGGTTTAGGTGACACGGAGCGAAAAAGGGGAAATACTTATCCTCGTCTCTCGTTGTGATTCTTCTTCTCCTTGCAACCAGAGATGGTAAATCCAATATCCTAAAAAATGAAAACGCCACCGAAAAATGGTCTTCGGTGGCGTTTTTGTCAATGCAGGGCCAACGATCAAAAAAGAAACTCCCGAGTTAAGGAGGAGGAAACCCGGGAGTAAAGGCTTCTTTTCACAGAAGCGGGAAACAATCTTGGCCTGAACGTGCACAATGTTCGATTGTGCGAGTCAGTGCTCACCATACTATAGAAAAGTCAACTCGGGCTCAAAATAGTATTCTTTTGTGGAATTTTTGCCATTCTTTTTATGAATAGCGCCTAGATATAGGGTTAGTGTTAGGGTTATTTTTTGTAAGAAATGACATAATCCGTAGTTGGATAAGAAGAGTTCGTTACAGAACCGGACTATCTATTCTTTTTTTTCATCCGAGGGTGATTTATGTCTATTCTTGAATATGTTGCCATTGCCACGATCGCTGTGACGATCTATGCTTTGGCTAAGCGTATTGAAACCCGTTTGGTCCTCTTTACGGCCGGTTTCTTCCTTTGCGCTCTTTCCTTCGACCCGATGAAGGCTTTGAACGCATTTGCAAGCAACATGACCAAGGGCAGCTTGATTCTCGCAATCTGCTCCTGCATGGGTTTCGCATTCGTTTCTACGATGACCAAGGCTGACCGTAGCTTGGTTCACTATTTGGCTTCCCCGATCCGCGGTTTGGGTATCTTCTTGATCCCGGTCTGCACGGCAGTCACGTTCGTTTTGAACATCGCTATTCCGTCTGCTGCTGGTTGTTCCGCAGCTGTCGGTTCCACGTTGATCCCGGTTATGCTCCGCGCTGGTATTAAGCCGGCTGCTGCAGCTGCTGCCGTGTTCGGCGGTACGATGGGTTCCTTGTTGAGCCCGGGTTCCGCTCACAACCCGTTCATCGCTAACATGGCCGGTATGGACATGATGGACTTCATCGCTTACCACACGCCGTGGTCTGTCACCGTTGGTGTCATCTCCGCCGTTGGTTTGTTGATCTGGTGCTTCATCTTGGGCGACCACAAGGGCGACAAGAACGCTAAGGCTGAAGTTAAGGTTGTTGACGATGGCTTCAAGGCTAACCCGCTCATGGCCTTCTTGACGTTGGTTCCGATTCTCATCTTGGTCGTCGGTAACGTTTGGATTCCGGCTATGAAGATGGGCGTTGCTCAAGCTATGGTCTTGGGTGCTGTCATCATGTTGGTTTGCGCTATGGTCCTCCAACGCACGAACCCGCAAGAATTCACGAAGCAATTCTTCAACGGTTTGGGTAAGGCATACGGCGACGTGATGGGTATCATCATCGCTGCTGGTGTGTTCGCTGCTGGTTTGCAAGCTTCCGGTTTGATCTCCACCTTCATCGCTATGTTGAAGGAATCCAACGACATCGCTCGCTGGGGCGGTTCCATCGGTCCGTGGCTCTTGGCTACGATCTCCGGTTCCGGTGACGCTGCAACGTTCGCTTTCAACGAAGCTGTGACGCCGCACGCTAAGGAATTCGGTATGGAAATCCACTCCTTGGGTGGTTTGGCTTACCTCTGCGGCGCTATCGGTCGTACGATGTCCCCGATCGCCGGTGGTATGATCGTCGTTTGCGGTATCGCTCAAGCTAACCCGATCGAAGTTGCTAAGCGCACGGCTGTTCCGATGACGATCGCAACGTTCGTTTTGGCTTTGTTCATGGTTTAATTGCCAGACAAAGAAGCGTTTGACGATTTAATCGTTAAATGAGATTTAAAGCCGAATGGATTTATCCATTCGGCTTTTTTTTGCGCCTTTTGAGCATTTTTTTCTAGTGGTAAATACTTGAATTGAGTAGTAACCCTCTGACAAATTTGCTATTTTTTCAATAAGATGCGAGCGTTTGAATTTTTGTCCGTGGCACTGATCCTATGTTGAAACAAGTCGAGTCCCTTTTAAATAAACACCCGCAGGTGTTTTTGCTTTGCTGTGACCTGAGAAATTTCTCAGCCGTTGCTCATGCCTTGCACATTTCGCAATCAGCCGTCTCCAAAGCCATTTTCGAACTGGAAGAAGACTTGGGCTTTACGTTGTTCGATCGTTCTTGCCGCCCGATGAAACCGACGCCCGAAGCGTTGGTGCTTCGTCGCCACATCTCGCGCGTGCTCAACGACACGAAGCAATTGCTCACGCAAATCCGCCAGGACAACTTGATTAAGCCCACGCTTCGCATCGGTATCACCGAAGCGCTTTCGACCACGTTGGGCATGTCGATCGTCCGTCAAATGTTGCCCGAGGTCTCGAGCCTCGACATCATCGTCGTGTCTTCGGGTTTTTTGTATCAACGATTGCTTGAGCGCAAGCTTGACCTCATCATCACCAACGACGCTCACGTGCCGACCGAACGCATCTCTCGAAAAGAACTCTTCGAAGAGCCGAGCGTTTTGATTTTGCCCAAGGCCTTGGCTCGTCCGATTGAAAAGCCCTGGACGTGGGAAGAACTCAATTGCTGCGGCTTACCGCTTATCCGTTTCGGTAGCGAAAACGGGGCGGGTCAAGTCAATGAAGCGTTCCTTCGCTCGCAAGGTTTGAAAGTGCCCGAACGCATCATTGCGCACAACAACACGATGCTTTTGTCCTTGATCGCCGAAGGCATGGGTTGGGTTTATGCGCGACCGACGACCGTTTTGCAAAACGAGCACCTCTTGGATCGCTTGCACATCGCACCGTTCCCGGATCCGCAATTAAGCCGTAAGGTGTACCTTTTCCACCGCGATGACGAGTACGGTCCGCAGATGGAACACGTGTTCCAATTTGCCAAAGCCGAGCTTCGCGACAACATTTTCCCGCAGATCTATCGCTTTGCACCGTGGACGGAAGGTCAAATGCACATTGCTGAGGACGAATAAGCGTCATTATTCTTCTAAGGAATGGCACCCATGAAAAAATCGAGGATTTCCTCGATTTTTTTATTGGAATTCCCCAAAATAGTCATGGTTTATATTTGTCACAAGATTATCGAAAGGGGGAAATCATGTTTGATGTCGTATTTCGTGGTGCTCGCGTTATCGATCCGCTCAATGGCTTTGACGGCGTAGCCGATGTGGCCGTTAAGGACGGTAAGATCGCTTTGGTCGCCGCCAAGATTGAAGAGGCCGGTGAGAAAGAATATGACTACTCCGGCATGGTGTTGCAACCGGGTATCATCGACCCGCACGTGCATATCGGTAGCATGTACGGCTCTCACTATGGTCATCGCATGTTGGCCATGGAAGGGGTGACGGGTTGCTTGGACATGGCCGGTCCTTTGAACAGCATTTTGGATGAAACGCCCGAATACGGCGCCGGCTTGAACATCGCCATTTTGGAAGCCGCTTATCCGCCGGAAACGATTAGCTGCTCCGAACCCTCCGTTGAAGAAATCAATGAATTCATCGATAAGGCATTGGACGGTGGTGCCGTCGGTGTGAAGCTCTTGGGCGGTCACTTCCCGGTTCGTCCTGATATCTCTGCCGATTTCATCCGCACCGCTTATGAAAAGGGTGCTTATGTGGCATGGCACTGCGGTTCGACCGAACACGGCTCCAACATCGAAGGCATGCTTGAAGCCGTCGATGCCGCCAAGGGTCTCCCGCTTCACGTTGCTCACGTCAACGCCTATTGCCGCGGTGCCGTGATGGATTGCGTGGAAGAAACGAAGGTGGCTTTGCAAAAGCTTCGTGACAATCCCAACATCCTTTGCGAATCCTATTTGTCTCCGAAGAACGGTACGCGTTTGACGCTTGATGCCAATGACCAAGTTTTGAGTAAAGTGACGGCTTCTTGCTTGACGCGTTATGGCTTTACCGCTGACCGCGACGGTATGAAGAAGGCTTTCATGGCTGAACACGCTTTCGTCAACTACGACGCCGGCGGTTACACGGGTCTCTTGACCGGTCAAGAAGGGATCGAATTCTGGGAAAAGAACAACACGGACGTCACGGGTAGCTTCAATGTGAACCCGGGTATCCCGCGCGCCTGGTTGGCTGAAGCCAAGCGCGAAGACGGCAGCTTCGTGGTTGACGGTATCAGTACCGACGGTGGCGTGTTCACGCGTAACGTGATCCTTCAAAACGGTTTGGCATTGGTGAAGATGGGTATCTTGACGTTGCCTGAATTCGTTGTGAAGACCACGTTGAATCCGGCTCGTATGCTTCGCTTGAAGCAAAAGGGTCACTTCACGCCGGGCGCTGACGCTGACATCACGGTCTTTAATTTCGAAACGCAAAAGCCGGTGGCTGCTTTTGTGGCCGGTGAACCGATCCTCATTAACGGTGAAGTGGTCGGTAAGTCCGGCACGTTCATCACCACCAAGCGTGGTCAAGCCGCTATTGAAGCTCGTGGCTTTAAGGCCATCGTTGTCGATCCGTCGATTCCGTACACCGATCGCTTCGTGTTAAAGCACTAAGAAATCTGCGCTAAACGAAACGCCGCTTGTGGAAACGCAAGCGGCGTTTTTTTTATTGTAAAAAAAGGACACGACCTTTAGAAGGTGTGTCCTTGTCTTATCGAAAACCGATTACATGGCCTTGATCACGAGCGAAGTCAATTGAACGCCCAAACAAACGATCATGGCACCGATCGCAAAAATGATCGCGTATTGCATGAACTTTTTCACGGTTTACTCTCCTTTGTTATCGAGGAGCATCGTAATCGAATTCTCGTCACCTGGCAAGGATTCGACGTTGCGAAGATTTCGACTCATGACGTTGGTGCGCGTGCGAACGCTCGCAATGGAATTCTTCACGGTCTCGACTTGCTTGTCGATCTGATCGATCACCTTGGTGAACTTTTCAAATTCGGCCTTGACCTTACTCAGGATTTCCCACACTTCGGCGCTTCGCTTTTGGATCGCAAGCGTGCGGAAACCCATCTGCAAGCTATTTAACAACGAGGCCAAAACCGTGGGGCCGGCAATCGTTACGCGATAAGTGTTTTGCACGAATTGAGCCAAACCCGGTCGGCGTAAGCATTCGGCGTAAAGAGCTTCGCTCGGCAAGAAAAGCACGGCAAATTCCGTGGTGTAGGGGACTTCGACGTACTTCTCATGGATCTTCTTGGCTTCGCCCTTAAGGCGGGTTTCCAAGGCCTTGGCAGCCGCTTCAATGCCGTCCAAATCGTTGGCAACACGCGCTTCTTCCAGACGTTGCCAGTCTTCAATCGGGAACTTGGCGTCGATCGGTAACCACACGAAACCTTGATCGTTTTGGCCCGGCAATTTGATGGCAAATTCCACTCGATCGCGACTGTTGGGGCGGGTGGCGACGTTGGCTTCGTATTGCTCGGGCGTCAAGATGTCTTCAAGGATTGCACCCAATTGCATTTCACCGAACGTGCCGCGTGTTTTGACGGTGGTGAGAACGCGCTTGAGTTCGCCCACTTGGCCCGCCAAATGACGCATCTCACCCAAACCGGTTTCGACTTCTTTTAATTGTGCGGCGACTTGTTTGAAGCTTTCGGTCAATCGCGTCTCCAACGTCGATTGAAGTTTTTCTTCAACCGTCATGCGCATTTGGTCGAGCTTTTTCTCATTGCCCGCACGCATCGTTTCGATTTGCGCGTTCATTGTGGAGCGCACTTCGGCCAATTCCTTTTTGATGGAGTCGGTCAGTGCGGCCAAGTTGATCGTCATCTCTTGGCGCATTTGGGTATTGGTTTCGGTCGTGGCTTGGCCCATTTGCGTCACCAACTGCGAAAACTGCATGAGTTCATCGCGTTGGGAGTTGGTGAGCGTATTGAAGCGATCGCTCAATTCCATCCGCAAGTGCGTGTTCTCGGAAGAGAGCACTTGACGAGTCGCTTCTTTCGTCTCGGAGGCGGCCTTTTGAAGTAATGCTTCTTGATGAGCGGCCAACGTCAGCATCAAAGCTTCACGGTCGTTTTTTCCGCGAATAAGTAAGACGAAGACGAGTGCGACCAAGGCGGCGCACAGCAGAGCCAAAGCGATCATCCAGCTGTGCGGATCCATCGTCAATAAACCGTTAAACCAGTGTTGCATGAGTAATCCAAACAAAGAAAAAGTGCATCAGGAAACATTACCGAATCTTGGCGAGAAATCCAAAAAGTTGAGGGCTAAAAAGAGAGTGGAATCTCGCACGCTTATTTTGGTAAATAATAATTAGACCAAAATAAGAGCTTGTAAGTCAATTGAAATATAACATAATCAATATTCGCAAGCAAAGCTCATAAAGTGATATAGTTCTGAAACTGCGACGAGATTGGTCTTGCATGGACACGCTATCCGGTCGCGCTTTTGGGTTAGGCCTACAAGAAGCGCTCACACAGAGGCTTTATGTCTGAAAGCTGTGGCGGGGTCCTCTTTGGAGGTGTAGAAACAACAAACCCGACGGCGCAACGTCGGGTTTGTCAATCGAAGGAGTCACTATGCAGTATATTGCCTCTTTCTTCTTATGGAAGAGCTTAGCGCATCCTCACAGCGCAACCGTGAGAACCGTGTGGCCGTCGTCTTGCAAAAGTTTTACCAAGTCCGTGGCTTTCATCCAAATCGTGGCCGTGTTGTCATTGGGGTGTAAGCCGATCAAACCGTCCATAAACCACTCATCGATATAAAGCGTCACGAGCTTTTCTTTGTCGTTTAACAATCCCAACGGGGTGACGGCACCCGGGTAGAGTTTCAGAATCGAATCCAATTCTTCAACGGAGGCAAAAGACAGCCCCGTGACGCCCAATTTCTTTCGAAAAGCCTTCAAATCCGCGCGTACGTCACCTCGGACCGTGAGCATGTAAAAACGCTTTTTCTTGTCCCGCACAAAAAGGTTTTTGGCGTTAACTTCCGGATAGGGGAGCGTGGTGAGCTCGGCGACTTCGGCCATATTAAAAACGGCCGGATGCTCGGTGATCTCGTAGGCGACGCCACGGTCGTTTAGGTATTGGTAGGTTTCTTCTTTGTTCACGGAAGTTCATCCTGAGGATTGGTGTCGTTTCTCTCATTATAGAGAGTCGTCAAACAGTGTTTCGTTAGGAAAAGTTAACGCCAAATTGTCAACCGAAGAAAACGAAGCCGTCGCTTACTTTTATAATGGTGCAAGTTTTTAAATTTTGGATGAAAGGATCGCTCGATGATCAAACGATTGTTGACCGTAGCAGGTGTCGTGATGTGTGCCGGACTCAGTAGCCTGGCGAGCGCTTACACGATTACCGACATTGAAAACCGAACCGTGACATTTGACCAAGAGCCCAAGCGATTTGTTGTGGCCAATTATGTCGCCAACTTTTTGTTGGTAGCGGGAGAAGCCAATCTCGATAAGGTTGTGGCCATTCCCGGTGACGGTTGGGAAGCTATGCGTAAAGGCGAGTACCGCGCTTATACAAAAGCGTTTCCTGAATTGAAGACATTGCCGAGCATCGGCGGGTATCACGATGATATCCTCAATTCCGAAAAGATCTTGGCGTTAAAGCCCGACGGGTTGTTGGTGAATCGTTCCCAATACCAAATCAACAACCAACGATTGCAAACGTTGGAAAAGGCGGGCATCAAAGTCGTG
>JAGCMT010000010.1 GCA_017646335.1 Burkholderiaceae bacterium
AAACCGAAGCCGAAAATCAAGATGACCAAGCCGATACCGCCCAAGAGACCGAGGGCCATACCGCCTTTACGAGCACCGTAAAACAAGCATGCGAGCATCACGAGGAGCTGCAGCCAAAAGTCCATACCAATATCCATGGTTTATTTCCTTTATCGCTTTACAAAAAAATGAAGAAGTCACAAATATGCATTTGTCACTTTTCCAAGCAACCGTAATTTTGACACGTTCTGTAACCGAAAGTTACAGCCTGAGTGTGATTTTTTGCGTTATTCCAAAGAATGTAAAAAATCTTTACAAATCAGTCTGCCGACTCTAGGTAGAAGTGCTTAAGGGAATGGAGAGTGTGACCATTTTTTTGAAGAAAAATGGGTCGAAAGCGCCTTTTGGTTAGAGTGAAAAAAGATTGAGAAATCAATAAAAATTCTCTCTCACCCCCATCTTTTGGAGCGTCTTTTGACCGTATGTGAGCGACATCGTTTGAATTAACAAAAATCACTCGTTGAAGGCGCAAAGAAAACGATAAAATAAATTGGTTTTATTTGATGCTCAAATTAGGAGTTTTGATCATGGCAGTGAAGTCTTACGAGTACGCTTACGGACGCTCCACGAAGACGTTCGAACTCGATGATTCTCGCGTTCTCAAGGAAGTGGTTACGCAAGAATTTCCCCCGATGCAAGATATCAAGCAAGGTGTGCTTGATGCTATCTACAATCCGATCGGTTTGGAACCGATCGATAAGATTATTAAGCCGGGTGATACGGTTGCTTTCATTTGTAACGACTTGACGCGTGTCGCTAATAGCTATGACTTCATGCCGGTCTTGGTCAATGAAATGAATAAGCTCGGTGTGCGTGATGAAGATATGCACATCTTGTTCTCTTTGGGTACGCACCGCAACATGACCCATGAAGAAATGGTCGAAGCCGTCGGTGAAGAAGTGGCCGGTCGTTTGAAGATGTACAACAACGAGTGCAAGAAGGAAGAAGACTTCGAATTCTTCGGTACGACTTCCCGCGGTACGCCGGTTTGGGTCAATAAGCACCTTTGCCATGTTGACCATGTGATTTTGACCGGTTCTATCGTTCAGCACTACTTCTCCGGTTACGGTGGCGGTCGCAAGGCCATCTTGCCGGGTTGTACGGCCATGGAAACGACGCGTGTTAATCACAGCTTCATGCTTGATCCCAATGCTCAATTGGGCAAGATGCAAGGTAACCCGTGCTATGAAGACCAAATCGAAGGCGTTGCTCTTTTTGCCGAAGGTCGCTCGTTGTTCCTTTTCAATGCCATTTTGAACGCTAAGCACGAATTCCTTCGTATGTATGCCGGTCACTACGTTGAAGCTCACTTGGAAGCTTGCAAGTTTGTTGACCAAGCATACGGTTGCGTGATTCCGAAGAAGGCCGACTTGGTGATCGCTTCTTGCGGCGGCTTCCCGAAGGACATTAACGTTTACCAAATGCAAAAGACGATGGATAACGCCGCCTGTGCCGTTCGTGACGGTGGCGTCGTTGTGTTGCTTGCCGACTGCGAAGAAGGTTCCGGCTCCAAGGTTTTGGAAGAAACTTTCCGTCGTCTCAAGACGTTCGAAGCCATTCGCGATGAACTCAAGGACAATTTCGTGATTGGTGCCAATAAGGCTTATGCCGTTGCCCGTCCGATGCAATCGGCTCGCTATATCTTGGTGACGAGCCTTGATCGTCAATTGGCTAAGGACATGCACTTTACGGCTGCCGTGGATACGGTTGAAGAGGCTTTGGCTATCGCTAAGGAATATGTCGGTGAAACGCCTGAAATCGTTTTGATGCCGGAAGGTAGTTTGACGGTTCCGCGCGTTGAATAACGCCATAGTGACCAAGCTTGAGCTTGGATAACTATTAAGAATAAGATGCCCTGCTTCAACAAGTGGGGCATCTTGCAAAGGAAGCATGGAAAATGGGTTTGGAAGAAATTTTACAAGGCGTGAAAGATGGGTCTTTAAGTATTGAAGAGGCCCAGGCTTGGTTTAAGCGATATCCGTGTGAGGACCTTGGTTTTGCAAAGTTGGATACGCATCGCAAATACCGCTCCGGTTTTGCCGAGGTCGTTTTTTGTCAAAGCAAAACGATTGATCACCTCGTGGCCATTTTCCAAAAGCTCTATTCTTTAGAAGGTCGAGTTTTGGGGACTCGTTGTTCTCAAGAACAATACGAAGCGCTTCGTCAACTGATGCCGTCTCATTTGCAATATGACCCCGTGAGTCGAATCGTCAAAATTGACGATCATCCGGTAGAACCGGTCGGGGCTGTCGCCGTCTGTACGGCTGGGACAGCCGATATTGCCGTTGCTGAAGAGTGTGCACAATGTGCCGAATTCTTCGGTGCCAAAGTGGAGCGTATTTACGATGTGGGCGTGAGCGGTTTGCATCGATTGTTAGCCCGTTTGGAACCGATTCAAAAGGCTAATTGCGTGGTTGCTGTCGCCGGCATGGAGGGGGCTTTGGCTTCTGTAATCGGCGGGCTCGTTACCAATCCTGTGATTGCGGTTCCGACCTCTGTCGGTTACGGGGCTAATTTTCAAGGATTGTCGGCCTTGTTGACGATGCTTAACTCTTGTTCCAACGGAGTTTGTACCGTCAATATTGATAACGGATTCGGTGCGGCTCATTTGGCTGCACAAATTAATCGTCTTGCCGTTGATGGTGGTCAGTAGGAGTTTTCGATGACAACGCTTTGTTTGGATTGCTCGACCGGTATTAGTGGCGATATGACGGTTGCGGCTCTTTTGGATCTCGGAGCCAATCAAGAAAAATTAATGAAGGTCTTGGCTAGCCTGCAAGAACAAGGCTTTGAAGCCAAGATTCGTCGTGTTCAAAAAGCCTCTCTCGATATGATGGATTTTGATGTCGTACTTCGAGAAGATAATCATGATCACGACATGGAATATCTCTTTGGTCATCAGCATCATCACGATCATCACCATGATCATGACCATGACCATTACCATGACCACGGTCACTCTCACCACGCACATCATGGCCATCGTTCGTTATTGGATGTCGCACTTTTGATCAATAACACGTGCGCTACGGATAACGCCAAGGCTTTGGCCATTCGAATTTTTGAGATTTTGGCTCAGGCTGAAGCGAAAGCTCACGGCAAGCCCATCGCACAAGTCCATTTCCATGAGGTCGGAGCCATCGACTCGATTGTCGATATTCTTTCTGTTGCCGTTTGTTTGGATGATTTGCAAGTAACGCAAACGGTCCTTCGTAGCTTGAATGAGGGTTTTGGTACGGTTCGTTGCCAACATGGCATTTTGCCGATTCCGGTGCCGGCGGTTGCCAATATTTGTGCCGCTTATGGCATTGAAATGCAGTTTTGTGACATTGAGGGTGAATTGATTACTCCGACGGGAGCCGCTATTTTAGCCGCTCTTGATGTCAAGACGTCTTTGCCGTCCAGTTATCGAATCGTCTCGACGGGGATGGGTGCCGGCAAGCGTGAGTATTCGCGCCCGAGTTTTTTACGAGCCATGTTGCTTGAAGAAAAAACACAGGCTCAGGAAGATGACATCGTCAAGCTTGAGAGCAATATTGATGATTGTTCTCCGGAAGTTTTGGGTTACGTGATGGATCGCCTGTTTGAAGCCGGTGCTTTAGATGTATGTTACAGCCCCATTTTCATGAAGAAGAATCGTCCCGACACGATGTTGACGGTCTTGTGTAAGGCTCAAAAGCGTACGGCGCTGGAACGAATTATCTTTACAGAGACGACCACCATTGGGATTCGTCGTATGACGATGCAACGATCGTTGTTGTCCAGAACATTCGAGACAATCTCGACCCCGTTGGGTGACGTGACGATGAAAGTGTGCACCTACGAGGATGAGCAAGGGCAGCAAACGTTCGCCTACCCTGAATTTGAAAGTGTAAAAAAGTTGGCTCAGGCACACGGTCTTCCTTTGAAGGCAGTATTTCATGTTGCCAACCAATCGAAGCATCATGATTGATCATCTCAAAAAGCAACGTTTACTCGCGCATATTGATGAGTTGGCTCGAAATGATTGTTTGTTGGCTTTTTCGGGTGGAGCTGACAGCGCCTTAGTTTTGGCATTGTTAGCCAATGCGGTAAAAAATAGCGGTAAACGTCTTTTTGCTATCTATATTCGTACGGCATTGATGCCTGTACGCGATGAGTCGTTTGCGCAGAAGATGGCTCAATCACTGGATGTGTCGTATGAAGTATTGACCGTTAATGAGTGGGAGGAGCCCGCTATTATTCGAAACGGTCCTGATCGATGCTACCACTGTAAACGCAAGTTATTTATGACGCTGAGGGAAAAAGCCTTGGCGTTAGGCGTTGAGCAAGTGATCGACGGAACGAATCACGACGATTTACAAAGTTATCGTCCGGGTTTGAAGGCGATTGAAGAGTTACGAATTCTCAGTCCGTTGGCTCATTGTGAGATGATGAAAAAGGACGTTCGTGCTTATTTGGGGCAATTGGGGTTGGAGGTTGCAAAGCGTCCGTCCTCTCCTTGTTTGGCGACGCGTATTCCTTATGGCACGGCGCTTGAATTGCCATTGCTTCATCAGATTGAGGCGGCAGAGCACTATCTGATTTCGTTAGGCTGTTATAACGTGCGCGTTCGATTGCATGGGGATGTTGCACGTATTGAAGTTGATGAAAAAGATATGTCCGTCGTGATGGCCCATCGACATCAAATTCTTGAGCGTTTTAACGCACTCGGTTTTTTATATGTGAGTTTGGATTTGAAAGGGTTTCGCTCCGGAAGTCTTGATGAGAAGATTGTTCAAGCCTGACAATCTTCTAGAAAAAAGATGGTTAGAAGCAAGCACTATTCCTTATGTCGTAAGGGAAAAGCTTGTTTAACTCCCCCCTTGGGGTGGTGAACTAACCTATAATCCATCGATACGTTTTTATTGGTGACCCATTATGGAAATGGACAACAAGTTGTTTGAGAAAATCCGTGATCATCTTCAGAGCCAAGCTCGCAATGGCGAGCGTATTGACACGGAAACCGAACTTGCGAAACGTTTTGGTGTGACACGTTATCGCATTCGTAAAGAGTTGGATGTGTTGACGCAAATGGGGATTTTGGTTCGTACGCCCAAGCGCGGAACTTCCGTTCGAGAAGTTGGCGCCAGTAGCTTGCGCGATCAGATTCAAATGCGTTTCGACGTTGCGAATTTTGATGTCGGTGAATTCATTGAAGCACGCGCTTTAATTGAGTGTTCGTTGATGCCGTTGGTCAGTCGTCGTATGACTCCCGCCTTGGCTTCCCGTTTGGAAGGCACTTTGCAGAAGATGGAAGAGCATGCTGATGAGCCGCTTGAAGCTGACAAGTATGACCGAGAATTTCATTTGCTCTTGCTTGAAGGTTGCGGTAATCGCGTCTTGCAAGTTTTCTCGGGTGTTTTGGTGACTTACTTCGAAAAGACGTCGGCTCGCATTGCCAATAAAGATCGCCAGTTCTTTTTGGAAATTGCCCGTCAAGAGCGTGAGATCTTACGTGCCATTCGTTTGGGCGATGCAGAAAAGGCAACGTCGTTGTTGCGTGCCCACTTGATGGATCAAACACAAATTCTGCAGTTGTAATTGTTACTGTGTACAAAAAAGCAAGCCGATCGGCTTGCTTTTTTGCTTATTGGTATCCGGATTATTTTTTTGCGTTGAGTGAAGCAATTTTGTTTAACAGTGCCGTGGTCGAACGTTGGTGTTCGAATTGGACCGTGACGGTTTTTGCTCCCCAGGTTGCTACGAGTTTTGCTTCCGGTAAGTCTTCAATTCGATAGTCTCCGCCCTTGACATAAATGTCGGGGTGAGCCAATTCGACAGCCTTTAAGGGAACTTTGTCTTCAAAAACAACCACCAAATCCACGGCATCGAGTGCTGCCAAAACGGCTGCACGATCGTTTTCGTCATTGATCGGGCGCTCATCGCCTTTGCCAAGCATTTTCACGGAACTGTTGGAGTTGATGGCAACGACCAAACTGGCACCTAAGGCACGAGCTTGAGCCAAATAGGTCACATGGCCGCGGTGCAAGATATCGAATACACCGTTGGTCATCACAACCGGGTGGGGAAGAGCTTGTGCACGAGCGTTGAGCTCTTGCATCGTCGTGATTTTGGATTCAAAAGCCGGAGCGGGCAAACGAGTACTCATTAGGCGTCCTTTAAAAAAGTCGATACGGCTTCGCGAAGATTTAATGCGACGTGCGTGGCAGGAGCTTCTAAAGCGGGGATTTCACGCCCATCTTTACCGACATGGATACGAGTGCCGATGCCGGCATTGGCTGCCGCCTTCATGTCCGAAAGTTTATCTCCCACCATCAGCGAAGATGCCAAATCGTAACCGTGCTCTTTTTGTGCGCGAAGAATCATGCCCGGCTCAGGTTTGCGACAATCGCATACGCAGCGATAAGCATCGAGCGCTTTTTCAGGGTGATGCGGACAGAAATAGATGGCTGAAATCGGAGCGCCGGCTTCCGCAAAGCGAGCCTTCATCCATTCGCAGCAATGAGCGAAATCGGCTTCGCTGTAATAACCGCGACCGATGCCGCTTTGGTTGGTCACAACAACGAGTTCGTAGCCGGCGTTAACCAAAGCTTTGGCCGCTTCGAATACACCGTCAACAAATTCAAACTCTTCCGGGCGATAGACATAGGCGTGATCGATATTGATCACGCCGTCTCGGTCAAGAAAGGCCGCTTTTTTCATCACTTGGCTTCAGCAATCGTGGGATCGTCTTCAACGTTCTTGTAACGATTCAACAAGAAGTCAACGTAATGAGCCGTGCCCTCTTCGACGCTACGCATCGGGACGTCGCAACCGCCCTTGCGCAAGTTAGTCAAATCGGCTTGCGTGAAGGCTTGGTATTTGCCCTTGAGCTTTTCAGGGAACGGAACATAACGGATGTGACCGCCCTCAACGGCTTCTTCCAAACTCAACGTGGCATCACCGTTATTGCGGCGCAAGGCGTTGACAACGCCCAATGCAACGTCGTTGAAGGGTTGTGCACGACCGGAACCGCAGTTGTAAATGCCGGTAACGGGCTTGTCGAAGAAGTGGAGATTCACATTCACAACGTCTTCGACATAGACGAAGTCACGCATTTGTTCGCCGTTGCCGTAACCCATGCAGCCTTCGAAGAGACGGACATGGCCTTCCTTGCGATATTGGAAGAATTGGTGGAAAGCAACGCTAGCCATGCGTCCCTTGTGTTGTTCGTGCGGGCCATAAACGTTGAAGTAACGTAGGCCGATGACCGGCGCCGTCAAGGAACCCTTAGCCATCCATTGACGCAACACTTGGTCGACGAGCAACTTGGAGTAGCCGTACACGTTGAGCGGGCCTTCATTGGCCGGGTCTTCCACAAACGTGGTGCTACCGCCGTAGGTGGCGGCCGAAGAGGCGTAAATCATCGGAATCTTGAGCTCTTGAGCCCATTGCAACAACTCCATCGTGTAACGATAGTTGTTGTTCATCATGTAGTGGCCGTCGTATTCCATCGTGTCGGAGCAGGCGCCTTGATGGAAGATGGCTTCGGGCTTGGCGATCTTTCGAGCCTTGACCAACTCGATGAATTCGCGCTTGTCAAAATAGTCGGAGATTTGGCATTCGGCCAAATTCTTGAATTTTTCAGCCTTGCTCAAATTGTCAACGGCGATCACATCCGTGATGCCTCGCTTATTCAATGCCAAAACGTTGTTAGCGCCGATAAAACCGGCGGCACCGGTCACGATAATGCTCATGGTCAAATGTCCGCGTTAATAAAGTTCATCAAAGCCAGCCGGGAAAAGTTCCTCGATGCTGACCGTAGCCGTACCCAATTTGCCAACGACGATGCCGCCGGCACGATTGGCGATGTGCATGGCTTCCTTGAGGGTCTTGCCCGTAGCTAGGACAGTAGCCATCACGGCAATGACGGTGTCACCGGCGCCGGAGACGTCATAGACCTCCAAAGCTTGCGCGGGGACGGAGAATTCGCCTTCGTCAGTAAAGAGGGTCATGCCTTCTTCGCTGCGGGTCAAGAGAACGGCGGTTAAATTTAAACGTTCGCGAAGTGCATGAGCACGTCGCTTCAAGTCGTCTTCGCTTTCCCATTCGCCGACAACTTGCATCAATTCTGCTCGGTTGGGCGTGATGACCGTTGCGCCTGCATAACGGTCGTAATTGCTACCCTTGGGGTCGATCAAAATCGGGATGTGACGAGCACGAGCCATTTCAATCATCTTGGCGATATGGTTAAGACCGCCCTTGCCGTAATCGGAAAGGATGATTGCGTCACAGCCTTCAAGCAGGGCCTCGAAATCGTTGAGATGTTTAGCCAACACTTCGGTCGTCGGCTTGTCTTCAAAGTCGGCACGAATCATTTGTTGTTGGCGTGCCACAATGCGCAATTTCACCGTCGTTTTCAGAGAGTCATCGCGGTGTAAATGCGGGGTGATATGACGATCATGCAAAATCTGTTCGATGGTGTTGCCGGCCTCGTCATCACCGACAACGGAGAGCAAGCCGGCATTGGCGCCCAAGGCCGCGGCGTTTAATGCGACGTTTGCTGCACCACCCAAACGGTCTTCGGATCGAACGACGCGAACCACGGGAACCGGGGCTTCGGGAGAGATGCGCGTAGCATCGCCGAACCAGTAGCGGTCAAGCATCGCATCACCCACCACGAGGATGCGCTTTTGAGCAAAAGGATTAGACACGAAAGAGTTCCTTTACGAATCGAAATGTATCCGACTAATTTTAAGCCTAAGAGGCTTTTTTTGCAGAGAATTTGCACTTTCCGTGACGGTCTTCAATACAGGCTAGTAGAATTAATAGATACGCATTTTGTTGCTGAAATATCAAGAATTCTGAATTTGAGGCTCAAACCCTTATGCCCCACAATATTCCGTTTTTGTCTGACGATTGTTCCGCTTGTGAAATCCAAGCATGCGGTATTACGTTGAATATTTCTCGTCAACGTATGAACAATCAACAATGGTTGGATTTGTTGCAAAAAGGTCGTGATAGCGACTTGATTGGCGCTCAGCAGCGCATGGTTGACGGTGAGATTGTCAATTTGACTGAAAATCGTCAGGCTTTGCACGTTTCGCTTCGCAGCCAAGATCCTCAAGCACCCTACTACGCCGATGTTCAGCAAGCCCTGGCTCGTATGAGTGCTTTTGCCGAAGACGTTCGAAGCGGTAAGTGGCGCGGAGCTCGAGGCAAGCGCATTACTGATGTCGTGAATGTCGGTATCGGTGGTTCGGAAATGGGGCCTCATGCCGTTTATCACGCGCTCCAAGGGGTTAAACAAGACATCCGACTGCATTTCTTGTCGGCGGTCGACGGGACGTTGGTCGATCGAATTTTGGGTGGTTTGGATCCCGATAGTACGTTGGTTATCGTGTCGAGTAAGAGCTTCTCGACGCGAGAAACGATGGTCAATGCCGCAGCGGTCGATCAATGGTTGGGTGAAGCCGGTTTGGATGCGGCTGTCGATCGTGCAAAGCACGTCGTTTTGGTGACGGCTAAGCCTGAGGCCTATCGTGAGATGAACGTTCCGATTGAAAATCAGTTCCCGTTGTGGAATTGGGTCGGCGGTCGTTTTTCCGTTTGGGGCGCGGTCGGTTTGCCCGACATGATTGCTTTAGGTCCTGAAGTTTTCAAGGAAATGTTGGCCGGCGCTTATGAAATGGATCGCCATATGTTGGAGACGCCGATCGAACAAAATCTTCCCGCCATCTTGGCCTTGCTTTCAACGTGGTGTTCCTCTCATTGGGGGATGCAATATCACTGTCTGTTGCCGTATGACGAACGTTTGCGCCATTTAGTGCCGTGGTTGCAGCAGTTGGAAATGGAAAGTTTGGGCAAGACCTACTCGCCCAAGGGTGAGCGAGTTGAGGGGATGACCGGTCAAGGCGTTTGGGGTGGCCATGGTAATGAGGCCCAGCATTCTTTCTATCAATGGTTGCGTGAAGGCACGGGTCGAACCAGTATCGATTTGTTGTGGTGTGATAATCCGGGCCATAGTTACCATCATCACCATCGTGTGTTGGTTGCCAATGCAAAGGCTCAGGCCAAAGCGTTAGTTACTCGTGAAATGCCGTCCGATGGCTTTTTCAATGCAGTAACAACGATTCGATTGGATGAACTGACGCCTCGTCGTTTAGGTGCCGTTATGGCGATGTATGAACATAAGACGACGATGTTGGCCCATCTTTTCGGTATTAACGCATTTGACCAACCCGGTGTGGAGTTGGGCAAGCGTTTGAGCCATCAAGTTGAATCGCATTTCTAATCAAGGAGACAAAAGAGATGGCTCCGAAGATTTTGATTGTGAAAACCACGTCGATGGGTGACGTGATCCACGCATTGCCGGCGGTCAATGACATTCGTCGAGCAATGCCGAAGGCACAAATCGATTGGCTTGTTGAGGGGAGTTTTTCCGATATCCCTGCAATGAGCGGCGCAGTCGATCACGTCTTTAAGGTGGCGGTTCGTCGGTGGCGTAAGTCTTTGTTTGCTAAGGAAACGCGTCAAGAGATTGCGGCGGTTAAAAAAGCATTGTATGCACAGAAATACGATTGTGTAATCGATTTACAGGGGCTCGTGAAGAGCGCTTGGTTGGCTCGTTGGGCAAATGCGCCGATTTGCGGTTATGACTCTCGAAGCATCAAAGAGCCGATCGCCAGCTGGTTCTATAAGAGTAAGTTTTCTATCTCGAAGTCGCGCTCCGCGATTGATCGTTGCCGAGCCTTGTGTGCCAAAGCCCTTGGGTATGAATACGATGGAAAGCAAATCGATTTTGGCTTGTCTTTTAAGACCGGTGTGAATGCTCGTCAACCGTATGCAACGTTCTTGGTCAACACTAGCCGTGAAACGAAATTGTGGCCGGAGGAAAAGTGGATTGCTCTCGGTCGTTGTTTGGCTCAACAAGGGTTAGGAGTCCGTTTCTTGTGGGCAGCTCCCGATGAGTATGAGCGTGTGCAACGTTTGGCTCAAGGTATCGGTGAAGCCGCCTTTGTTCATCCTCGACTCTCGATTGCCGAGTGCGGTGAAATTTTGGCCGGTTCGACATTGGTGGTTGGCGTTGACACGGGTTTGACCCACTTGGCTGCAGCAACCGATCGTCCGACGGTGGGACTGTTCTTGGATTATCCGATTGAGTTGGTCGGTTTGACCGGCAAGTGCGTTCGTAGTTTGGGCGGCGTCGATGCGAATCCGAGCGTTGACGAAGTGCTCACGGCAATCAAAGAGGTGCAATCTTGAATATTTCTCCGAAGGCTTATCGCCGACTAGTGCCGTGTTTGATGCCGTTGGCTGCGCTTTACTTGTTATGGCGAGCTCGTAAGCAGTCCGATTATTTGAAGCATTGGGGTGAGCGTTTTGCTTGGACGGATTTCCCGGATCCTCGTCCTAATCATCCTCGCATTTGGATTCATGCGGTCAGTGTCGGCGAGACCAATGCCACTCGACCTTTGGTGCAAGCCATTTTGAAAGAGTGGCCTCAATGCGATATTTTGCTCACGCACATGACGCCGACCGGTCGTGATACCGGTGCAAAAATTAAGGCATTGGCTCCTGAGCGAATTCAGCAATGTTTCTTGCCGTACGATGCACCCTACGCAATGGAAAAATTCCTTCGTCAAACTCAGCCGAAGTTGGGGATCGTGATGGAGACGGAGGTTTGGCCGACGCTTTTGGAAGAAGCTCGTCGCAAGGGTATTCCGATGTTGTTGGCCAATGCGCGTTTGTCTGAAAAGTCTTTCAATCAAGCGATGAAGGCTGAAGATTTGATGCGTGATGCCATGGGTAAATTTACGGCAGTTTGCGCTCAATCGCCTAAAGATGCGGAACGTTTGGTGACGATCGGTACGAAAGAGCCGGAAATTACGGGTAGCTTGAAATTTGATATTCAAGCGCCGATGGCGGCTTTGGAGAAGGCCTCTTATTGGAAAACGATCATTGGCCGACCGGTGGTGCTTTTGGCAAGTACGCGTGCCGGAGAGGAAGAAGTTCTCATCAACGAGTTGCGCCAATGTGTGCAACCCGACGTGCTTTATTTGTTGGTTCCGCGCCATCCTCAGCGTTTTGATGAAGTCGAAGCGGTGGTCAAAGGTAGCGGCTTGCGTTATCAACGTCGTTCGACTCTTGATTGTCCGTCCGACTTGTTAGCAGAAACTCAAGTTCTCATCGGTGACTCGATGGGCGAGATGTTCTTTTATTGCGCACTGGCTGATGTGACATTGATGGGCGGAAGCTTTAAGCCCTTCGGGTGTCAGAATGTGATTGAACCGGCCTCGGTCGGGGTGCCCGTTATCGTTGGGCCTAGCACGTTCAATTTTGCTCAGGTGGTTGAGGAAGGTAAGCGCATCGGCGGTATTTTCCAAGTCGAGGATGAGCGAAGCGCATTGGCGAGTGCTCATGCACTTTTAGACGATCATCAAGCTTGGCAGTCTGCTCATGAAAAAGCATTGGCATTCTCTCAAGCATTTATTGGCGCAACCGAACGAACCATGAAAGTGATTCGCACATTATGGAAAAACTGATTCCGAATATTGTTTCGATTGCCGGCGTTGATCCTTCGGGTGGAGCCGGTGTTTTGGCCGATTTGAAGGCCATGAGTGCTTTGGGCGGTTATGGTTGTGCCGTGATTGCCGCCTTAACGGCACAAAATACTCAAGGGGTGACGGGTGTTCAGGCGGTTAGTGCCGATTTCGTTGCGTTGCAGCTTAAGACTCTCTTTGATGATGTTCGTATCGATGCCGTAAAAATTGGCATGTTAAGTGATGTTGATGTCATTAAGGTGGTCGCAGAGGCGATCAAAACTTATCGTCCGCGCTATGTGGTGCTTGATCCCGTGATGGTAGCCAAGAGTGGCGATCGCTTATTGCCCGAATCGTGCGTTGAGACGCTCAAATCCGAATTGTTACCGTTGACGACATTGTTGACTCCGAATTTGCCTGAAGCGGCAGCCTTGGTCGGTGAAGATGAAATTTCGGACGCCAGTGAAATGCCTCATTTGGCGCAAAAGCTATTGTCGATGATGGCCCCTAGGGCTTGGGTTTTGGTCAAAGGCGGTCACTTGAGCGGTGAAGACGTTCCCGATTATTTGACCAATGGTCTTGAGACGGTTGTCTTGACGTCCGTGCGAACTCAAACGAAGAATACTCATGGCACCGGGTGCACGTTGTCGTCGGCTTTGGCAACGTTATTGCCTCAAACCGAGTCGGTTCCGGAGGCAATGAAAAAAGCGAAGCACTACATTTCTCAGGCGATCGTTCATGCTGACGAGTTGAGTGTGGGGCATGGCCATGGGCCGGTTCATCATTTTTGGGAAAAATGGTGATCAAACGCGTCTTTTTGAAAATTTTTTAACTTTTTTTCAAAAAAGACTTGCAAAGTTTGAAAAGGGCTTGTAATATAGCAACCTCTTTGGCGGGTTAGCTCAGTCGGTTAGAGCAGAGGAATCATAATCCTTGTGTCCGGGGTTCGAGTCCCTGACTCGCCACCAAAGAATGGCGGATTAGCTCAGTCGGTTAGAGCAGAGGAATCATAATCCTTGTGTCCGGGGTTCGAGTCCCTGATTCGCCACCAGAATTCAATAATCCCGAGTGATCGAAAGACACTCGGGATTTTTCTTTATATTCACCGCAAAAATACTTGACAAATCGTTAAAAATACTTGTTAACGTATCATTTAATCGAGTCGTAATTATCCTTATTAATCAATAAGTTAATTATTCATCTTCGTATTAAACACCTTATAAATCACCCATCGTTTAACCCCTTATATATCGGGTCATCTCTCGTATATCTTTCAATATTTCTCTTATATAGAAATAATTCTACAAATAATATGAAATAACTTATAAATCAATAACTTAAAATTAATTTATGGTTATTTTTTATAAAGATTTAATTAATAATGCAGAGTGACGAAGTCACGTTGGACGAAGTCCAACTCTTAATATTTTTTTAAATTACTCTAACTTTTACTTCATCACTTATTAATTTATAAAGATTTATTACTGCGTTATTAATTATTTCTTGTGTCACTTTTTTATTGATATATCAGCGAAATTAAGTGATGTCGTCAGTAGTGTTATTTAAATTTTTAACGAAAAGTTTGTGAAGATATTCCGCGCGACTTTTGCGTGAATAATTAAAAAGAAATCCCGAAGGTTTAACGACCCCCGGGATTTTTTTGTGTCTTATATCGTGTGCGTGAAATGTCCCACGAATTAATTGACCGTAACACTTATTGATACGTTTATT
>JAGCMT010000060.1 GCA_017646335.1 Burkholderiaceae bacterium
ACAACCCCACAAACCGATGATGAGCATCGCAAATTGCACGAAGACGAAACCGCCGAAGAACGTGTACGTCATTTCAGCATAAGTCGTGAAGAGTTCGGGACCAGGTTGTAAACCGTGGATGATCAAACCACCCATCAAAACGGCCGTCACGGACTCACCCGGGATACCCAAGGTCAACGTCGGGATCAACGAGCCACCCGTCACAGCGTTGTTAGCAGCTTCGGAACCGGCCACACCGTCCATCGAACCCTTACCGACTTCTTCCGGATATTTCGTAAAGCGCACCGCTTCGTTGTAACCCATGAAACAAGCAATCGTGGCACCGGCACCCGGCAAGATACCCAAGATGTTACCGATGAGCCAAGAGCGCGTGCAGTGCGGCAGTAACCGCTTGATGTCGCCTTTCGTTAAGACCATCTTGTCGGTGATCTTGGCAGCCTTGGCGCGTTGCACGATCTTCTTTTCAGCCAAAATCAAGACTTGGCTCATGGAGAAAAGACCGATCAAAGCGCAAGTCACGTTCACACCACCGTAGAGCGTGTCTTGACCGAACATGAAACGTTCGACCCCTTCCATCGGGTCCATACCGATTGTGGAGATCAAAAGACCCAAGATACCCGACATCAAGCCCTTCAAAATGGATTTAGACGAAACACCAGCAATAACGGTCAAGCCAAAGATCGAGAGCCAGAAGTATTCCGGGCTCTTAAATTGCATGGCAAGTTCGGCCAACATGGGCGAGAAGAAGTAAAGGGAGATACAGCTCATCAAGCCGCCGAAGAAAGAGGCGTAACAAGCCACGGCCAAAGCTTTGGCAGCCTTGCCCTTTAACGTCATTTGATAGCCTTCAATGGCTGTAGCCGCCGAGGCGGGAGTGCCCGGCGTGTGGATCAAAATGGCGCTAATGGAACCACCGAAGATGGCACCGCAATAGATACCGCCCAAAACGATCAAACCCGTACCCGGATCCATACCGAACGTGACCGGCAAAAGAAGGGCCACGCCCATGGCGGCGGACAAGCCCGGCAAACAGCCGATGATGATCCCCAATGTCGTCGAAGCGATAATGGCAAATAGATTAATGGGCGTGAGTGCATTCAGAAGGCCGGCACCCATCATGCCTAAAGTTTCCATCATGATGCTGTCTCCTTAACCACCGAAAAGCGTACCGACCGGAAGCGGTACCTTCAGGAACCACGTAAAGACCACATAGGTCATCAGAGCCAAAGCGGCCACGGTGATCGCAATGTGCAATTTCGGTACTTTTAAGAACAACATGGACCCGACCAAAAAGACGAAGGTCGTGAGGTAATAACCCGTGAAATCCATCAAAACGAGATAGCCGACACACCAGGCCACCATCCCGAAAAATTGCATCGGAATGAATTGACCGAAAGACTTGGCCACGTCGTTTTCGATCTGACGGGTTTGACGCCAATTGAGATATTGACGAACCATGTAGATCGTATTGACCGCTAAGAGCGCGGAGATCAACACCAAAGGATAAGTTTGGGCTTCCTCAGGAAGCTCCATGGTCATGGACAAGAACCAAAAGCCGATCGCATAAATGATGGCAATGACGGGAAAATCAGACTTTTTCATAAGCTGTTTCCGAGTTGTGAAAGGGATTCGGTTTGAAAAAACCTGTTTTTCATTGTAAACCCTTAGATACAAACCCCATTGGTAGAAACATTTACAGGTTTGCACTACGTCAAGAGTTTCTACGTATTTTTGATTTTCTTAACAAATCGTTTTCACACTCAATTTCGTTGCGTCATGAGTTGTCGCGCTCCTCATCTACGATCCCAATATCGATTTTTAGCAATGGTGATGTTGGGGGTTCCCTGAAAAAATGACCTCATCGATAACGTCACATCAGAAGGAGGAAAGGGATTGTTTGACACGGAAGCGATTGCAAAACGGATCCGTGCGGCACGCGTTCATGGCAGACGCCTGACCCAAGAAGACTTTGCGGTTGAAATGGGGATCCAACAGTCGGCCGTGAGCGATTTGGAACGAGCCAAAAAGGGAAGCGGAATCAGCGACCTCAATCGGTTAAAACGCTTGGCTCAAACCTTGGAGGTGGAGCTCCCCTATTTGGTCTTTGGGATCGGCGATGACGGTCTGCCGACTTTTACCGAAGACTCGACGCTGGAAGCGATCGGTTTGAGGCGCATTCGCAAAACCCATCGAACGTTGATCGTTGAGGCCATCGGGCACGAAAACTGGAAGGACTCGATCGTCACGGCTTATGAATACCTCACTGATCGGCTCTACGTCTTAAAAAGTGTCGACGAGGAAGGATGCCCGAAACGATTGGCGCTTCTCATTCACGAAGACCGAATTGTGGGCACGGCGCTCGCTCGAAAGGTGTCGATCAAGGAACTCAAGGACACGAGTGAAAGTGAGACCATGATCGGTCGAGTTTTAAACCCCTAC
>JAGCMT010000061.1 GCA_017646335.1 Burkholderiaceae bacterium
ATTTATGTACTACTTTTATAGTGGACTATAGTACTTTTATAGTACTTTTGGTAGGTTTTAATACTACTTTTTCGTGTTTATCTACTACTTTTTTAGTTTCGATATTTCTTCAAAAGCATCATCGCCACCGTGCCGTACCCCACGATTTGTGCCGTCAACACACCCAAATACGGCAAGATCTCACGAACGCCGGCGCCTTCTTGGCTGGCCGCAATCACAGCGTTGGCGCCGGGCGTCGTCGGAATCAATTGAGCAAGAGCAACGACCCAGGGAGCTGCGTTATCGAAGGGGAAGATCAAGCCCGTTAAAAAGACACACGGAGCCGAGGCAATCACGCAAAGCGTGGCAGCATAGTGGTTCGAGCCCATCAAAAGCGCCAACATCACGGCCAAGCAAACGATGGCCAACGTAAAGAAAGCGATCGAAAGAGCCGTCGCCACCGGATCCAAGAAGGTCGGCATATCCAAAACGCTCAACCCCAATCCTTCCACGAAGAACCCCCAAAAGAGCCCGATCGACCAGAAAGCGGCAATCAGCACGAAGAGTTTTGTGGGCTCCTTGACGATCGCTTGAATAAACGGATCGCGTCGCCAATCGTTTAACCAACCGCCCACAACGATCGTGGTCCCAAAGAGCATGATGCCTTGAAGGATGATGGTTGCCACGACGCTTACCGTGTAGAGACCGTAACCCGAGATCGGATTAAAGAGGTCTTGTGAGACAAAAGAGGGCGGCAAGATGCTCATCACCTTGGTCTTGACGGGATCCAAGCCATGGCGCACCAATTGCGTGGCCGTTAATTTCGCGTTTTCTTGGGCGGCGATCAGCGTGACGGCCGAACCCACGGCACGGGCTTTGACGGGATAGGCGCCATTGCCGAACACCGTAATCGAGGTGGGCATTCCGCGCATCGTGTCGCGTTGGAGGTTCTGAGGCAACACCACGATCACGTCGACTTCACCGCGCACGAATTGGGCTTTGGCGATATCCAGTGACGAAGACGTGGAGATGACTTTGGCGGCGGGCGTCGCGTCAATCGTTTCGATCCAATCACGAGACTTTTCACTGCGATCCATGTCGACCACGGCCGTCGGGATCTCGATGATCAACTGATTGGCGTAGGGCCAAGCGTAGAACATGAGATAGAAGGCACTCGCAAAGGCCAAAATCGCAAAGCTGTTGCGATTGAGAATCGCTGAGCGGATCATGGCCAACATCAAAGCAAGATTACGCATGATCGGCTCCTTCCTTAACCCGTTTGGCTAAGAGGGGAAGACCGATGGCCAGTGCGACGATCGCAAACGCAGCCAACGTGAGCCATTGAATGAAACACACGCCGGCGGGCGGTTGCAACACCCAAGCCGAGCTTTGCAACTTCAAGAAATGCGTCAAGGGGAAGGTTTGTGCCAACCATTGCGCACCCGTGGTCATGGATTCGATCGGATACGAAAAACCCGTATACGGGTAGATCGGAGCGGTGATCCCGATACTGATACTTAAGACGATCACCCAACCGGCACGAATCAAAAGCCCCGTTAACAAAACGGCAAAGGTGGCCATCACGAATAAGAAGGTCAAAATGGC
Source organism: Burkholderiaceae bacterium (assembly GCA_017646335.1). GTDB lineage: Bacteria > Pseudomonadota > Gammaproteobacteria > Burkholderiales > Burkholderiaceae_F > Aphodousia. Next base: position 1,585 of record JAGCMT010000061.1, read on the forward strand.
CGCGGCCCAAAGACCGATCGCCGCCTCCGTGCCCCAGCCGCTAAAGCCCGCAAAATAAGCCAAGTAGCCAAGACCGAAGAGCCAGTAGACGGCAGTCCACATCCCGACCTTACCGACGATGGCACCCGGAACGGAGCCGTCGGCCGACGCCACCCACGCGTCAAGCGTCTTGTCTCGGAATTCGCGCACGAGGTTCGAGGCAATCACCAAAATGGTGCATAAGCCCAAAAGACCGGGGAGCACCGTTGCTAAGAGGTAGGCGTGGAAATTAAAAGCGATGTTGCCCAAAAGCACCGTGTTGACCGAAAGCGTACGCAACCAGCGATCGGTCAAGGTTTCATTGGCGCCCACGGCGTGTGCCATTTGTTGAAAACTTTCATTGGAGTAGGCAAGCAAGGCCGACTTCAAATCGATTTCCATGTTGACGCCGATTGCGTAGAGGCTTTTCGGGACATAGATTTCAATGGCGGCGGCATTGGGAGTCTTGGCGTTTCGCGTCCAATCTTCAGGAATGACGACGTAACCGAAAAGCTCACCCGTACGAATCGCGCTTTGGGCGGCTTGCGGGGAGGCGACCGAGCGCAACTGCACCGAGGGCAAGGCATCCATGTAGCCTTGAACCGTTTGGGATTGATGGGTTTTGTCGAGATCCACGACGCCCAACGGGAGCTCTCGCATCAAGCCGTCGTTAAAGAGTCCGGTTAAGAGCACGCACCAAATGAGCGGGAGCACGATGGTCGTGACCCATTCCCAAGGGGTGCAGACCAAACGCTGAAATTCACGTTTGGCGGCACCGAGTGAGCGCGCGAAAAATCCCGACATCGATCGCATCCTTTTAGCGTTCGATCACCACGCTCATGCCCGGGCGCAAACCCGTGATGGGCTTTTCGCTGCGGGCGCGCACTTCGAAGGTCTTTAAGTCGTAGCCCGTCGAGGCTCGCGTGGAGCGCCAAGTCGCGTAGTCACCGCGCGGATTGACGAAGTAGACCTTAAAGGCAAACTTGGCTTTACCCAAGGCCGGAATCATGGCTTTGAGCGTGGCACCCTTGCCCATGTGCGTGAGTTCGTCTTCACGCACGTTGAAGGTGACCCATTGATCGCTCAAAT
>JAGCMT010000062.1 GCA_017646335.1 Burkholderiaceae bacterium
CAACCTGAATCAAACTCTTAATAAATTTTTCAATTAATTGTTTCACATGAAACAATAAAAAAAAAATGAGGAAAAAACCCCTCATTTCAAAAAATACCAATTTTTTATCAAACCACTAAATAATGAAGTTTTTAAACACTTAAAATAAACATCTAACACATTGTTTTTAAAAAGTTTTAAATTAAAATGCTTATTTATTGGGCAATTTATTATCTTCGCATTTATTTGCCCTAATTAACCAATCAGTGCCATTTTAACCAAATGCCGATTTTCATTTAAAAACGGAACATCCAATTCGTAAATTTTTTCGACCTTAACAATGGATTGCAATTCAGCAATTTCCTGTTCAGGCATCACACCCTTCATTGCCAACCAAACACCACCATCCGTCAATAAATGATTGGTGAGCTGAACAAAAAGAGATAGCGATGCAAATGCTCGAGAAGATAAAACGTCGTACGTTTTGTTTTTAATATTCTCGACTCGCGTATTTAAAACCTTTGCATTTTTCAAACCCAATTCAACAATACATTGGGTTAAAAATGCACACTTTTTCCCGACTGTATCAACCATGGTCACTTGATATTCAGGACACATAATCGCCAACGGAATCGCCGGTAAACCACCTCCGGATCCAACATCCATAATAGAAATAGACCCAGGATACAAGCTTCGATAAATCGGAATAATTGACAAGGAATCCAAAATATGATGTGTCAACACCTCATCCGGGTTGCGAATCGAGGTTAAATTGTAGACCTTATTCCACTTTAACAAGAGCTGACTATAGCGTTCCAATGCAACAATCTGCTCCTCGCTACACTCCAACCCTAACTGGTGAATCCCTTTTTTTAATAATGACGTATTCATTTGAGATACCCAATCTTTACTTATTCAAAAGCTTTCGACCGCGCATATAAATCATCAAAAGAGAAATTGCAGCCGGTGTCACACCAGAAATTCGTCCAGCCTGCCCTAACGTCTCAGGTCGATGAGCTTTCAATTTTTGGCGGACCTCAAAAGATAAACCGGTCACTCGATCGTAATCAAAATCAACGGGGATAGCGGTTGTTTCATGTTCCAACAAACGAGCCACTTCATCTTTTTGACGATTAATATAACCAGAGTATTTAACAGCAATCTCAACCTGTTCGACTTCAGTTTCCGTTAAATCAACATCCTTAGAGTAAGGCTTGCCATCAACATTCTTCAAACTCATTAATGTTTCATGTGAAACATTGGGACGTGATAACAAGTTAAACAAGGAATATTCTCGCTCAATTCCCGTCCCTAAAACTCGTTCACACTCTTCCTTAGTAACCTTTGTCGGGTGAACCCATGTATCTTTCAAACGTTGTAATTCCTTTGCAATTGCATCACGCTTACGGTTGAAAAAATCCCAACGTTCATCATTAACAACACCCAATTGACGACCAATTTCAGTTAAACGCGTATCAGCATTATCTTCTCGGAGGCTCAAACGATATTCAGCGCGAGACGTAAACATACGATAAGGTTCTGTAACACCCTTTGTAATCAAATCATCCATCATCACGCCTAAATAAGCCTCATCACGACGAGGTGCCCAAGATGGTTTATCTTGAGCCATAAGAGCCGCATTAATACCAGCCAACAAACCTTGTGCCGCCGCCTCTTCATAACCTGTCGTACCATTAATTTGACCAGCAAAGAACAAACCATTTAAAGACTTCGTTTCCAAAGATGTCTTCAATTCACGCGGGTCATAATAATCATATTCAATCGCATAAGCAGGTCGAAGGAAGTGTGCATTTTCCAAACCAGGAATCGTCTTCATAAAACCAATTTGAACATCAAAAGGCAGACTAGACGAAATACCATTCGGATAATAAACATGCGTATTTAAGCCCTCAGGCTCCAAGAAAACCTGATGAGAATCCTTTCCCGCAAATCGAACAACCTTATCCTCGATAGAAGGACAATAACGCGGTCCAATACCCTCGATAATTCCTGAGAACATCGGGGATCGATCTAAGTTCGCGCGAATAATATCGTGAGTTTCTTTATTAGTCTTCGTAATCCAACAAGGAACCTGACGAGGATGTGCAATACCTGGCTCCAACAAAGAGAACGTGGGAATCGGATTCAAATCACCCCATTGCTCTTCACACTTCGAAAAATCAATCGTACGACCATCAATACGAGCCGGCGTCCCCGTCTTCAAACGACCCTTCGGTAGACCCAAATCAATCAAACGATCAGCCAAGCGAATAGAAGCCGGATCTCCAACACGACCTGCGGAATAATGTTCCAAACCAATATGAACCAAACCATTCAAAAAGGTACCCGCACTTAACACAACGGTTTTAGAACGAATCTTCACACCAGTCTGAGTTACAACACCAACAACACGATCCCCTTCAACAATCAAATCATCGACCGCTTGTTGAAAAACCCACAAATTAGGCACACTCTCAATTTGATTTAACATCGCCACACGATACAACTCTCGATCGATCTGAGCACGAGTTGCTCGAACAGCAGGCCCCTTGGAACTATTTAAAATCCGAAACTGAATACCCGATGCATCAGTGACTTGTGCCATAGCACCGCCCATTGCATCAACTTCCTTCACCAAATGACTCTTACCAATACCACCAATAGACGGATTACAAGACAACTGACCGATCGTATCCACATTATGAGTCAAAAGTAACGTCTTACAACCCATACGTGCAGCTGCCAAACAAGCTTCAGCACCCGCATGACCACAACCAATCACAATCACATCATAACTAACGGGATATTCCATACAAAATCCTTTAACGTTTCACGTGAAACGAATGTAATTTTTCTAAAAATTACTTAAAAATCAATTACTTACCAATACAGAAACGACTAAAAATCATTCCCAATAAATCATCCGGCGTAGTTTCACCAACAATATCGCCGAGAGCATCTCCAGCCAAACGCAACTCCTCTGCAAGAAGATCCAACGGCGGATAATCCATACTTACAAATTGTTGAGCGATGTCTAAATGTTCCTTAGCAAGGTAGAGATTTTCCATGTGTCGTTCACGAGCCAAAAACAATCCCTCAGTATTACTTTCCCATCCAACTAACGCTAATAAGCGTTGTTTTAACTCATCGATACCAAAGCCGGTCTTCGCAGAAATTGCAATGCAACCACCCTCCACAGATGAATTAGCCACATCACACTTATTGAGAATATCGAGAATCGGCACACCTCGTCCCAATCGAGCTACAACCTTTTGAAGAATTTCATTCCCCTCGTCATCACTCAATTGATTAGTCGCATCCTTCAAATGGAGAACAACATCAGCTCGCTCGACCGCTTGCATCGTTCGCTCAATCCCCATCTTCTCGACTTTATCGTCCGTGTCACGAACACCCGCGGTATCAATCAAACGAATCGGAACACCTTGAATTTGAATATCATGCTCAATCTTATCTCGGGTAGTACCAGCAATTTCCGTCACAATAGCCACATCGGAACCACTCAAAGCATTCATCAAACTCGACTTACCGACATTAGGACTACCAACCAAGACAACAGTAACCCCTTCACGAAGGATGGAACCTTGTCGAGATGCTTTCATCAACTCCGAAAAATCGGCATGTAAACGAGAAATACGTTCCCTAGATTGAGTCGTCTTAATGAAATCAATTTCCTCTTCAGGGAAGTCTAAAATTGCCTCAATTAAAGCCCTCAACTCAAGAAGGTCTGCGGTTAATTCATGAATTTTGTCAGAGAAGACCCCTGTCAAAGAACGAGTTGCAGCACGAGCAGCTCCTTCCGTCGTAGCATCAATCAAATCCGCAACCGCTTCAGCCTGAGACAGGTCCAATCGACCATTCAAAAATGCTCGTTTTGTGAATTCTCCCGGATCAGCAATACGAAGACCTAACGACTTACCTACTGCAAGCATGCGAGACAAGAGCATTTGAAGAACTACCGGTCCCCCATGTCCTTGTAACTCCAACACTGATTCCCCTGTGTACGAGCGGGGTGCTGGAAAATACAAAGCCAACCCTTCATCGATTGCCGAACCCGATTCATCCAAAAACTTACGCAAATGCGCATAACGAGGCTTCAACGAAGCCCCTTTTCCAAAAAATTCTTGAATAAATTCTTGGACCAATTCATCCTTGGCCGACAAGCGAACAATGCCAACACCACCCCGACCCGGAGCTGTTGCAATGGCCACAATAGGATCACGATCGGTTTTCACTTCAAATCTCTAGAACAAAATAAGACAACTTATTATTATCTCACGATATAAAGGAAATATCTCAGAAAGAAAATAAGTCGAAAAGCCGATTTAAAACCCTGTAAATAATCAGCAATAGCTAACCTTAAAATCATGCTAAAGTGCGTTCTAAAACGTTTTTAGAGGCCTTTATGAGCTTTAACAATAACAAACCATCATTCCTCGGAAATGCGCTAATTGGTGCTTGCTGTGCAATTTTGCTATCAGTCCCCTTATCAGCTTATATCGCAAGTTTTTTAGGTGATACTTACCAAATTCGCGTATGGGTTTATGGAGGTTTTTTACTCTGGGCAATTGCTGGCGCAATGACTATTTTTTTTAGAACTTATAAAGGCGAAAACAGCCATTTATCAATTCGTTTCATACTTTTGTGGTTTGTTTCGGTTTGGCTCTGGCCTTTACTGATTCTATTTGCTCCCAAACGAGAATAAAAAAACGGAGTTTCATTTCGAAACTCCGTTTTTCTTTAGGATTCTCTAATCTGGGATTAGGAAATCACACGCTTGCGACGTTCTTCAGCGATTTGCTTATTAACGTACCATTGTTGCCAAATGGACAACACGTTATTCGTCAACCAGTACAAAACCAAACCAGAAGCGAAGAAGAAGAACATAACACCGAACACAATCGGCATGATCATCATCATCTTAGCTTGAGCAGAGTCAACCGGTTGCGGGCTCAACTTCATTTGCAAGAACATCGTGGCCACCATCAAGATCGGCAAGATCAAGAAGGAGTCAGGATTAGACAAGTCCGTCACCCAGAAAATCCACTCAGCACCACGCAATTCGACAGAAGCAAGCAACACCCAATACAAAGCCAAGAAGACCGGAAGTTGCAAGAGGATCGGGAAGCAACCGCCAGCCGGATTGATCTTCTCGCGACGATACAATTCCATCATAGCTTGGTTCAATGCTTGCTTGTCATCCTTGTACTTCTCTTGCAAAGCCTTCATACGCGGAGCGAGATCACGCATACGACCCATAGACTTATAACCGGCAGCAGAGATCGGATAAAGGACAGCCTTCACTAAAACCGTCAACAACACGATAGCCCAACCCCAGTTACCAACAAGACTATGCAAGAAGGCCAACAAGGAATAGATCGGCTTAGCCAAGAACGTCAACCAACCATAGTCAACGACCAAGTCTAAATTCGGAGCAATGTGTTCCAAACGACGTTGATCTTGCGGACCAACATACAATTGGCTATCAATCGTCTTACTTGCACCAGGAGCCACTTCGCCAACGGCAACGATAGAACCGATAGCAAAGAGATTCTTGTCAATTTGACGAGCGTAGATTTCACGCTTTTCACCATCTTGCGGCACCCAAGCCGTCAAGAAGTAGTGTTGGAGCATAGCAATCCAACCTTCGTTAGCGTAGGTCGGATAGTCCTTATCACCATCAGCCAAAGAGTCGAAAGACAACTTTTGGAACTTTTCTTCTTCGGTGTAAACAGCCGGACCCGTATAGGTGTTGTACATCGAGCTTTGGGAAGCCACAGCACCGCTGTCACGCGTCAATTGCATGTAAACAGAGGGAGTGATTGCGATATTGCCGTTATTGACAACTTCGTGCTTCACATTGATACCGTAGTGACCACGTTGCAAGATATACGTCTTGACCAATTGAACACCACCGTTTTCAGCAGCGAACTTCACTTCCAACGTATCTTGACCGTCCTTCATCGTGAGCTCTTGGCTCACCAACTTAAAGGTCGTACGATGGTTGGGGAAGCTACCACCAACAAGACCCGTTTCAGCCTTGTAAATACGAGAAGCAGAGGTATCGAACAAAACGACATTACCCGGCTGCGTTTCAGCTTCACCAAAGATGACACCCGGAACACCTTCATGCGTCCAGTCAGCCGTTTCACGTTCTTGCAACAATTCAGCGCGAGCGACCGTTGCACCCATTTCATCGAACGTCAACTTGAAAAGATCCGTCGTAACAACCACCGGTTGTTGGATCGTTGCGTTCACATCCGTAATGATCGGTTGTTGAGCAACCGTTGCAGAAGCGGGAACCGTTTCAGCCGTAGCTACTTGTTGGTTTTCCGTTTCAGCGAAATAAGAAGGTTTACCATTGTAGACCTGCCATGCATCCCACAACATAAAGAGGGACATAGCAAAGATGATCCACAAAAAAGCACGTTGTAATTCGCGTCCCATAGGGGCTCTCTTTTTCTATCGTTGATAATTTAAAAAACGGATTTCATCGATCAAGCTTTTTCTTCCAAGGGAACCAACTAAATGTTGTAGGTACCGGGTCATACCCCGATCCTCCCCAAGGATTACAGCGGATGATACGGGCGATCATCAGCCAACTTCCTCGAAAAAATCCAAATCGCTCAATGGCCTCGATTGAATAATGAGAACACGTCGGTAAAAAACGACATTCTCGACCAATCCAGGGAGACAACACCATTTGATAGATTTTAATCAAACCAATCAAAAGCTTAGACATCACAATCTACCCTCTATTGAATACAAGAGAGTTTGCGTAAAAAGTGAAAATAAAGCTTTTCGATATCGTCTCGGAGCAATACTTTTCGTGCCTGTTTGCTAAGACCATCAGGCTTACAAACAGGAAGACGACCTTTTAAACGAAGACTGACGTTTAATCCGTAATCTTTGTTCTCAAGGAAATTTAGAATTGTCTGGCGTTTAAGTCGAGAAGACTCTCGAAGTAAACGTTTGACGAGTGCTCGTTCAACCGACAAACGGGCATTATGTTTACCCACCGTCAATCCAAAACGAACCACTCCGGGATTAGAGGTTTTGATAGCCGCGACAGCAAAAAAATTCGAAAAACTTCGAATCTGTTCTTGCTTTGGCGAAGACAAAACGGCCCCGAACTCCGCAGATTTAATCATGCGGAAGCTTCGAGGCAGTCCGTTTGGTTTTCCGAGCGCTTTATTCACGGCTCATTGACCGCCGTGAAAACCATCTATTAGAGGGCGAGGACGTGACGACCCTTGGCGCGACGAGCAGCAAGGACGCGACGACCGCCCTTCGTGCGGCTGCGAACCAAGAAGCCATGCGTACGAGCACGCTTGACCTTAGACGGTTGATAAGTACGTTTGGTAGCCATGACTACGAATCCTTAATAAAAAATGCACTAAAAACTAGTACAAAAAAGAAATCAATTCGACCTTCCAAAAAATGGAAGAAATTCACCGATCCTGCGCCTGCATTTTTGATGAAAACAAAAAACTCTCACCAATGATCCGTGAAAAACGTGATATTAGACCTTAAAAGCCTATGTTTTGTCAAGTATTTTTCCAAAATCGCTTCCAGTTTCACAGATAAATAACATCGCAATATTTGTGAAAAAATATTTTTTCAACAATATCTAGTAGACATCCTCTATCCCCCTACATAGTCTAGTAAGAATTTCCCTTTCCTCCCCCTAGCTATTTTTGTAATAAAAACAATAACTTTGCTTTTCGGGGTAAAATCATCGGTCCTACTTTTGCCGACTCACTAGCAATAAAACCACCTAAAAAATAGAGCAACAAGAATTAGTAAGCTCTATTTTTATATTATTTATCAATGATTTAAGTGGTTTAATTTAAATTATCCACACGAGCGGCTCTCGCTTTACTCCCCTACCTGTTAGGTTTGGGAAACAGAATTTTTATAACTTCGATCAATATGGAATCGAAGTAAAAGAAGGCTTTATGGAATTTTGGAATCTCTGTTTAAAGATGCTCGCTCAAGCCGTCTCTTCGGCTGATTACGAGCGATGGATTTCGGCATTGAATTGCCAAGAATGGGATAAGGAAAATAAAGTCCTTGTCTTGTCTCATCCGAACCTTATGTTACTAAACACGATCGAAAAGAACTTCGGATCCTCCATTCAAGGTATTGTCAATACTTTGGCTGGACAACCCGTGTCCATCTCTTATCAAGCTGAAGTATCTAAAGAAGAACCGTCGATTACCATCGATGACAAAGGTCAAGGAGAGCTTTTCCCTGATGAAAAGGTGATTGATTCTGTTAAGGATGAAGGCGAAAACAAGTCCATTGGCTTACTCCCCGCCTTAACCTTTGAAAATTTCGTTGAAGGTCCGTCCAACAGCTTAGCCTTCGCTGCTACGCGTCGTGTTGCCGAGTGTCCCGGTACCAATTACAACCCGTTGTTTATTTATGGTGGTGTTGGCTTAGGTAAAACGCACTTAATGCATGCAGTTGGCAACAAAATGCTAAAACATAACCCCAATTGTCGCATTTTGTGCGTTAGCGCTCAGAATTTTATGAATGATTTCACCACGGCTGTTCGTGAGAATACTTACGATCAATTCAACAACAAATACCACAACGTCGATGCCCTTTTTATCGACGATGTTCAGTATTTATGTGGTGATAAACGACAAATCCAAAACAAGTTGTTTGAAGCTTTTGAAAAGCTCGTTCCATACGGGAAACAAATTATCTTCACGAGTGATACCTATGCTCGTAGCTTAAAGGCTATGGATGAGCGTTTAATTTCTCGATTTACCTCTGGTTTATCAGTCGAGGTTGAGCCGCCGGAATTGGAAACTCGTGCCATGATTTTGCAAAAGAAGGCTATGGCCAGTCACTTTGACTTACCCGATGATGTTGCGTTCTTTATTGCAAAACATTTAAAGAGCAATGTTCGTGAATTGGAAGGTGCTTTGCAACGTTTAATGGCTTACCACATGTTCCAATCCAAGGGACAAGTGACCGTTGAGATGGCTCGTGAAGCATTGCACAGCATTCTGATTTCTTCGACCGCCCAATTGACTGTCGAACGAATCCAAGGTGTTGTGGCCGAATACTTCAAAATTTCCTTGGCGGACATGTACTCCAAACGTCGTTTAAAGTCGATTGTCGTTCCTCGTCAAATTGCTATGTATCTCTGTAAGGAATTGACAAAAAGCAGCCTCCCCGACATTGGTGATCGATTCGGTAAACGTGACCATACAACGGTTTTGCACGCCGTACAAAAAATCACCGCAGAACGAAAGACTGATTCCGACTTGAATTACAAGATTCACGTGTTGGAACAAATGCTTAAAAACTAACCCGAAAGCCTGTGGATATCTCTGCAATATTGATCAAAATCCACTAAAATTGAAGGGTTAAACAGGCGATTCTTACAGGAGTCGTCTTAGTAAAATTTTGCTAGTTATAAGGAACAAGGGAATGCAAATCATCAAGAGCTCTCGTGAGGCTTTTGCGACCCCCGTGCAAGTGGTTGGTGGCATCGTTGGTAAGCAACGTCAAACGTTACCGATCCTCTCGAATATTTTGATTAAGAAAGTCGGTTCGAAAATTGAATTTACGGCTACCGACTTAGATATCGAAATTAAGACGTTTGCTGATATTGGTGGTGACAGCAAGGACATTAGTGTTACGGTTGATGCAGCAAAGCTCCACAACTTGATCAATGCATTGGACAACTCCAATGAAGTCACGCTCTCTCTCAAAAATGACAGTGACTCCACGATTGAACTCAAGCAAGGTAAGAGCACGTTCCGTTTGAACACGTTGCCTGCTGACGAATTCCCGAACCGTCAAGCAACAAACTTTAGCCAACGCTTCTCAATGCCGGCTAACCAATTCCGTCATTTGTTGCAATTGGTTCATTTCTCGATGGCTCAACAAGACATCCGTTACTTCTTGAACGGTATGTTGCTTTCCGTCGATGGCGACACGATTCGCGTGGTCACGACCGACGGTCACCGTTTGGCTTACAGTGAAGCTAAGTTGGAAACCCCGTGCTTGAGTATGATTCATTGCATCGTTCCGCGTCGTACGGTTTTGGAATTGATTCGCTTGATTCCTGACAATGAAAACAACATTGATGTTGAAGTTTCCAACTCTGAAATTCGCGTAATGTTCGGCAACATTGCATTGTCTTCTAAGTTGGTTGAAGGTAAGTTCCCGGATTACAACCGTGTGATCCCGATGAACAACAACAACGTCTTCAAGGTAAAGCGTGAATTGCTCTCGGCTGCACTCAAGCGTACGGCCATTTTGGCTAACGCCAAGTTACGCGGTGTAAAGTGGGATTTGAAGGGGAATACTTTGATGATTCAAAGTACCAACTCCGACCAAGAAGAAGCTCAAGACGTCTTAGATATCGAATACAACGGTATCGATATTGAAATTGGTTTCAACCTCCTTTATTTGCAAGATGTTTTGAACAATCTTAAGAGCGAAGAAGTTCAATTCGCTTTGCTTAGCAACACTGGCGCCATGTTGGTTACGATGCCTGACAACTCGACCTTCAAGTATGTTGTCATGCCGATGCGTACCTAACCATGACTTACCTGTTTGATTAAATTTTCCACACCCGCGCTAATCTCGGTTAGTGCGGGTTTGGTGTCAAATAAGCCGGTTGTTTTTTGAATTTTCTGTGTGTGAACTATGTCTGAAGTTGAAAAGAAAGAAGCTCCTCAAGGTAGTAATTACGGCGCTGAATCGATTGTTGTATTGGAAGGTTTAGAGGCTGTCCGTAAACGCCCAGGTATGTACATCGGCGATACCGCCGACGGCTCCGGTTTGCACCACTTGGTCTACGAAGTGGTCGATAACTCCATTGACGAAGCTTTAGCTGGTTTTGCCGACGAAATCATTGTCACCATTCACACCGATGGTTCCGTTTCCATTACCGACAACGGTCGTGGCATTCCGACTGATGTCAAATTTGATGACAAACACAACCCGAAACGTAGTGCTGCAGAAATTGCTTTAACCGAATTGCATGCAGGCGGTAAGTTCTCCGAAAATAGCTACAAAATCTCGGGCGGCTTACACGGGGTTGGTGTGTCTTGCGTGAACGCGCTTTCTGACTGGTTGCATTTGACTGTTTATCGAAACAATCGTATCCATTATTTGGAATTTGCTCGCGGCAAATTAGTGAATCGTCAAACCCAAACCGTTGAAACGGAAAAGGGGACTGTTACGATTTCTCCGATGATCGATAAAGGGGAAACGAATAAGCAAGGTACGACGGTCCATTTCTATCCCGATAAAACGATTTTCACGGATATCACTTTCAGCTTTGAACGTTTATCCGAACGTTTGCGTGAATTGTCTTTCTTGAACTCCGGCGTCAACATTCTTTTGTTGGATCAACGCACGGGTAAGGAAGAGCGTTTTCACGCTAAGGGTGGTGTCCAAGGTTTTGTTGAATTCATCAACCAAAATCGCGTTACGTTGCACAAGACGCCGTTCTACGCATTAAAAACCGTTGAAGCCAATGGTATTCCCGTTACGGTCGAAGTCTCTATGCAATGGAATGACACCTACAACGAGCGTTTAACGGCCTATACGAACAATATTCCTCAAAAAGATGGCGGTACTCACGTCACGGGGCTTCGTGCCGCGATGACGCGCGTGTTGAAAAATTACATCACAAAGGAAGAGCTCAATAAAAAACTTAAGGCTGAACCTGAAGGTGATGATATGCGCGAAGGTTTAACGTGCATTTTGTCGGTAAAAGTTCCTCAACCGAAGTTCAGCTCTCAAACGAAGGATAAGTTGGTTTCTAGCGAAGTTCGTCCTGCCGTTGAAGAAGTTATCAATAACGAATTGGCAACTTTCTTGGAAGAACATCCCCAAGAGGCACACGCTATTTGCGAAAAGATTGTCGCAGCCTCTCGTGCTCGAGAAGCCGCTCGTAAAGCCCGTGACATGACGCGTAAGTCGGTTTTAGGCTCCGGCTCCTTGCCGGGTAAGTTGGCTGACTGTCAAGAAAAGAATCCGGCATTAAGCGAACTGTTTATTGTGGAAGGGGACTCCGCTGGCGGCTCTGCTAAGAGCGGACGCAATCGTAAGAATCAAGCCATTTTGCCGATTCGCGGCAAGATTTTGAATGTCGAAAAGGCCTCTCCGGAAAAACTTCTCGATAGCGAACAAGTCCGTACATTGGCTCAAGCATTGGGTTGCCGTATCGGTAAAGATTTCGATATTGAAAAGCTCCGTTATCACCGCATTATCATCATGACCGATGCTGACGTGGACGGCGCACACATCTCGACGCTGCTTTTGACGCTTTTCTACCGTCAAATGACCCCGTTGATTGAAAAGGGCCATGTGTACATTGCTCAACCGCCGCTCTATAAGTTGACGATTAACAAAAAGGATTGCTACGTTAAGGACGACAAGGAATATAACGAAAAGATCCTTGATATGGCATTGGCAAACGCCGTGCTCTACCGTAACGAGGAAGCTTTTGCGAACAACAACAAGATTTGGGGGACGGAGCTCGAAAATTTAGCTCAAAGCTATTTGCAATCCTCAGAAGTCTTACAACGTTTGAGCTTGGTTATTGATCGTGCTGTCTTATTAGCCATTGCATCCGGCGTCGAATTGAAGCTTGAAACGCTTGAAGATACGCAAAAGACAGCTGAACACTTGATTGCGGTTGCCAAAGACAAGAATTTATCTGTCGAAGCCTTGTTCGATGAAGAGCACCAAATGGGTTCTTTAGCCATTAAGCGTGTCGTTTACGGAAATATTCGTAAGTCTCGTATTGATGCTCATTTCGTCAATACGGCCGATTATGCGAAGTTAATTGAAACGGCCAAGGCTTTGAATGGCTTGATCGGGGAGGGAGCTCGCGTCACACGCGAAAATAAGACTCACAATATCAAGAACTTTGAAGAAGCCATTGTTTGGTTAATGCAAGAAGCTAGTAGCGGCATTGCTAAGCAACGCTACAAAGGTCTTGGTGAAATGAATGCTGAACAATTGGCAGAAACCACCATGCAACCTGAGAATCGTCGACTTTTGCGCGTTCGTTTAGAGGACGCTGCAAGCTCTGACAATATCTTCTCTATGTTGATGGGGGATAACGTCGAACCTCGTCGTGCTTTCATTGAAGATAACGCTCTCTTTGCAAGCAACATCGACATCTAAGCTTTAAAAGGAAAACGATATGGCCGATACACACGACAAACTTGTTATCGCCGTTTCCTCCCGAGCTCTGTTTGATCTTGAGAATGAAAATGAGATTTTTGAGAAACAGGGTGTAGAGGCCTATCGTGAGTACCAAACTAAGCATCGCTTAACCCCTCTAGCACCAGGCGTCGCTTTTCCTTTTATTCGACGCCTTTTAAGCCTTAACGAATACTTTCCCAAAGAGCAGGAACCATTCAAGGTTGTTGTGTTATCTCGCAATAGTCCAGAGTCCGGTCAGCGCTTTTTTGCCTCTTGCCAATATCATCAACTACCCATCACAAGCGGGGCATTCACTTCCGGTCAAGAAACCTATCCCTATATGAAGGCCTTTGGTGCATCCTTATTCTTGAGTGCCCATAGCGATAGCGTTCTTGAAGCAACCTCTCGAGGATACCCAGCTGGTCTCGTTTTACCTTCTGTTCAGAAAGATGACCCACAGGATGTCGGTTTGCGAATCGCTTTCGACTTCGATGGGGTCGTTATTGATGATGAAAGTGAACAGCAATATAAAAATGCCGGTTTGGCGGGTTTTACGGCCTATGAAACGCAAAATGCGAATTCACCTCACAAGGCCGGTCCTCTGACTGAATTATTTAAAAAACTGGCCTATTTCCAACACCTCGATATGCAAAAAAGGGGAAAGAACGATCCGTTCTTTCAACCGATTATCCGTATCTCCATTGTGACGGCTCGTGGTGCACCCAGTGAAGAACGACTAATTACGACACTAAAAAGTTGGGGGATGAATGCAGCGGAACTCTTCTTACTAGATGGTATGCCCAAGCATCACGTACTAGAACAGTTACGTCCCCATATCTTTTTTGATGATCAAATGGCACACTTAGAAAATACGATTGATGCCATCCCCAGTGTCTTAGTGCCGTTTGGGGTAAATTCAGAACGATCGATGCAAAATTTTGTATCGTTAGCCAACAGTAAACGTAATCGCTAAAACTATGTCACAAACGCAAGGGCCTGTCTTAAAACACATTTTTGAGTCGATTCATATCGGCCATCTGTTATTGCGTAATCGCATTATGATGGCTCCTATCACGACCGGACTGGAAGCTCAAGGTGATTACGATGAGTTGGCGAATTTCTACTCGCAAATTGCCAGTGGCGGTACGGGATTAATTACGGTCGGGGGATTCTCTTATTCTCGCTTGGGGTCGCTCAATTTCCGCCAACAACGATTTGATCGTAAGCATCACATTTCATCGCATCGAAAAATCACGGATGCCATCCACTCGAAAGGGTCGTTTGCGCTCTTTCAACTGATTCATTACGGTGCCGAAGCTCAACATTTATTTGCAATGAACTCATCCACGATGAGTAAAGAAGACGGTAGTCGCATTGCATTGAAAATGCCTCGTTCTCTCATTAAGAAAACAATTGCCAAATGCATCAAAACAGCTCTCTTGGCTAAGGAAGCTCAGTATGACGGGGTTGAGGTGGATGCATGCCGTCATAGGCTTTTAAACAGCTTTGCAACACCGGGATTAAATACTCGTAAAGACGATTGGGGGGAAACGTCCGAAAATCGTTTCCGAATGGCCTTGGAAATTGTCCGTGGTATTCGCCAACAAGCCGGCAATGAATTTTTGATCGGCGCGCGAATCTCACTTTTAGATTTTCACCGATTCGGTAAAAGCTGGGAAGAAACCGTTCACTTCGCACATGAATTGGAAAAAGCGGGGGTGAATTATTTCACCTTCGATTTTGGTGTGGACTACATGCCTATTCCGACCACCCACGGCTTAACTCCGGAAGACGCTTGGGTTCCTTTTATTGAGATGTTCCGAAAAGAAGTCTCCGTTCCTGTGGTCTTTGGAGATAACTTATCGACGCCCAAGCTTATCAATGAAATTTTGGGAAACAACCCCGATTGCTGCGTTGAGTTGGCGCGTCCGTTGATTGTGGATCATGGATGGGTTAAAAAGATTCTCTATCGAATGGAAAGAAACATCATCGAATGTACGAAATGCAACCAAGGTTGCACAGTCGGGGATATTTCTCAAGGCAAAACCATTCGTTGCATGATGAATCCAACATTGTTCCAAAATCAAAAGGAACTGTTTACACGTGCCAAACAACCAAGACGAATCCTTGTGGTCGGTGCTGGTCCTAGTGGCTTAGCGACCGCCGTTTTTGCCGCTCGTCGTGGTCATAAAGTCACCATTTACGAAGAATTGGACGACATTGGAGGACAGGTACTATTCTGTTCTAAGATTCCAGGGAAAACGCAATTTACCAACCTCATTAAATTACTTAAACGCCTTTGTGATCGTTTTGATGTTGAAATTGAAACGGGCCATAAGGTTAGTTTTGAGGAATTCGAAGAGATTCGCTTAAATTTCGATGAAGTTGTTTTTGCAACCGGATCTCGACCGGGATGGATTGATATCCAAGGTGTTCCGCCTTCGAAGATTTATCAATATCCGGATATTTTTGTTCACCCGTATTTACCCATAGGGAAGCGTGTGGCTGTTTTGGGTTCCAACCGTATTGCCATTGATACCGCTATTTACTTGGTACACAAAGACAATCCGCAATTGAATCGCGACGATTGGCTCAAGAGTTGGGGGGTTGGAGATCCGACCAAACACATTGCTGGTGTTGTTGGCGTCATTCCACAAGTACAGGTACCCTCTCGCCAAGTATCGCTATTGACGAGAACCAATCGTAGTTACAACGATAATTTGTTGCAAGATTTCAAAATGTTTGAAAATCGTTGGTTGCGAATTATGGGGATTAAGTCCTATACAAACGTCAACTATGAAACCTACGAGTCTGCAGCATTGCGTATTACAAACGGAAAGCATCACACGGATGAACAAGCTGTTTATGCTGACCATATTGTCATCTGCTCTATGCCGATTGCTAATAACAATGTGGCTGAAATTTTTAAAAATGCGGGTTTCACTTGCCATGTCGTTGGTGCAGCCAAACATACAGACAATACAAAGATCAAATCCATTCTTGAATGTCTGCGAGATGGTATTGCTTTAGGGGCAAAACTCTAAAAAGAAGAATAAACGACCTTATCGGTTCACAAACGATAAGGTCGTTTTTTATTGAACATCTTATTGCTCAAATCTTGAGCAATCTCTTTTTTCTTTCTTTAAACATAAGCAATCATTTAATAAAAGATGTTTTTATTTAATTAAGGTATTTTTCGTTTTATTATGCCCTGTGGATAAGTGGTTATTCTGCTAATTTCCATTTATTTTTCATCAACTTAACAATAACAAAAAGTCTGGGATTTCTTGTTTATTTTTTGTTGGATTAGCTGTGGATAACTGTGGATAACTTTCAGTCTTTGTCTTACTTTTGGCAGTTATCCACAAGAAGGTGGATTTCTCCACAGTTTTTTCCTGATGATTTTTGGTGACTTTTAGATGGATTTTCTTCGTTTTAGACCAAAAAATTGTACTATTAAATTGTTGGATATTAATGGAAGCTTTTTATGTCTAAAAATCGTTTATTGATCATGTTAATGGGGGCGGCTTTAGGTACTTCGATGTTGTCTGGATGTGCTCCCTTGTTGATTGGTGGAG
Organism: Burkholderiaceae bacterium; assembly: GCA_017646335.1. Taxonomy (GTDB): domain Bacteria; phylum Pseudomonadota; class Gammaproteobacteria; order Burkholderiales; family Burkholderiaceae_F; genus Aphodousia. The sequence goes on from JAGCMT010000062.1 coordinate 16,767, forward strand.
CTGTCGGTACAACCGCTTTGGTGACGACCGATCGTCGCACAACCTCTGCACAAATGGCTGATGAGGTGTTGGAGACGCGAGTTAAGTATGACGTATCAAAAGCGATTGCGAGTGATATGCATTTGACGGTGACATCCTACAATCGTCGAGTACTTTTAACAGGCGAAGTTGCAACACAGGCTGATAAGCAAAAGGCAACCCGAATTGCTCAACGAAGCTTAGAGGTTGTCCGAGTGGTCAATGAGTTGAAAGTGATGCCGGTGAGCGATGTTCCTCAACGATTGAGTGATTCGCTTTTAGCTAGTAAAGTTCGAGCCCAATTAATTGGTACTAACGGTGTTTCTTTGAATCAAATGAAGGTTATTGTCGAGCGTAGTGTTGTTTACTTAATGGGTGTGGTTACGCCTTCTGAAAGTAAACTCGCTGCTGATATTGTCGCTCGTGTAGCCGGAGTGAAATCTGTCGTCAAAGTTTTTGAGGAAATGTCCGAGGAACAAATTCGTGAACGAATGAAATATTTGGAAGGATCGGATCGAAGTGTTGTAGCATCGACTGTGTCCGACCAGAATGAAAACGACGCGACAGAAGTTCGATTGCAGTAAATCGTTTTTCTATAAAAAAGCCTTGAGTTTTCACCTCAAGGCTTTTTTTAGAGTGCCCAGTGAGCTAACGCTCCTAGAGTCAATGTCAAAGCAAATCGCAATTCCAATTTAACCGTAGAGAACAAGACGGCATTGAGCTCAATCCCTTCCTTTGTCTTTAATTGATTAGGAAGCGTTAAAGCGCTTGGTAATGAGGCTAAGACGAAGAGGTAAGGCCAACGGCTTACATCCATCATTACAAGAGCTGTAATCAGCGCATAGGGGGCAAAAAGCATGAATTGATAGACCAATTCAGATTTCTTTGTTCCCAAAACCACAACCAAAGTCTTTCGATTAATGGATTGATCGTGAATACGGTCACGATAATTGTTGACCAACAAAACAGCGGACGCAATCAACCCTAGTGCAGCTCCGACAACAATAATATTGGTCGACAGTGTTTGAACTTGTAAGTAGTACGTTCCGCCAATCGCAATCAAACCGAAGAACAATAAAACAACCACTTCGCCGAAAGGGGTATAGGCAATCGGTTTGGGACCGCCCATATAAAGGTAGGCAGCAGCGATAGAGGATAATGTAATCGCTAAAAAGACCCAAGAGACGGCAAAGATAAAGTACAACGTAATCGCTAAGGCGATGACTCCAAGAAAAACAATGGCTGTTTCTACTTGTCGAATAGTCAATAAACCCAAAGAAGTGGCTCGCGGTAAACCTTTTCGGTTAGAGCGTTCAGCTTTTCGTTTGGTGTAGCCGGCATCATTTTCAAGATTCGATATGACTTGCATTAAAACAGCTAATAGAGCTGTTAAAAGGGCTACGAAAGGATTGAATAGGCCGGTATCGGATAATGCAATTGCCAACCCTGTAATAACGGGTGCAATAGCAACGCCCCACGTCGGAGGACGTGAGGCGATCATCCAAGCTTGAAAAGAGTTTGGCTTGATGTTGTCAGGATTCACAATTACAACACCACTTTGACCATCGGATGCTTGGTCAAGGCCATATAAAGGCCGTCTAATTGTTCACGGCTTTGAGCATTGATCGTCACAGCCAATGCTTCATATTTACCGCCAGCGCTGTCACGAGTCGTAATCGTAGAAGGATCAAAATCTGCTGCGTGTTGTTTGACCACGTCACCGATCGTGGACTTGAATTCAGCGTGCTTTAACCCCATCACTTTGAGCGGAAAAACGCAAGGAAATTCCAAAAGTTCTTTTTTATCCATTTTTACTCCATACCGAAGATTGCTTTAATTCGTTGCAAAGTACGACGCCAAAAACTCGAACGTTGAACGTCATGTTGCGCAATTAAGTCCGTTTGGGCGACTTCTTTACCATTGAATGTCACCGTCAAGGTGCCAATAATGTCACCTTCTAAAATTGGGGCGACTAACGGATCCATGCGTTTTATTTTGGCACTGAATCCATTGACCCCTTCTTGCAAAATGGCGTCACGAGCCAATGTTGCATAAATATTTTCTTTCACACCAACGCGAACTTTTGCATTATTGGTCAATGCTACGGGAATGCGATCGACAGCTTCACCGGCCGAATATAATAAAAGCGTCTTGTAGTTGTCTGATCCCCAAGAAATCAGTCGCATTGTGTCATCGGCATTGAGTGCTGCGGATTTGGCACCCAAACTGACACCAATCAATTCTCGAGAAAATCGAGTTTGACTTTCAATAAAGTCTCGAGAGTAGTATGCAACACTGTCCCAAGATTTGAGTTGATGCTCGGAACTATGAAGCCCCTTGATTGAGTCCGTTCGCCACAAAAGCGCATTGCTGTTTTTGTGACGAAGTACACCATTGGTGAGCATTTTTGTGGTCCATACGCTATTTAATGCCGGACAATCATTTAAAAGTGCATCCGCTAAAATCAAAATATCATTGGCAGTGGTGTACTGTTGGGGATCATGTGTTCCAATCGGAGACACATAATGGGTATTGTTCATGCCTAATTGTTTGGCATGTTGATTCATTTTTTCTACAAAGCCATCAACGCTTTTTCCAACGAATTCAGCCAGTGCGATTGCCGCATCATTGGCGGCCATAACCGCAACCGCTTGCTGAAGTTCAAATACCGTCATTTGTTTATTAGGTTCTACGTAAAAACGAGCGGCATTTAATGCTGGTAACGATAAAGCCAAATTCGATACAGTGATTTTGGTGTCTCGTTGAATTTCTTTGTTATGAATTGCTTGCTCAACCGTGTAAAGCACCATCAAGGCGGTTGTATTACCTGGGTTGAGTTTTTCATCCGCGTTTTTAGAAGTCAATGTGGTATTTGTTAAACGATCAAATAGCACCCAAGCTTTCGATTGAAGTTGCGGAGAGGGAGCAGCCACGCTCGCGTGACTTAGCAAAATGCCAAGCGATGCAATAAGGCAAAAAATAGTGCGTAACATGCTCTTAGAAAATACTTCTTTGAATAATTGACAATATCGGAAAAACTTTGTCCTATTCTATGGAAAAAATAAGATAACTCAAGACTTTTCTTTGGTTTTATTTATCCTTTTTTTGGGTTTACGTTAGGTGAAAAACGGTTGTTTTTTCATTTGCACTTCTGCATAGTTTCCTTCATTGAAAAATATTGGTTTGAAAGGCGTTTTATGACAATGGCAGACAAAGGATTTCTAGAGAAAAAAAATCCTCGTAAAACCTTTCTGTTTTCTCATGTGGAGCAGACAACATCCACCAATTCCGATTTATTGAATTGGGTAAAGAATGAATCGGTAGATGCTGTAGTGGTTTTATCTGCCGATCGACAAACTGCTGGTCGTGGAACTCGGGGGCGCCTTTGGAAAAATCCTAAAAATGCGCTGATGTTTTCGGTGGCTGTTGCATTGAGTAATCCTATTCAGCGCTATGTTGGAGTTACCTTAACCATTGGGGTTAAGTTAGTCGAGTTTTTACGTTCGAAAGGACTGGATGCCGCTTTAAAGTGGCCGAACGATATTGTTGTAAATCATCGAAAATTAGCCGGTATTTTGGTTGAAAATACGAAGTCTAAAGATGGTGTCAACGCCTTAATTGTCGGAGTTGGTTTGAATTTGGAACAAGCCGACTTTGAATTGGATGAATATCAAGCTTGCGCCGTATCGGATTTTCTTAATCAAAGATGGACTCCTTGTTTGAAAGAGCAGTGGATGGAATCAATGGTTGGTAACATTGTCGAGGCGATTGATGAAATTCAAGAATTTGGTTTGGCAAAGACCGTGACAGAATGGAAAAATGTTGCGGCTTATCAAGATGAAATGATCGATTTATATCAGGACGGCGAAATTGTGTGCACGGCTTTAGTACAAGGAATTGACGAAAGCGGTAGACTGCTAGTTTCAACATCGACCGGGATGCGTGCGTTCATGTCGGGAATGATTAGTTTGAGGAAGAAATAAAGTGACGTTGTTAGTCGATCTTGGTAATACTGCTTTAAAGTGGGCAAGTCAGGAAGATCCCGAATCTCCTCATACAATCGTGCATGGGGGGAGAGAATCTTTTTCCGATAAGCTTCAAGCATCAATTCCGAACGGACGTTTTGCTAAAGCGGTTGGTTGCTCTGTTGCGACGTATGATTTGAAAGCTGTTACTTCACGAGCATTGGATGCACTCGGTTGTCCGATTCAATGGCTAAGTGCTCAAGATCGTTTTGTTGGTGATTTCGAACTTCTGAATCGTTATAACAATCCCCATCAATTGGGTAGCGATCGTTGGCATGCGGCGATCGGTGCTATCAGTTTTTTACCGAATACACCGCTTTTGGTTGTACATGTGGGAACAGCGACCACCGTCGACTGTGTGATACCCGATGGTGACAATAAGATGGTGTTTGCGGGCGGTCGAATCGCTCCCGGTGTCGTTTTAATGCGTGATAGTCTCGTAAGCGGGACTGCATCATTGCCGAAGGCCGATGGAGAGTATGCAACCATGCCTACGGATACGATGACGGCTATCGTCACCGGTATTGTTGATGCTCAGTTGGGGTTGATCGAACGAGGAATGAAGTCGATGACTCAATTTGGTTTCGATCCTGTTTTGGTTTTAGCCGGTGGTGCGGCTTCTCGTTTTGCTCCTTATTTAAAACGAGAATTTCCTGAAATGATTCAAAAACATAACTTAGTACTTCGTGGGTTGGCACTACGTGCTCAAAACGAAGGTTAAAGATTTTCCATGAAAAAAATTGCAATTCTCCTAGCTCTTGCTTGTGGTGGTTTATACGGTTGGGGACATTATCAAACGTTGATGTCCGAGCAAAATGCTCTGTCTGTTCAAAAGACAACTCCTCCTAAGGAAGTATTTCCTCAATCGATGAAAAATATTGCCTCTTTGGCAACTGTTCAAAAGCAAATTGAGGCTGAAAATGCAGCCAAGAAAGCGGCTGAAGAGGCCAAGCGTTTAGAGGAAGAAAAGTTGGCTAAACAGAAGGCTTTGGAGGCTCAAAAGAAAGCTGAGGCAGAAGCTCTTGAAAAAGAAAAACAACGTCAACAACAACTTGCTGAACAAGAGCGTTTTTGTGTGAAAGTTGGTCAGTTTACGTCCAAGCAACTTCCCGTTGTCAATCAAGCTTTAAAGACGGCTAAGTTACTGGAAAAAGTACAAGTAAAGCCGATTTTCGGTCAAGATCGTTTTGTGGTTTTCATTATTCCGACGACCACGTTAAAAGGGGCTCAGGCATTGGTTCAACAAGTGAAGGCTAAGGGCTACACGAAAGCACAGGTTATTACCTCAGGTCCTTTGACCAATGCGACCCGATTGAATGTTTTTGATAACGAAGCAACGGCTTTGAGCTATATGGACAAAGCCAAGCAGACGTTGAAAATGAAGTCGATTCGTACGACTCGATTAATGGGGGAACCGACTGGTAATGTGGTGTTGGTTTTCGAAGAAATAACGAAGAAAGAAAAGGGACAATTGCAAAAGATTGCTCAAAAACATAAGAAGCAATTGCAAGATTGTCCCACGGAGTAAGTTTTCGTTTAGAACGAGCGATTAAGTTCGTCAACGATGGCTTTATGCATGTGCCCTGCCAATTCGCGGCGTTTAGCCAAGATGTCGGTAGGGCATTGTCGTTGTTGTACGCCCCAAATGGATTGCGGGAAATGCATATCATCGGGGTAACGAGGAATGGCGTGCCAATGCAAATGAGGAACCATATTGCCGAATTGAGCCCAATTGACTTTATGAGGCTTCATAACCTCTCGCATGCATTTTTCGATAATTGCCATCGATTTCAACATGATTTCGAGGTCTTTACCATCTAAATCCGTCATTTCGGCTTTGTGATCGTTCCAAATGATACGAACATAACCGGGGTATTGTTCGTCATCGACAGCAATCACGAAAAAACGGTCATTTTTCCATAAAGCTTGGTTCCGATCATAATCGCATAACTCGCAGTGACTCATTTTGCTTTTTCCTTTAGTGAATGGCTTTGTAGAACGAACCCTGACGAATGCAATCACCGGCAATTAACGTGAATTGACCAGCACCGTCATCGACGATTCGATAGTCCCATTTTTTGCGACCATTGGCATCCTCAAGCCATGCGGCTAAAGGTTCGCCCAATTCGTCATAGTTGTTTTCGATATAGTCTTGTGCTTCCAAAACGGTGGCAAAGTTTTCAACAAAGTCACCGTAATCAAGAATAACCTCAGTTACAACATCTCTTCTCATACGACATCCATTAAGTATTCGGAAATAACTTCCGTTAATTGTTTGGAGTATTGGATATCCAACGTTTCATTTGGAGCGTGAGCGTTGGAATCGGGACCTAAAACCCCTGTTAAAACGATGGTGGTATTGGGGAAGGTCGATTCGAATTCACCAATAAAAGCAATGGAGCCGCCTTGGCCTGTAAAAATGGCTTTTTCACCAAAGACCTTTTGACTGGCCTTATTAATAAGCTCTTCATTTTTCGGGTTTTCTGCTGTCATTGCCCAGCCCGGATGGACGCTGACATTACCCCATTGAACGTGAGCACCATAAGGGGGATTATGCGTTAAGGTTTCCTCAATGGCAGTGGCGGCTTTGCAAACATCGATGTTGGGCGGAATGCGCATTGACAAAGCCAGCTTAACTTCCTTAGTAATCACGTTGGCAGCATTGGCAATGTTCGGCAAGCCTTCCATACCAATAATGGTTAAAGCGGGTTGCCATGTCATGTTAAGGATAATGTCGGCATTGTCAGCTTTCTTGGTTGTCACCCCAGGCAATAGTGGGGAATGATTCCAAACCAAATCCCCTAAAACATCGCTCGCTTCAATCAATTGTTGACGGCGGATTTCAGGGACTTCCGTTTTGAATTCATCAATCTTTACCTCACCGGTAATCGGATCGTGAACGCGCGCAACGAGAGCTTGAGCAATTGCAAATGCATCAGGAACCATGCCGGAATAAGTGCCGGAGTGTACACCGTAATCCATTGTTTTTACGGATAGTGTACCGCTCATAATGCCGCGTAAAGACGAGCTTAACCAAACGCGTTGATAGTCACCGCAGTGGCTATCCAAAACAAACAAACTGGTCGGATTTTTGAATCGATCTTTGAGAAGGTTCAGGTAATAAGGAAGGTCCTTCGAGCCGGATTCTTCTTGAGTTTCAAAAATACCGACACAACGCGGATGATCGATACCTTTTTGACGAAGCGCCATAATGGCTGAAATCATCATATAAACGGAATAGCCGTCATCGGACGCCCCCCGACCAAACAACTTCCCATTGCGAATGACCGGATTCCAAGGTCCTACCCCATCATCCCAACCGCTCGCTTCCGGTTGACGGTCGAAATGGCCGTAAAAGGCGACAGTTGTTTCATTTGATTGTGCGTTTTTAGACAAAATTTCAACGAAAAGGCACGGAGTGCGGCCTTCTGCTTGAAAAATTTCGCATTGAGCGTCAGGAATGTGTTTCTTTACCCAATCGGCAACGTGTTGGCATGTTTGATACAAGAATCCGTGTTCTTGCCACTCTGAATCAAACGCGGTGGATTTTGCAGGAATACGAATGAAATCCATCAAAGAAGGAAGGGCTTCTTGATCCCAAAAATCTGAAATAAAACGTTTCATTATTTTCGCTCAAAAGTAAAGAATTTTTCATTAAAAACGTTACTGATTTCAAATGCTTCATTTGCAGCATTTTTTTGACTGCTAAAGCGACCTATGAGAACTCGGTAACGTCCGTTATCTTCAATAATTTCAATGGGTTGTTTTGTTTTTGTTTTTAAAAATTCAACTCGTGCAATGGCGTTGGTTTTGTTGCTAAAAATACCGGCTTGAACACTCCAATTTTTAACTTCTAAATTTTGATGTGTTTCGTTGGCATTTTCCAATGTTTCCGTACTCACCATTTCGTGGCTTTGGGCGGCTTCGGTAAGGTTAACGGCATCGCTGAACGTCTCTTCTGATTCAGGAATGGACAATCCTGTTGTGGAAGAGGGTTCAAGCTCGATGGGTGCGGTTTGTTCCAGGGGAATCGTATCGAAAGCAACCGATGTTTCGACGTTTGCTTCACTGAGAATGGATTCCAAGGCAATCAAATCGGCCTGTTGTTCACCGGATTTTTCTGAAGACTCGACCTGTTGGATGTTTCCAGGTGAAACGAATCGACCGCTTTGGATATCGATGCGACGAATCCGTTCAACTTTAACTTTGGCCGTTCCCTTTTTGACGTAACCCAATTTGCTGGCAGCCGCATAAGAGAGGTCGATGACGCGATTGTGCAAAAAAGGACCGCGATCGTTAACACGAACAATCACGGTTTTACCGTTTTCCAAATTGGTCACTTTGGCATAACTGGGTAACTCCATGGTTGTGTGAGCAGCCGTCATGGCAAACATGTCGTATGTTTCCCCGATTGATGTTTTATTGCCGTGGAACTGTTTGCCGTACCAAGATGCAATACCGGTTTGCACAAGCGGCGCGTCCCCGGTCATCGGTTTGTATTTCACGCCGTTGATGATGTAGGGGCGATTGGCTGCTTTGTGAGGGCTTTCAACGCGAGGAGTGGCATTGGGCGCATTCGAAAAATCGCGCTCCCCCCAAGTTGAAGAAGGGGGACCGTCATTTTGAAAATAACCGCCCGTGTTGCTGCATGAGCAAAGCAAAAAAGGCAAAAGGCCAAGGGCTAAAAAACTGCGAAAACCGAACATAGCGAAATCTGAAAAATAACACTCCAAATTTTAGCTTTCTCAATCGGTTCGAAGAGTGAAAAAGCTCAAAAACGCGGATTTTTTCGTTGAAAAAATGACACTTGTTGCGTTTTGTTTGGATTGTTGTATTTGTTTTTTTGAAAATGTGCCTTTTTGTCTGACGGGTAACTGATTTTTGGATTTAAAAAATCCTAAAAAAACATTAAAATTCACAGGTTATATCTATTTTTTGACACCGTTTGTGTCTTTTTGACGAAAACAGGAATTTTATGACCCTGGCTATCGAAGATGTGAAGCGCATTGCTCACTTGGGTTTGATCGAAATCGATCAAGAACAAGCCGAGCGTATGCAAACCGAATTGAATGATATTTTCCAAATGATCGAACAGATCCAAGCGGTCGATACGACGGGTATCGAACCGATGCCGCATCCGCATGATGGGGCTCAACGCTTGCGTGAAGACGTTGTTCGTGAAACCGACGATCGTGAAAACAATATGAAGAATGCCCCGGAAAAATCCGAAGGTTACTTCTTGGTCCCGCAGGTGATTGAATAATGGCTACTGAACTTTTTCATTCCTCCGTTGTGGAGTTGAGCGATAAGCTTGCAAAGAAGGAAGTGTCGGCTGTTGAGTTGGCACAAATGTATCTTGACCGTATTGATGCTAATAAGGATTTGAACGCTTTTTTGGATGTTCGTCCTGAAGTGACGTTGGCTCAAGCTCGTGCTGCCGATGAAAAGATTGCAGTAGGTCAAGCCGGTCGTTTGACGGGTGTTCCTATTGCTCACAAGGATATTTTTGTGACCAAGCAATGGGCTAGTACTGCTGCCAGTAAGATGCTTGAAGGCTACATGAGCCCGTTTGATGCAACCGTTGTTAAGAATTTGGACAACGCCGGCATGGTTTGCTTGGGTAAGCTCAACTGTGACGAGTTTGCTATGGGTGGTAGTAATGAAAATTCCGCCTATGGTCGTGTGTTGAATCCGTGGGATAAGAACTCCGTTCCGGGCGGTTCTTCCGGTGGTTCTGCTGCCGCTGTTGCCGCTAGCTTGGCTCCGATTGCAACCGGTACCGATACGGGTGGTTCTATTCGTCAACCGGCTGCCTTTACTGGTATTACCGGTTTGAAGCCGACGTATGGTCGTCCGAGTCGTTGGGGCATGATTGCCTTTGCTTCCAGTTTGGATACGGCTGGTTTGATGGCTCGCTCTGCTGAAGATTGCGCTTTTGTGTTCAACGATATGATTGAGTTCGATCCGAAGGACTCTACGTGCGTGAATTTGCCCAAGGAAGACTTTACTCGTCATCTCAATGCCGGAGTCAAGGGTAAGAAGATCGGTGTTCCGCGTGCTTGGTTTGCAGAAGGTTTGGATTCTGAATTGGCAGCATCCATTGATGAAGTCATCAAGACGTATGAACGCATGGGTGCACAAATCGTTGATATCGAATTGCCGACGGTGAAAATGGGTGTACCGGTTTACTACGTGGTTGCTTGTGCTGAGGCTAGCTCCAATTTGAGCCGTTTCGATGGTGTTCGCTATGGTCACCGTGCTGCGAAGTACACCGATATCCAAGACATGATGCGTAAGAGCCGTTCCGAAGGTTTCGGTCCTGAACCTCAACGTCGAATCATGATCGGTACGTATGTGCTTTCTCATGGTTATTACGATGCTTATTACATCCAAGCTCAACGTGTTCGCCGCTTGATTGCCAACGAGTTCAACTCGGTATTCCAAGATGTTGACGCCATCATTAGTCCGGTTGCTACGGGTACGGCGTACAACTTTGGTGAAAAGAGCGATCCGGTTTCTGCTTACTTGAGTGACTTGTATACGGTTCCGGTTTCTTTGGCCGGCCTTCCGGGTATGGGTTTGCCTTGCGGTATTCACAGCAATGGCCGTCCGATGGGCTTCCAATTGATTTGCCCGAGCTTCCACGAAGCCGATTTGTTGGGTATGGCTCATGCTTATCAGCTTGAGACGGATTGGCACAAGAAGGTGCCGATGGGCTACTAAGTCGAAGAGGTGAATACGATGAAATGGGAAGTTGTGATTGGTTTGGAGACGCACGTTCAGCTCTCGACGAATACCAAGATTTTTTCCGGTGCATCCATTGAATCCGGTGCAGAGCCGAATGCTCAAGCCTGCGTGGTGGATTTGGCTTTGCCGGGTGTTTTGCCGGTTTTGAACTACGGTGCTGTTGAGCGTGCAATGAAGTTTGGTTTGGCCATTGGTGCCAAGGTGGCAGAGCGCTCGATTTTTGCCCGTAAGAACTATTTCTATCCGGACTTGCCGAAGGGTTATCAAATCAGTCAATTTGAATTGCCCGTCGTTCAAGGTGGTGAGTTGTCCTTCATGGTGACGCCGAAGAAGGGCGAACCGTATATGAAGACGCTTCATTTGACGCGTGCTCACTTGGAAGAGGACGCCGGTAAGAGCGTGCACGGTATTGAAATGGGGTTGAGCGGTATCGACCTTAATCGCGCCGGTACGCCGCTTTTGGAAATCGTGACGGAACCGGAATTGCGTTCTGCAGAAGAAGCCGTTGCCTATGCTCGTACGTTGCATGCATTGGTCGTTTGGTTGGGTATCAGCCACGGTGACATGCAAAACGGTAATTTCCGTTGTGACGCCAACGTCAGTGTTCGACCGGTTGGTCAAAAAGAATTCGGTACGCGTTGCGAAATCAAGAATTTGAACTCTTTCCGCTTCTTGCAAGATGCTATTGAGTATGAAGTTCGCCGCCAAATCGAATTGATTGAAGATGGTGGTCAAGTTGTTCAGGCTACGCGTTTGTATGACCCGGACAAGAATGAAACCCGCGAAATGCGTACCAAGGAAGACTCCATGGATTATCGCTATTTCCCGGATCCTGACCTCTTGCCGTTGGATATCTCTCGCGAATGGCTTGATGAAGTTAAGCAAGCCATGCCGGAATTGCCGCACCAATTGCGTGAACGTTTGATGAGCGACTTCGGTTTGTCTCAATATGACGCCACGATGTTGACGACGTCTCGCGGTGTTGCTGATTACTACTTGGCTTTGGCTGAACAAGTTCAAGACAAGAAGATTGCCGCGAACTGGGTGATGGGTGAGTTGTCTGCTGCCCTTAACCAATCTGAAGTGGCCATCGAAAATAGCCCGGTTACGCCGGCTGTTTTGGCAAAGTTGATCACGCGCGTTTTGGATAACACCTTGAACAATAAGGGTGCTAAGACGGTCTTTGCTGCTTTGTGGGCTAAGGAAGGTGACGATGTCGATCAATTGATTGAAAAGCTCGGCTTGAAGCAAATCTCTGATACGGGTGCTATCGAAAAGATTGTGGACGAAGTGATCGCCAACAATCCGAAGAACGTTGAAGAGTTCCGTGCCGGCAAGGAAAAGGCGTTGAACGGCTTGGTTGGCCAAGTGATGAAGGCCTCCAAGGGTAAGGCCAATCCGGGTCAAGTCAACCAAATCTTGCGTGCGAAGTTGGCCGCTTGATTGTTGATTAGATAAAAACTAAGGGCTTATCAGTTAAAAGTGATAAGCCCTTGTTTTTTAGTTTTTACAGATAAAAGTCAGTACTGTGTTTAGGCACCGTACTTTTCACGATAAGCCGTCACCGCTTCCTTGAATTGGCGAGCTTCAACGGCGCGCGGCGTGTCTTGATCCATAAAGGCCAAAAGGTCCTTGAGGTTCATAATGGAAACGACCGGCATGTTGAACTTCTTTTCAACGTCTTGAACTGCGGACGTTTCGGTCATTTCAACGGCGTTACCGCCCTTTTCCATACGGTCCAAAGCAATCAAAACACCACACGGCGTAGCACCGGCTTGTTCGATCAATTGAACGGATTCGCGAACGGACGTGCCGGCAGAGATCACGTCATCGATAACGACCACACGACCCTTCAACGGAGCGCCGACAATCGTACCGCCCTCACCGTGATCCTTGGCTTCCTTTCGATTGAAAGCGTAGGGGATGTCACAACCCATCTCTGCCAACTTGATGGCAACGGCAGCAGCCAACGGGATACCCTTGTAAGCCGGGCCAAAAATCATATCGAATTCGATACGACCTTCTTCACGAGCCTTCAACAATGCTTTAGCGTAAAACTCGCCCAAACGAGACAAGGTGCTACCGGTGTTGAACAAACCTAAATTGAAGAAATAAGGAGAAAGGCGACCGGCCTTCGTTTTGAATTCACCGAAGCGCAAAACGTCCGTTTCCAAAGCAAAGTCGATGAATTGATTTTGTAAGGACATAGTAAAAATTCCCAAAATTCGAGATGTTTGAGGATAATTAGATAACCTACGTATTTTAGCGAGAATTTACCGATGTTACGCATTGTGACGTTCAATGCCAATGGAATTCGTTCGGCAGCCAAAAAAGGATTTTGGGAGTGGTTTGAACAACAACAGGCCGATATCTTATGCATTCAGGAACTAAAGGCCCAAGAAGCGGATTTGGATGAAAAAGTTTTAAACGCTCAGGGATACCACGTTTTTATGCACTGTGCCCAAAAACGCGGTTACTCCGGCTGTGCCTTGTACAGTAAAGTCAAACCTCTGTCGGTAAAAATAGGTTTCGGTAATGAAGAATTTGATGCGGAAGGTCGTTATGTAGAGGCGGAATTTGATCGTTTTGTGGTTATTTCCGTGTATTTCCCTTCAGGTTCGAGCTCTGAAGATCGACAAGAAGCCAAATTCCGTTTTTTAAAGGCATTTTTGCCGCATTTAAAAGTACTCCAATCCAAGGGTAAAGAAATCCTCTTTTGTGGTGATGTCAACATTGCTCATAAAGAGATCGATCTTAAGAATTGGAAGGGGAATTTAAAAAATTCGGGTTTCTTACCCGAAGAGCGTCAATGGATGACGGATCTTTTTGATCATCACGGTTGGGTCGACGTATTTCGTCGTTTAGATTCTCGAGCCGATCAATATACTTGGTGGAGCCAACGAGGCCAGGCGCGTGCAAAAAATGTTGGTTGGCGAATCGATTATCAAATTGCGACACCTCAATTTGCGGCAACGGCCGTTGCAACCTCTATTTACAATGGTGAAAAATTCTCCGATCATGCACCGTTGATTGTTGATTACGAGTGGTAAAAATGCGTTTAGAGCAAGTATTGTTTTCTCAAGGGTTCGGCACTCGTCATGAGTGTCGAGGCATGATTTTGCAATCCCGTGTATCCATTGACGGCAGTGTTTATCAAGATCCTGATGAAGACGTTTGTGTTGAGGGGTTGGTTTTTACAGTTGATGGAAAGCCTTGGCCTTATTTTGAAAAGGCTATTGTCGCATTGCATAAACCGAGTGGATACGAGTGTTCCCAAAAACCGATTCATCATCCTTCGGTGATGACATTGCTACCGGCACCGCTTCGCGTACGTGGAATCCAACCGGTTGGTCGTTTGGATGAGGATACGACGGGTCTTTTGATTTTGACCGATGACGGAGCTCTGCAACATCGTCTTATTCATCCTAAAAAGCACGTTGCCAAAGTTTATGAGGTGACCTGTCGTCATCCGATCACTGAAACGATGGTTGAAAAGTTATTGGCCGGTGTAATGTTGGATGGTGAGAAAAAGCCGGTGAAAGCCGACAGTATTGAAGTGAAGACTGAAAGCGTTTTGTGGATGACCATTACGCAAGGCAAGTACCATCAAGTCAAGCGCATGATTGCGGCTGTCAGTAACCGAGTCGATAAGTTGCATCGCATTGGTGTAGGTAAATATGCGTTACCCGATGATTTGCCGGTTGGTGAATGGCGCTTTATTAACGTTAGTGAATTAGTTTGAAAATGACGGTGAAAACAACGGAAAGGACGTGGATGGAGTCGCTTCGAGTTTATTTGAAGCCGGCCGCTGTTCGCATGTTCTTTTTGGGATTTTCGTCCGGTCTGCCATTACTTCTTGTTTTAGGCACGCTGTCCTTTTGGTTGCGTGAGGCGGGAGTCGATTTAAAGACAATCGGCATTATGTCTTGGGTTGGTTTGACCTATGCCACGAAATGGCTTTGGGCTCCTTTGGTCGATCGTTTGCCGATTCCATTGTTGACGCGATGGTTGGGTAGGCGTCGAGCTTGGCTATTGATGAGCCAATTAGTGCTAGTTTTTAGCCTTTTGGCGATGGGTTTGACCGATCCTAAGGTCAACCTTTCATCGATGGCTTGGTTAGCGCTTTTAACGGCGTTTGCCTCAGCAACGCAAGACATTACGTTGGATGCCTACCGAATTGAAAGTGCAGATGTTTCTGAACAGGCCGCACTGGCAGCGACCTATCAAACCGGTTATCGATTTGCCATGATTTGGGCGGGAGCCGGCGCATTGGCTTTGGCGGCTTTTGCCTCTGATGTGGTCGGTTATGATCCTCAGTCGTGGTTCTTTGCTTATTCGGTTATGGCAATGAGCATGAGTGTCGGCATTGTCACTGTGTGGCTTTCGCCAGAACCTGCGAAGATCATTGAACGAAAACGCGCGGTAAGTACAAATACTCTCGAGCGATATCAATCGCGTTACCCCTCTTGGCCTCAGGGTTTAGTGAGTCTTTTGGCTTGGTTCTATGAGGCAGCTTGTTTGCCTTTTATCGATTTCTTCCAGCGATACCGTTGGCAAGCCCTCTTGTTATTAGCCCTGATTGCAACTTATCGCGTTTCGGACGTGGTGATGGGAGTGATGGCCAATCCTTTCTATCAGGATTTGGGCTTCACGAAGCAGGAGGTCGCTGCCGTTTCAAAAGTCTTCGGCGTGGTAATGACTTTGACCGGCGCTTTTTTGGGTGGCTTTATCTCGATGAGAATCGGTGTGATGAAGACGCTCTTCTTGGGGGGCTTTTTATCGGCTTTGACCAATTTATTATTTGCGTGGCTTGCAACGCAAGGTCATCATGTACCTTATTTGGTACTTACGGTGAGTGCTGATAATTTGGCGGCCGGGATTGCTTCGGTGGCATTCTTGGCGTATTTGTCCGGCCTAACCAATGTGGCTTACACGGCTACCCAATATGCGCTTTTTAGCTCGGTGATGCTGTTGCTTCCGAAGTTTTTGGCGGGATTTTCTGGCTTTGTGGTCGAGTCAATCGGTTATTCGTCTTTCTTCATCGCGACCGCCTTGTTAGGGGTTCCCGTTTTATTGTTGGTTGGGGTCGCGATGAAGTATCAAGAGCATTCTCGGAGTGACGATTAACGACGGTTATAAGGACCGCGACGCGTCTTCTTGAATTTCTTTTCTTTGGGCGCTTCTTTCTTTTTTTCTTCTTGGAAGCCTCGCGTAACAGCCGCAATTTCTTTAACGCTTTGGGCGATGTCAGCAATGGCATCGTCCAAATGTTCCAAAGGGGCTTCTCGTTGGAGCTCTTCGTACATTTCTTCCATATCGCCACGGGCTTCGGGCGGGAGATGGCGGAAAATTGCCAACATGGCACTCATCAAGTCGGATTCTTCCGTGTCCAACAAGCCGGGCCAAGTTTGAGCTGCATGCAAGAAACCTAAGGCAAACGGTTCCAATGCAATAATTTCTTCTTCGCCATCGAGCAGGTTACCCTCTTCATCCTCGACGTCGAATGTGATTGGATCGATGTCTTGTAAGGTTGCCAATTGATGGTCGATTTGCTTATATCGGCGGTAGACCAATTCTTCGAGACGGTCTTGTGCTTGAGCGTCAGCAAATTCTCCGGGGATATCCGTTGCACTGAAAATCATTGGCATCCATTCGCTCGGAGAAACTTCTTGAGGTAAAAGCAAAATGCCGGTCAAAAAGCCGTCCATTTCGGCAGCATCCATCGCGCCGAGCGATTCATCAAGACTACAGAGCAATTCGTCGAGTTCGACAAATTCATCATCGGTAAGCGGTTGGGAGTAAATGTCAGCCATGGTTTTTAATTCCTACTCAATCGACTCGTACATTATAGATGGGTTTGGTATTCTCTTTTCTGAAATGAATTTTTGGGAGATAGAAAAATGAGTGTGATTCGTTTTTTCTCTGAAGCGGCCGGTGAAGTCATTATGCTTCGTTCGACAGTCGAGCCCGTTATGAAGCGAGCAGAGATTATCTTTCATAATGATGGGGCTTTTCTTGCGGAAGACCTCACCAGTTTTATTAAAAAAATCGAGGAAACAATCGATGAGTTGGTGCAAATGGAGCAGGCACCCAAAGAGACGGATGACGAACGAGAAGATGACGAGGCTAAACAAAAACGCAAGGATTTTGTTGCCTTGCGTATTCGTTTTTATCCCTTGTTAGAGCTTATGAACAAAGCAAACAAAAAGGGTAAGCATGTGCATTGGACGACTCTTTGATTAGGTTCGCCAGAAGGAGCGAGAAAAGAGTACAAAAACCGTAAAGAGTTCCAAACGACCGACAAACATACAGAATGCTCCGACCCACAAGTGCACAGGGTTGCACCATGCATAATTATTCATCGGTCCGACGTCGCCAAGACCCGGACCGATGTTGCCAATACAGGCCCAAACACTACTGAAGGCCGTCACAAAATCGACGCCCGAGGCCAGAATAATGAACGTACAGATCGAAACCACTAATAAGTGCAACGACAAGAACGAGAAAATGTTCAGAACCAACGAATCTGTAATGTTTTGATTGCCGACTCGTAAGGGCAAATAGGCACGAGGGCGAATCAGCTTCTCAAGCGTCAAAAAGCCGTGCTTAATCAAGATAAGCACGCGAATCAATTTCACACCGCCGCCGGTAGATCCGGAGCAGGATGCAAATAATCCGCAAAAAAGTAAAAGGGCACCGATGACCGGAGGCCAAGAGGCAAAGTCAGCACTGACATAACCTGTCGTACTAAAGATCGAGACGACACTGAAAAGCGCATGTCGAAGCGTTGTCTCCCAGGTGAGGTATGTGCCATTAATCGCCAAAATCCCGTAAACAATGGCGGTACCGACAACAAGAATCATGATCCAAGCGCGAGCTTCCGAGTCTGTGAAGTACGACAAAATGGAGCGTTGGCGCCAAGCCATGAAATGCAGGGAGAAATTAAAGCCGGAGAAGATGATGAACAAAACGGCTACCATTTCAATGGCAGACGAATTGAAGTGCCCGATGCTCATGTCATAGGGCGAAATGCCCGATAAGCTCATGGTTGTGAACATGAACATGAAGGCTTCGTCCCAATTCATACCGGCCCAGTTATAACCGAGGACGCACAAAACAGAGAAGGCGACGTAGATGGAATACAGAGCCTTGGCGGTGTCGGCAATGCGCGGAGTTAATTTGGAATCCTTAAACAGGTTGGTATTTTCTGCCTTAAAGACCTGAGAGCCCCCGACACCCAACAACGGCAAAATAGCAACAGCCAAAACAAGGATACCCATACCGCCCAACCAAGACAGCAAGCATCGCCAGTAATTAATGGAAATCGGAAGTTCGTTGAGGTTGTTAAGAGCCGTTGCTCCAGTTGTCGTTAAACACGAAACAGCCTCGAAAAAGAGGTTGTTGTACGAAATGTTCGGCAAGAGCAAATAAAACGGAATGGAGCTAAAAAAAGCAACGGCAAGCCAAGATAATGTGACTAACAAAAAGCCGTCTCGCGCTTCCAATTCACGTTTTTTACGGCGAGTAAGGAAAAAGAGGGTAAGACCGGCGCCAGCAGTAATCGCAATTGACGTTGCAAAGCCCAAGATCGTTGCTTCGTTATCACGATAGGCGATCCCAAGCGGAACAATCATGGTCAAGGAAAGCATGACCAATAATGCTCCGAGTGCATTGAGGACCGGCAAAAGTAAATGACGAAGCGTGCGGAACATACGGACCTACGTTTAGAAGAAGCCGACGTCGACGGCAAACAATTGTTCAATACGCGGAATGATCTTCTTGTTCGGGATGAAGAGGATCAAATGGTCTTCAGCCATCACCAAAAGATCGGGTTCGGCCATCAAGACCATGGCATCCAAGCCTTCACCACGAACAATGGCGCCGACGGAGACACCTTGCGGGAAGTCAATTTCACGCAAAGTACGACCGACAATCTTGGAGCTCTTGCGAGAGCCGTGAGCGACGATTTCCAATGCCTCGGCACTACCGCGGTAAAGCTCTTGAGCATTAACCACGTCACCGTAACGAATATGGCGAAGCAATTCACCCAAAGAGGCTTGAGTCGGAGAAACAGTCACGTCAATATCCGTGCCCTGAACCAGATTGGAATAGACTTGCTTTTCCAACAAAACAATTGCTCGCTTGGCCCCTAATCGTTTGGCCAAAAGTGCACTCATGATGTTGGTTTCGTCATTCTTGGACAATGCCAACACAACGTCAGCTTGACCGGCACCTTCTTGTGCCATGGCTACGTTGTCGTTGTTGCGAACTTGGGAAACGGATACGCGGTTGCTATTGAAGCGCTTGGAGAGCTCGTTTGCAATTTCTTCGCGATATTCAAAAATCTTGATTCGACGGTTATAGCGTTGCGGCTCCAGAGCCGTTGCAACCAAGGCGGAAAGATTGCCGCCATTGAGCAAAACAATCGTTTCTGCTTTCTCATTCGGTCGTAGCGTTTGGATGACGTCATCTGCATCTTTAGAGGCAGTCAAGACGGTTACTTCATCACCGGCTTCAATGACCGTGTCGGATCGACAGTCAAGTCGGTGATTGCGACGATAGACCGATACGAATCGAACTTGTGCGTCGGGCAATTGAATGAAAATTTCGCGAAGCGAACGGCCGACCATCGATGCACCGGCAGAGGCACGAACGGTAAAGAGCGTCAAAAGACCTTCGGCGAAGCTCAATACCTGTTGAGCGGCCGGGAACATGATCAATTTGGCTAAGTGGTTGGCCACGGCTTGTTCTGGCCAAATAATACTCGTTGCACGGAAGCCTTCTTCACCCAAAATACGAGGATAGTGACGCAATTCGCTATTGCGAACGCGTGCGATACGCATCGGGATGTTGAACAGTTGGGAGGCGAGAGTACAGGCAACAAGATTGGTTTCGTCGCTCGCGGTCACGGCGATTAAGAGGTCGGCGTCCATGGCGCCGGCGCTACTTAAAACGGAGGGCGAGCTGGCATTGCCCACCAAGCCCATCAAGTCGAAGCGGTCTTGAAGCGTGCGAATGCGCTCGGGATCGTTGTCAATCACCGAGATTTCGTTAGCGTCGCTAACCAAGTTTTCTGCCACAGAGCGACCGACGCGGCCGGCTCCCAAAATGAGAATCTTCATAACGAATAAAAAGCCTGGAAGTTCGAAAAAAATCGAACGATCAACGACATGTCGTTAGAAAGGATAACACGGTTAATCTTCTTTGGACCACTCAATACCCAATTGTCGGAGCTTGCGATACAAATGAGTACGTTCTAACTGTGCACGGCTGGCAATTCGCGTCATGCTGTGGTTTTCTTTTTCCAAGAGATACGTGAAATAGGCACGTTCAAACTGATCGCGAGCTTCACGAAGCGGGAGCGTGAAATCAATTTGTTGGCGCAAGGATTCTTGCAACTTTTCATCTTGCTCTTGCAAGGTTTCCTTGTGTTCCGTTGTTTTCTTTTGGGGGCTGTAAATGGTTTTTTGTTGGCCTGCGTGCAAGGCATTATGAACCGTTTCAATCAAGTCACGCATGGACGTCGGCTTTTCGAGGAAGGTGAAAGCGCCGAATTTGGTGGCTTCAACAGCCATGTCAATGTTGGCATGACCCGACATCATAATGATCGGGCAGGGAAGCTCGCCTTGAGAGGCCCATTCTTTGAGCAATGTCATGCCGTCGGTATCCGGCATCCAAATATCCAAAAGGATGACGTCGAAGTTCATCATTTGACGAGCACGACGAGCTTCGGCACTGTTGGCAGCGACCGTTACGGTATAGCCTTCGTCAGAAAGGATTTCGCTGAATAATTCGCGAATGCCGATTTCGTCATCGATAACAAGAATATTGGGCATGAAAACTCAAAGAAAACAGATATGAACTAACCGATGAGTGCTTCGACTTCGTTTTTGAACGAATCGAAAAAACTCATACAGAAAATAGACGAGTGATTATAGCGAAGTCAAGAAACGACACGCTATCAAAATCTCTGAATTTCCTTGGGATTTACGAGAGTTTGGTAAAGGTAATGGTGACGATTGCACCGGCAGATTCTTCCAAATCCAAGAAACTTTCTTGATTTGCCAATTCAACACGGCCGCCGTGTTCATCGATGATCTTTTTAACCATTGGCAAGCCAAGGCCCGTCCCCGTTTCTTTAGTGGTGATGTAAGGCTCGAATGCATTTTCAAGAATCTTGGCAGGGAAGCCGACGCCATTGTCTTTGATCGTAAGACGAATATGGGTTTCGTGATGTTCGATAATGCTTTCGGTGCTAATGCTCACGCAGCAGTCTCGATCGGGAAGCTTGGCTTCTCGAGCGTTGGACAAAATATTGTGAATGACTTGCAAAAGTTGTGCGCGGTCAGCCTCAATCAAAGGCAAATTCGGGCACAAGTCTAACGTGATGCGATAGTCGTTTTGACGGTAAAGCAACGTAGCTTCATCCAATAACGCATTTAAGTCCAAAGGTTTTAGACGCGGTTTCGGAAGTTTTGCATAGTCTCGGAAATCATTGACCATTTGCTTCATCGCGGCGACTTGTTCGACGATGGTGTGCGTGTAACGATGCAATAGATGACGATCGTCCTCCGGAAGGTGCTTTTCAAGCTTCATTTCCATACGTTCGGCAGCCAATTGAATCGGTGTGAGCGGGTTTTTGATTTCATGAGCCAAGCGGCGCGCCACTTCACCCCAAGCAATAACTCGTTGGGCTGCAACGGCCTGCGTCATATCGTCAATCACAACCAAGTAGCCGGGGCCGTCATCGAGAGGCACGGACGAGCAACGAACCATCAACGTGAGCGGGTCTTTTTTACCACTGACCGTCAATGTGACGTCTTCTTGGTTGACTGTGTGCGAATTGCTCGAAAGCATGGGCAAAATAATGTCGGCCAATTCCGCATACGCTTCGCGAATGCTCACGCCATATTGCAAGACGTTGTTGCCCAAAATTTTGACTGCGCCGAAGTTGGCGGTACGAATGCGCGTTTCGCAATCGAGAACAATCACCCCGCTGGAAAGATTTTCCAGAATGCGTTCCAAAAAGCTTTTGGATTGTTCAAGGCGTTGTTGTCGGGATTCCAATTTACTCCAAGCCTCATTGACCTCATGGATCATGACATTGAAGGCCGTGGTGAGTTCATTGATTTCATCGGCACCGGTGAATTCTTTAATCGGTTGAAGATTCCCGCTGGTTGCTTTACGCGTACCTTCGGCCAATTGACGAATCGGTGCCGTGATACGACTGGCGTAAGTAAATGCTGCCAAAATGGCGCAAAGGCCAGCCAAGGTCAAGGTTAAAACCAGCGACCAGTTATAAAGGGTTTGTAAACCACCGCGAACAACGATGATTTGTTGGTAGTCTCGCAAACCTCGAATGGTGGCATTGATGTCGTCGGCAATGTGTTTGGGAACGTCTTGCACGACCTGCAAAATCATGGCTTGTTGCGTGGGGATATTGGTGAGCGCCGTTAATGTACGAATTCGCAAAGAATTGCTCATCATGTCGGCTTCCAAAGGATCGCCTTCCAAGGCGCTCCAGTGGCCTCGCTGTTGGGTTTGCAATAACTCCTGAATATTAGGAAGCGTTCCGGACAAATGGTTTTCATCCCATGCCGGGCTGGTGGCTACAACTTGACCGCTAATATCGATCAAACGGAGCTCTTGTAACCCCGTGAGATTTCGGAGGCGATTAAGCTCGGAGTTAAGTTGTGCAAACGAGGTTTCACTTAAACGATCGGCAACCATTTTGGCCGTGGCCGATTGTTCTTTTTCCAAACGTTCAAGAACGGTGCGAGAAACGGCCACACCCGAGTCCAGTGCCGTTTCAACGCGACTGTCAACGCCCGAGTCGAAAGCCTGAGAAATAAGATGGGTAGAGGTGGCATAAATCAACACGCAAGGAATCAATGTCACCGAAGAAATGATGAGCACCAAGCGTGTCAACATTCGGGAACCGAATTGGCGTTGACGAAGTCGCTTGCGTAAACGGGAGATAAAAGAGACAACAAGGATCAGCAAAACGACCACAACAAAGGCGTTTGCTAGCAACAACAACGGGTAGTAAGGGGCGAGTTCGCTTGAGTTAGTACCGGCGGAAGTCAAAAGGAATAACAAAATGACAACAAGTGCCAAACCAACCGAGCCGCCATACCGCATGGAGTGTCTCATGGTTCGTTATTCCTTCGGCGTGATTACGCGATGATCCAAAACGAGCGTTTGCCAATCGGAAGTTAAATTCCAATCATTGTTGCCGATATTGACTTGCATCGGCAAGGGAAGTTGCTGAGTATCCAAACGGAAACGAACCTCAGCTTCATATTCTTCCGGCTCGGACAGTGAGTGTTTATCGCTGACTCGCCAATCGCTGATGACTTTAACAACGTCGAGCGCATCTTTGAGAGTGTCAAAGGATTGAGATAATCCCCCGCGAGAAACGCGGTATTGACGCGTCAAGGGACTGTAAGACAAGCGAGAAACCAACGAAGTTTCATTTTGCGTCTTGTCGAGCCAATACCAGCGATGACGCTCAAGCGTAAAGTCCGTTACGAAGTACAAGGCGATGCCTCGCATCAAGGCGTCTTCGACGGTGCGCGGCAAATCAAAGTCGACAGTCACCGAAAGATAAAGTCCCGGCTTGTCACCGCCCTTGGCGCTAGTCAATGAGGATTGCATAATGCCGACTTCTTGAGCCCACGCAGACGCACAAAGCCCCATTCCCAAGAGGAATGTGGCAAGCGTGCGTAAGAGGCGAGCTCGCAGAGTCATCATGCTTCCTTTTTCGTAATCAATGCGTAGAAAAAGCCGTCATGCACAAGAGGCAAAGAGGGATTCTTTTCCTTATCGGTCGGAATTAAACGTAACATCGACGATTCCAAACCGGGCAAATTCGTCGCTTGAGCGTCAGGGTGATCGGCTAAAAAGCGCTCCACTTGCAACGGACCTTCTTCCGGGAAGATGGAACACGTTGCATACAATAATTTCTTACCGGCGGGCAAAATGGACCACATGGCATCCAAGAGCTTTCGCTGTTGCGCGGCAAGATTTTGAATGTCTTCCGGTCGGCGCATCCACACGATGTCGGGATGTCGACGAACAATGCCGGATGCCGTACAGGGAGCATCCAACAAGATAGCGTCAAAAGGACCGGCCTTTTCCAATTTCTTTACATCAGCGGCATCGCTGACGATGATCTCGGCTTTTAATCCCAAACGGGAAAGCGTTGAATCGATTTTCTTTGCTCGATCAGGGTCGACTTCAACAGCAGTTACCGTGATGTCTTGTGCCTCTAAAAGGTGGGCTGTTTTGCCACCGGGAGCCGAGCACGCATCCAACACCTTTTGACCGATAGCCGGTTGTAAAAATTGCGGAACCATTTGGCTGCCGGCGTCCTGTACGGATACGACGCCTTCTTGGAATCCCGGGATTTCGGAAACAGGGCGAGGGCGATCCAAAACCAAACCCCAATCGCTGACGGGGGTGGCGTTGATGCCAGCCTCAACCAATGTTTGGCAATAAGCCGACATCGTCGTTCGGCGTTGATTAATACGCAACGTCATCGGCGGCGGCAGGGTCTGCGTCGTTAAGATGGCTTCCCAGTCTTGCGGATAGGCTTTTCGAATCTTGGAAATCCACCAACCCGGCGCATTGAATCGAGTCGATAAATTGGTCGCAAATCCTTTGGTGAGCTGAGCTCGAGAACGCAAAAAGTTACGAAGAACGGCATTGATGAAGCCGGCTCCATGAACCGTTGCGGGGTTATTTTTTGCAGCCTGAACGGCTTGATTTACAACGGTAAAGTGGTTTTCCTTGCCGTTTAACAAGAGTGCCAAAGAAACTTCCAACAAACATTTTGTTTCGATCGGCGGCTCACGGGAAATCAACTTTTGCGTTACAACGTCAAGCTTAGCCCAGTGACGGGTAGCGTTATAGAGAACGCTTTGCGAAGCGCTCTTATCTTCCGCGGATAAACCTTTGGTTGCATAAGCCAAGGCCCTTTCAAGTGAAGTGCCTTCGGTTCTCATTTTTGCCCATGCGACGGCGGCAATCTGCAAGGCTTTATGAAGCGGAATGCTCATTGAAAACGGTCTCCTTTACCAAGGGGATAGCCTTGTAAAAAGCTTTCCACCGGCATTTTCGGTTTGCCCGGGCGCTGCAAAACCGTTGCACAAATGGCATCTTGACCACAAGCAATAACAACGCCATGCTTGTCGGCATGTGTTACAACACCAACCGAGCCATTACCGGACACTTTATGGGCTGCCCAAATTTTGATCGGGGTACCGTTGTGTTCGGCAAAGGAAGACGGGAAGGGCGTAAAAGCTCGAATTTTTTGCAAAATCACATCAGCCGGAAGCGAGAAATCAATCTTGCCCTCTTCTTTGAGCACCTTGTGAGCGTAAGTAACGCCATCCTCGGGTTGGATTGTTAACGTCATTTCATCCGGCGTTTCTAACAATTTAACCAACATCTCAGCGCCCAACGCTGCAACCTTTTCGGTCAAGCTTGTCGTCGTTTCGGTGCCGTCAAGCGGGAAAGCTTCTTGCGTAATGATCGGACCGGTATCCAAACCGGCTTCCATTTTCATTAACGTAACACCAAACTCAGGGTCGCCGAGCTCGATCGCACGAGTAATCGGAGCAGCACCGCGCCAGCGAGGTAACAAGCTTGCATGGATGTTGATGCATTTAACTTCACGATTGGGGCCAATGCCGGTCGGGATGTCCAAAACGGCTTGAGGCAAAATCATGCCGTACGCAGCAACAACCATAATGTCTGCGTTTTGGGCCTTGAGTAAATCATGATACTTTTGGGCTTCTTCGCCCCCCTTTTTGAGTGACAAGGTCAGTGGCGTTTCGACAGGAATCGAATGTTCAAGCGCTAACGCCTTGACCGCAGAGGGGGTCAACTTCATACCTCGACCGCTCGGTCGATCAGGTTGCGACAAAACGAGGCAGATTTCGTGACCTGCCTTAATGAGCGCATCCAATGCGGATGCGGCAAACGGAGGGGTTCCAGCAAATATGATTTTCATAGGTATTAATTGTAGAGGCAGTACGAAAATTTCGAATTTTTTTACGGTTAATTTGGTTCTAAAACCATAAAAAGTGTTGGTTAAGCGATACACTTATTCCTAAAAGGAATAGACAATGAATTACGCAGAAAAACGATCAATACATATTCACTACGAAATTTTTGGGGACGAGTCCGGCATTCCGTTGTTGTTGGTGATGGGGCTGGGAATGCCTCTTAAGGCATGGCCTAAGCTTTTTATCCAATCGTTAGTACGCGAAGGTTTCCGTGTAATTGTGTTTGATAATCGAGATAGCGGAAAATCGACGCAAATCAGTCATGATGTTCGCCCAATGGATGTCGTTGAGGCTATTTTTAAAGCACTTACCCGACAAAAAGTCACATCGGCTTATACGCTAGAGGATATGGCCGATGATGCCCTTTCTGTGTTGGATTCGTTGGGGATTGCTCGAGCTCATGTGTTGGGCATTTCAATGGGGGGAATGATTGGGCAAGTATTGGCATCTCGTCATCCCCATCGTCTTTCTTCGTTGACGTCGATTATGAGTGCGTCCGGTAATCCTCGTACCGGGGTCGGTAAGTTGCGTGCGCTTAAAGGGTTATTAACCAAGCCTGAAAATGCTTTCGATGTGAAAAGCTTGCGAGACTATCTCAAAAAAATGTTCCGTTTGATCGGGTCGGAAGAGATGGGGTATAGCGATGTGCAGATTCAGGAGATTGCTCAGTACATGGTAGACAACCATTACCAGCCTCAAGCGACGAGTAGGCAGTTGCTGGCTATTCTAGCTTCGGGCGATCGCCGCTCTCAGCTCAAGCATATTACGGTCCCGACATTGGTTATTCACGGGCAAGATGATCCACTTTTACCCATTGAGGCCGGTAAGGAAGTAGCTGATTTGATTCCGGGAGCCCGTTTGATGGTTGTCCCCAGGATGGGACATGATTTGCCGACTTCTTCAATCGAGTTATTCGTCAAAGAAGTCAGCTCTCATTGTCGTAATCACCGTTATTGATTGTCTTTGGTGGCTTGTTGACGGAGTTTGCGCAACTTCGTGCAAGCACGATTGCGCTTCAGTTGGCTCAAATGGTCAACAAACACTTTGCCATCAAGATGGTCAAGTTCATGTTGGATGCAGATGGCAAGTAAGCCGTCTGCTTCCATTTCGATGGTTTTGCCCTCGAGGTCTTGGTAGCGGACCGTCACTTCAGTGAAACGATTGACCTTTTCGTAAATGCCGGGCAAAGACAAACAACCTTCTTCGCCCGTGTCTTTTTCTTCACCGGTGGCAATGATTTCGGGGTTGATCATGGTGATCAAATGATTCTTTTCTTCCGACACGTCGATCGTAACCAAACGAATCGAACGATCGATTTGAGGTGCTGCCAAACCGACACCCGGGGCGTCATACATCGTTTCGGCCATGTCAGCCGCCAAAGTACGAATCTCTTCCGTGATATCTGCGACGGGTTTTGCGGTTTCAGCTAAAACAGGTGCGGGATATTGAACGATAGGAAGAATGGCCACGTTAGTCTCCAAGAAAAGTTGCCAGATTAGAAAACCCCGCTATTATAAAAAAGAAGTGGCTTCTTGTAATCCTGTCGGTAAAGAAGGTGTTTTTTGGGGGTGATGGATGAGTCGACAAGAACAATATGATTGGTTGCGTTTGATGTGGACGCGAGGCTTGTCTTTCGATTTGGCAAAGACGCTGTTGTCGGCGATTGGACTGCCCGAAATGATTTTTTCGGAATCTTATTCGGCACTGTGTCAAGTAGTCCCAGAGTCGGTTGCGCGTCGATTATGTATGCGAATCGATCCGGAAATTCATGAACGGATTGAGACGGCGCTTTTATGGGTTGAAAGGAATCCTGAGGCCGATTTGATTGTGATGACGGATTCGCGTTATCCCCGTCGTTTATTGTCTATCCCTGAGCCTCCATTGGCTTTCTTTACTTGGGGAGATACCACTTATTTAACGATTCCCGGAGTTTCTTTGGTCGGTTCTACTCATCCCAATCAAGAAGGGGTGGATTTGGCTCGTCAGTGGGCTCATAAGCTGTCTGAATCTTGTGCGGTCCTTGTTGAGGGCATGAGTGAGGGGATTGAACGAGTCGCCTTGCAAGGAATGTGGAAGCAAGCACAGGCAAAAGCGATTTTGGTGTTAGATCGGCCAATGGCGTTGTGTGACGAATCGGTCGTGAGGGCGATGGCCGATCGTCATTTGGTGGTGAGTTTGGTTGGTCCTTATGATGAAATCGATGAGCCGCAGCGCTGGGAATTCCGCAACCGTTTGTTGCTGGGGTTGTGTTCGTCATTTGTTTTGGTTCAAGCCAGTATTCGGTCTCGATCATTGAGTTTTTTGCGAGAGGCCTTGGATCTCAATCGTAATGTGATGGCGATTCCCGGGTCGATTCATTCCCCTTTGAGTAAAGGATCTCACCGTTTGATTAAGGATGGAGCTCGCTTGGTTGAGACGATCGAAGAGGTTCTCGATGAAATGCGAGTGTCGTGATTTTTGCTTGTTTGTAGTTGTTTGATTTTGAAAGAGTTTTAAAAAAAGTTGCCAAAGACCCCCATTTTGTTGGTACTCTAAAAAAAGAACAATGGGGAAAAGCGTCCTCAGAGAGAGAAATATAACCATGAGCGAGAAAGTTTTAGTCATTGCTGAAAAACCGTCCGTTGCTGCGGATATTGCCCGTGCTTTGGGTGGCTTACAACGTGAAAAAGAGTACTTTGAGGGCGAACATTACGTCGTTAGCTCGGCCGTTGGCCATCTTTTGGAATTGGTCGTACCTGAAAAATACGATGTAAAACGCGGTAAATGGACGTTTACCCATTTGCCGATGCTTCCTCCGAATTTTGATTTGAAGCCGATTAAAAAGACGGAAGAAAAGCTCAAGACATTAAAACGTTTGATGAAGCGTACCGACATCGTTACCGTCATTAATGCATGTGACGCGGGACGAGAAGGGGAGTTGATCTTCCGTTACATCATTCAGGCTGCTAAGTGCAAAAAGCCGATTCAACGTTTGTGGTTGCAATCGATGACGCCGGCCGCTATTCGTGAAGCGTTTCAAAATCTACGCAGTGATGCCGATATGCAACACTTGGCTGACGCTGCACGCTCTCGTTCCGAAGCTGACTGGTTGGTCGGCATCAACGGTACACGTGCAATGACGGCTTTCAATAGCAAGGATGGCGGTTTCTTCTTGACGACCGTGGGTCGTGTGCAAACGCCGACGTTGGCGATTGTGGTTGAGCGTGAAGAAAAGATTAACGCCTTTAAATCCCAAAAGTATTGGGAGGTCCATGCCTCCGTTGCTTGTAAGGCTGGTGAATATAACGGCGTTTGGTTTGATCCGCATTTCAAAAAGTGTGATGCGAATGCGCATTTGAAGGCAGATCGCATTTGGGATCTGAATCAGGCGCAAGCGTTGTGCGAGAAAATCAATCATGCCCAAGGGACCGTGACGGAAAGCGCTAAGCGTACGACCCAATTGTCGCCGTTGCTTTTTGATTTGACGAGTTTGCAACGCGAAGCAAACAACCGTTTCGGTTTCTCTGCAAAGACAACGTTGGCTTTAGCTCAAGCTTTGTATGAAAAGCATAAAGCGTTGACCTATCCTCGTACGGATGCTCGCGCTTTGCCGGAAGACTATTTGGGAACGGTTAATCAAACGTTGGCGATGTTGGCAGAGTCTTCCAATTATGTCGGCAGTGTGCAACAGATCCAAAATAATCATTGGGTTAAGCCGACGAAGCGAGTGTTTGATAACTCCAAGATTTCTGACCACTTTGCCATTATTCCGACTTTGCAAGCTCCCAAGAAGTTGTCGGAGGCAGAACAAAAGATTTACGACTTGGTCGTGAAGCGCTTTTTAGCCGTATTCTTCCCTGCTGCGGAATACGATGTGACGACCCGAATTACGCATGTCAATGGCGAAGAACTTAAAACTGAAGGTAAGGTTTTGGTTAATCCGGGTTGGATGGCTGTTTATGGTCGTGAAGGCGGTCAGGAGCCCAGTTTGGTGGCTGTCGAACAAGGTGAAACGGTACGTGTTGCCTCTGTCGATTTGCAAGAAAAAGCAACGAAGCCGCCCGCCCGTTACACGGAAGCAACTTTGTTGTCTGCGATGGAAGGTGCCGGCAAATTGGTCGAGGAGGATGATCTTCGCGAAGCAATGGCTGGCAAGGGGTTGGGTACACCGGCGACGCGCGCTGCCATCATTGAAGGTCTTTTGTTGCAAAACTATTTGCGTCGAGATGGTCGTGACTTGTTCCCGACTTACAAGGCTCGTCAACTGTTTGCTTTGCTTAAGGGCTTAGGAGTTTCTGAATTGTCTGAACCGGAGTTGACCGGCGAATGGGAATTCAAGTTGGCTCAGATTGAGCAAGGGAAGATGCAACGTGATGATTTCATGAAGGAAATTCGTGAAATGACCACGACGATCGTTGAGGCGGCGAAGCGCTATGAGGGCGATACGGTGCCGATTGAAAATCCGGCTCATTTAAGTAATCGATGTCCGAAGTGTGGCGGCGAGATCGTAGAAAACTATCGTCGTTTTGCTTGTACGAGCTGTGACTTTAGTTTGAGTAAGCATCCTGGTGGTCGCACGTTTGAAGTTCACGAAATTGAGGAATTGTTAGCCAATCGCGAAGTGGGCCCTTTGGAAGGTTTCATTAGCAAGATGGGTCGTCCTTTTGCTGCCAAACTGTGCATTACCGATGAGTTCAAGATGGAGTTCGATTTTGGTGAGCCGCAACATCAAGAGAGCGAACCGATCGATTTTGCTTCGCTTGAGCCGATCGGGGTCTGTCCGAAGTGCGGCGCCCATGTGTTTGATACGGAAAAGGGCTACGTGTGCGAAAAGACGCAAGATAAGGCTTGCGACTTCCGCGTAGCGAAGGTCATCCTTCAACAGCCCATCTCTTTAGAGCAAGTACAAAAGATCTTGACGGAAGGGCGCAGTGATGAAATGACGGATTTTGTTTCCAATCGAACGCATCGTAAGTTTGCTGCTCAATTGGTGTTGGCTAAAGACGGAAAAATCGGCTTCGAGTTTTCTCAAACAAAGCCGGTTCGAAAGACAACTCGCACTCGTAAAGCAAGCGCAAAATAACGCAATTAGTCACTAACGATTAATGGAAAAAAAGAGGAGCCCTAAATTGAAATGGGCTCCTCTTTTTTGTTATTTGTTCTCGACTTGAGTAGGTGTAGATGCTACGGAGTCAGATTTTGTTTCGGGGTCCTTCTTGATCGGAGTCACGATAATTTGGTCGATCTTGTTGTTATCGACGTCAATGACTTCAAATCGGAAATCGCCGTAATAGACACGGTCCGTACGTTTCGGAATCTTACGGAGCATGTACATCATAAAGCCGGCAACCGTTTCGTAAGTAGAGTCTTCCGGCAAGCTGTCGACACCCAAGACGTGTTCCAAGTCATCGATTGGCGTAGAGCCGTCGACCAACCAAGAGCCGTCTTCGCGTTCAAGAATCTGAGCTTCTTCGCTAGAGATAACCAAATCACCCATCACGGTACTCATCACGTCATTAAGGGTGATGATACCGGTCACCAATGCATACTCATTGATGATGACGGCAAAGTCCGTGTGGTTTTGCTTGAAGCATTCCAAAATCTCAGACAAGGTCAAGGAATCCGGCACCATTTGTACGGGGTGAACCATACCCTGTTCCTTGAGCGAGAGCTTTTGGGAACTCATCAAACGTTTCAAAATGTCCTTGGAGTCAACGATGCCGATGACATTGTCGAGCTCTTGGTCACAGACCAAGTATTGACCGTGAGACGTTTCGAGAACCTTGTGGCGAATTTCATCTTCGCTGTCATCCAAGAGAAGATAGACAATGTCTTCACGCGGCGTCATGGAGCTCGGGACCGTACGGCTTTCCATTTCAAAAATGTTTTCAATGGCGGCTTGCTCTTCGGAAGCCAACACACCGGCAGCCGTACCGGCGTCCACCGTTGCAATAATGTCTTCAGACGTAATCTTGTGATTGGATTTAACCGGCATCCCCATCAAGCGGATGAAGAAATTGGCCGTACCGTTGAAGAACCAAATGAAAATCGGGCTCAACTTAATCAACAAGCGCATCGGGGAAATGATGAACATAGCCACGCGCTCAGGGAAAATAAGAGCAAGGCGCTTCGGAATCAAGTCGGCAAACAAGATGAACAAAACGGTCGACGTCACAAAAGCCAACCAAAAGCCGGACGTGGCGGCAAGCTCGGCGTCGGGTGTAAACATTTGGGAGACTTCCGTAAAGAACGGCGTAAAGAATCGTTCACCCAAAATACCGCCGGCCAGTGCAACGGCATTGATACCAATTTGGATTACGGTGACGAAATGACCAGGGTGGTCTTGAAGCTCTAAAACGTGTTGAGCTTTTTTGCTGCCTTCTTCAGCTAAAGTCTGGAGGCGAATACGTTTTGCAGCGGCAAGAGAGATTTCAGAAACGGCAAAGAATGCGCCAAGAATCAACAAGGCGATGAGCGAAACAAAATACATAGAAACATTCGAATGTTAGCGGACTCGTAAGTGTACCAAAAGTAAGGCTTTTTCTCTAGAAGTAAGATGCATTAAGCGGTTTTATGTATTGTTGTTTGAAAATCTTTTTGTTAAGGTTATCACTCGTCCTCTTGAATGAATTTAGAGGCGATTCCCCCAATATCACGACAGTAAAGGAAATATTATGAATACGCGTTTGACGGCAACTGCCATTGCCTTACTCGGTGCCTCTTTCTTGGCACAAGCACAAGCCGCTACGACTTTGGAAACGGTCAAGGCTCGTGGTCATTTGATTTGTGGCGTGAATACGTCTGCACCGGGTTTTTCTTCTGTTGACAGCAAGGGCAACTGGTCTGGTCTTGATGTGGATGTTTGCCGTGCTGTGGCTGCTGCGACGTTGGGGGACGCCAGCAAAGTTAAATTCGTGCCGTTGAGCTCGCCGCAACGTTTCTCCGCTTTGCAAGCCGGTGAAATCGATATGTTGGCTCGTAATACGACGTGGACGATGACGCGTGATACCACGACGGGTTCTGTTTTCACGGCCGTGACCTATTATGACGGTCAAGGCTTTATGGTGCCGAAGAAGTTGAAGGTGACGAAGGCTACTCAATTGCGCGGTGCAACGATTTGTGTTCAATCGGGTACGTCTAGCGAAAAGAGCTTGGCCGACTACTTCGCACAACAAAATATTAAGTTCCGCACGGTGGTGTTCGATACGACCGAAGCAACGCAAGCCGCATTCTTCTCCGGTCGTTGTCAAGCCTACACGACGGACATGAGTGACTTGGCCGGTGCTCGTACGAACTCGCCGAATCCGGCTGATTACGATATCTTGCCTGACGTGATCTCCAAGGAACCGTTGGCTCCGGCCGTTCGTCGCGGTGACGATCAATGGCTCTCCATCGTTCGTTGGTCTATTTTCACCATGCTCAATGCTGAAGAGTTGGGTATGACCAAGGCCAATGTCGATGATTTGAAGAAGAACGATATGCGTCCGGATGTTCAACGCTTGGCTGGTGCTGCAGAAGATATGGGTAAGGCTCTTGGCTTGGATAGCCAATGGAGCTACAACATCATCAAGCAAGTCGGCAACTACGGTGAAAGCTTTGAGGCTAATATGGGCCCGAACTCCAAGTTGGGTTTGCCGCGCGGTGTCAACAAATTGTGGACTCAAGGTGGTTTGATGTACGCCCCGCCGGTTCGTTAATACCTCAATTTTCCTGATAAAATGGCGGTTTCCCAACCGCCATTTTTGTTAGATCAAAACAGATGACGAAATACAATAATATGTTTCACGTCGGTGACCAAGCATGGCGTGACCGTGAAACACACAAACAACGTCGTGAATGGTTATGGCAAGGTGTTGTTGTCATTGCCGTCATTGCATTGTTGGCGTTGTTTGCCTATAACGTAACGACGAATTTGGAAGCTCGAAATATTCGTTCGGGTTTCGCATTCTTGAGCGATCGGGCCAGTTTTGAAATCGGTGAGGCCCTGATCGACGTCTCCTCCAATGACGGATTCGGCTGGATGTTTTTGGCCGGGATGCTCAATACGATTCGAGTGGCTGCGATTGCGATTTTGACTGCAACCTTTTTGGGGGTTGTGGTCGGTTTGATGCGCCTGTCTCGTCACCCGTTGATTCGCTTTTTGGGTGCTGCACACGTTGAGTTCTATCGCAATATTCCGTTGTTGATTCAATTGTTCGCCATTTACCTTGTTATCACGGAATTTTTGCCGGATATCTTTACGCCGCTTGAATTCGGTTCTTGGGCGTTTTTGTCTAAAGCCGGTTTTCAATTCGCCGTGCCTGAGGCCTTGGGTTGGGCTAATTTGTTCGCCGTTCTTTTGGGCGCTTTGGCCGCTTTCGTTATTCGTGCGCGCTTGCTTAAAAAAATCACCTCCTTGATGAGTAACGTGTTCGGCGGCTTGGGTGGCGTTGGTGTTGCGATTTTTATTTGGTGCGCCTTTGGTGTTTTAGGGGGCTGGAGTAAGCCGGTTCTCGAGGGCTTTATGGTTGAAGGCGGTGCAAGTGCAACACCGGAGTTTTTGACGTTATGGTTGGGTTTGACCTTGTTTACGTCGGCATCGATTGCTGAAATCGTGCGTGCCGGTGTTTTGGCTGTGCCCCAAGGTCAATGGCGTGCGGCAGAAGCTTTAGGTATGACGCGTATGCAAGCGGTTAGCTATGTTGTGTTACCGCAATCGTTGCGTTTGGCCATTCCTCCGATGGCCAGTCAGTACATGAATTTGACGAAGAACTCGTCTCTGGCCGTCATCATTGGCTATCCCGATATTGTGAGCGTGGGAAATACTTCCATTGTGATTATGGGTCAGGCATTGGAAGCAATCTTGATCATTATGTGCGTTTACTTGATGTTGAATTTGATCATTGCTGTCGTGATGAATCGACTGAATGCCCGCGTTGTGGCTGCGCCGAAGTAAGGAGTCGCCATGATGAAAAAGAACAATGTGATGATTTCCCAATTGCGTAAGAATTATTTCTCGACACCGATGTCTTCCTTGATTTCCTTGGTAATCATCGGCGTGATCCTTTTTGTAACGCTCAAGATTTTCAATTGGGGTGTCGTGGAGTCCGTGGTTGCTCCGGATTTGGGCGCCTGTCGCGCAGCCGATGGTGCTTGTTGGGGCTTTGTTAGCGAGAAGTGGCGCCTGATTTTGTTCGGTCGCTACCCCTATGCGGAACACTGGCGTGCCGGTCTTGGTACGTTTGCTGTGGTTGCGATGTTGGTCATTTCTGCCGTTCCGTATTTCTGGTCGAAGACGGGGGCCAAATTGTTGGCGGGCGGTTGGCTCGTGACGTTGGTTGCGTTCTTTGTTTTGATGTACGGCGGTGTTTTTGGTTTGACTGCGGTTGATACCGACGCTTGGGGCGGTTTGCCTTTGACGGTGATTTTGACGTTGATTGGTATGACTGCTTCCGTTCCGATCGGTATTTTGTTGGCGTTGGGTCGACGTACCGAGATGTCGGCTTTGCGTGTTCTCAGTACGGGTTATATCGAATTGGTCCGCGGTGTTCCGTTGATTACGGTGCTTTTCGTTGCAACCTATATTTTCCCGTTAGTATTGCCTGCCGGTTGGAATATTGATGCGTTTTGGCGCATCGTCATCGGTATCGTTTTGTTCCAGGCTGCTTACATGGCAGAAACGGTTCGCGGTGGTTTGCAAACGATTCCGAAGGGTCAGTATGGTGCGGCTTATTCGCTGGGTATGAAAACGTGGCAAGTCTACGTTTACGTGATTTTGCCCCAAGCGTTGGTTGCCGTGATTCCGGCTTTCGTTAACAGCTTGTTGTCAACGTTTATGGATACATCGTTGGTGACGGTGGTTTCTATGTATGACTTAACGGGTTCTTTGCGTTTGGCATTGGGTGACCCGCAGTGGCGTCAATTCTTCATTGAAGGCTATGTTTTCATTGCCGCCATTTATTTCTTCTCGAGCCTTTTGATGTCGCGTTACAGCTTGTGGTTGGAACAGCGCATTACTGCCGGTAAGAGCCATTAAAGGGAAGTTAGAACAATGATGAAGATTCATGAACATCTTGTTAAGGTTTGTTCCCCGTTGGACCCCTTAAGCAAGAGTATGACCCGCGCGCAATTGTGGCGTTTGCTTGAGTGGTTCGTTCGTCATCCGCATGACTTTACTGAAGCCATGCAAGGCTCTCATGTTGAAGAGGCGTTCGATGATCAAGGCCGACCGGTTTTAAAGCGAGTGCTCGATTTCGGTTCGATGAAGGTGAACGACACGGTTACGATCGATGTCGGTCAATGTATTCGTACTGAAGTTGCTTCTAGTGAGCATTGGTCTGCCGGAGCTTTTACCATTACGGTTGTTCAGCCCAAAGAAAATGGCGCAGTCTTTTTGAAATTCACCTATGAAGAGGATCGTGATGAACCCATGGGTGACGACATGATCTCCAATCTGCGTCGAAAAGCGTATGAGCAAAAAGACCGTGATATGGTTGATATGATTTTGCAAAAAGCTCAGGAAGAAGCAAATTCTGTGAATTAACCCATTGATTTGTAAGAGTATGGTGCTCGATGTTGTAAACATCGGGCACTATTTTTCTGGATTGAAAGTGAGAAAAAATGAGTGAATTGACTCCGCAAGCAGAACAGCGAATCGTCGTTGCGATCGCTGATGAGATTCATGCTCAAACCAAACAAGTGTATGCCGCCATCGAATTGTTGGATGAGGGAGCAACGGTTCCTTTTATTGCTCGTTATCGCAAGGAAGTAACCGGAGGACTTGATGATACGCAGTTGCGTCAATTGCAGGAACGTTTGGTTTATTTGCGAGAGATGGAGGAGCGTCGTAGCGCGGTGATCGACAGTATTCGTGCTCAAGGCAAGCTCACGGATGATTTGCTCGAAGCGCTCAATGCCGCACAAACCAAGCAACGAATTGAAGACCTTTATTTGCCGTACAAGCCCAAGCGTCGTACCCGAGCACAAATCGCCAAGGAGGCGGGGCTTGAGCCTTTGGCTGATGCCTTGTTGGCCGATCCGATGTTGGATCCTCAGGTCCTGGCATCTCAATATCTCAATGCTGAGAAAGGCATTGTTACGGAACGTGATGCACTGAACGGTGCACGAGACATTTTGTCCGAACGTTTTAGCGAAGATGCGCAATTGTTGGATGCTTTGCGAAATTTCATCGGTAAACGCGGCATGGTTGTTTCGCGTGTTGTAGAGGGGCAAGAAGTCACGGGCGTTAAGTTCAAAGATTACTTCGAGTACGAAGAATCGTTATCTGCCGTCCCCTCTCATCGAGCTTTGGCTCTTTTTCGAGGTCGCCAAGAGGGGGTTTTGTCTATTAAGGTAGCACTGTCGGAACAGGAAGAGGCATTGATTCCGCATCCTTGTCAACGAATCGTTGCCGATCACGTCGGTATTCGCGATTTGGGACGTGCTGCCGATCGTTGGTTGATGGATGTTTGTCGTTGGACTTGGCGTGTCAAAGTCAGTTTGAATTTAGAAAGTGAGCTGTTTCAGTTGCTTCGTGAACGCGCGGAGGAAGAAGCGATTCGCGTTTTTGGGATTAATTTGAAGGATCTCTTGTTGGCAGCGCCAGCCGGTCCGAAGGGTGTGATCGGTTTGGATCCTGGCTTGCGTACGGGTGTGAAGGTGGCCGTGATTTCTGCAACGGGAAGTGTTTTGGAAACGGGGGTCATTTATCCTCATGAACCGCGTTGTGATTGGGATCGTTCCATTGAAATTTTGGCGGCGTTGGCCAAGCGTCACAATTCGCAATTGATCAGTATCGGTAATGGCACGGCAAGTCGTGAGACGGACAAGTTAGCAGCCGATTTGTTGCATCGCTATCCTCATTTGAATTTGACGAAGGTGGTTGTTAGCGAGGCCGGTGCGAGTGTTTATTCGGCAAGTGAATTAGCGGCAAAAGAATTTCCGGACATGGATGTGAGCTACCGCGGAGCGGTATCGATCGCTCGACGCTTGCAAGATCCTTTAGCCGAGTTGGTCAAGATTGATCCTAAGTCAATCGGTGTCGGACAATATCAACACGATGTCAACCAAATCCATTTGGCCAACAAGTTAGAAGCCGTTGTGGAAGATTGTGTTAACGCCGTCGGTGTCGATTTGAATACGGCAAGCGCTCCGCTGCTGGCTCGTGTTTCCGGTTTGACCAAAACGGTAGCTCAGTCCATTGTGAACTTCCGAGATTTAAAGGGCGCATTTGCAACACGCCAGGCTCTTTTGGAAGTTCCTCGCCTAGGAGCTAAAACCTTTGAGCAAGCGGCCGGATTTTTGCGTATTCCGAATGGGGAAAATCCTTTGGATGCTTCGGCTGTGCACCCGGAAGCCTACCCGGTGGTCGAGCGTATCGTGAAGAAGACCGGTTTAAGCATTAAACAGTTGATGGGAAATCACGATGTTCTTGCACGTTTGGTGCCGAGTGACTTTGTCGATGACAAGTTCGGTGTGCCGACGGTTCGAGATATTCTGAATGAATTGGAAAAGCCTGGTCGCGATCCTCGCCCTGAATTCAAAATGGCAACTTTCCGCGAAGGGGTGGAGCGTATTGAAGACTTGCGTGTTGATATGGAACTCGAGGGCGTTGTGACGAATGTGGCGGCATTCGGGGCCTTTGTCGATGTTGGTGTTCACCAAGACGGTCTCGTTCATGTCTCTGCCTTGTCGGATCAGTTCGTGAAGGATCCGCGCGAGGTGGTGAAAGTCGGTCAGATTGTGAAGGTTCGAGTGTTGGAAGTCGATGTTGCTCGTCAGCGTATTTCGTTGTCGATGAAACAAGGGAAGTCGCAAAAGACAGCCGTCGAAACCCGCTCTCGCAAGAAAGAAGTTACGACGTCAATGGGAGCGATGGCACAAGCTTTTGCGAAGTGGCGCCGTTAAGTTAGGACAAATCTTTGTTTCTTATCATTGGTAAGAAAATAAAAGGGAATTTGGTGCACTTTTCCTTTTAAAATGAATGGACTTTGCCATTGTCTAATGGTTAGTAGGGGTGTTGCTTTTAGAAAATGCCCCCTACAATGAAATGGTTATTAATCTTTGTATTAAGGAGACTCCCATGGCTGATAATCCCGTAAATGCAAAGCCGGTTGAATTGCCGCCGGTTTTGGATCATGTCCAAGCTGCTGTTGATACGTTGATGGCTCAAGAAGTCGTTGCTGGCGCTCTCGAAGCAATCAAGCGCGATGACGAAAAGACGTTGGCAGACCAAATCGCTTTGACGGAAGTGGAAGCTCCTCCGTTCCACGAAGAAGAACGTGCAAAGGAATTTGCCCGTCGTTTGGAAGAGTTTGGTTTGACGGCAACGATCGACCCGGAAGGCAATGTGTTGGCACGTCGCAGTGGCACGGGTAATGGCCCGACGTTGGTGTTGGCTGCTCACTTGGACTCTGTGTTCCCGGCCGGCACCGATGTGAAGGTTCGCAAGGAAGGTAATCGTTATTTCGCACCGGGTATCTCTGACGATACGCGTGGTTTGGCTGCTCTCCTTCAAGTGCTCCGCACGCTCGAAGAAAAGCAAATTCAAACGGTTGGCGACATTTTGTTCGTCGGTAGCGTCGGTGAAGAAGGTAACGGTGACTTGCGTGGTTCCAAGTACTTGTTCAACAAGAGCGGTATCGCTATTGACGGTTTCATCTCCGTTGACGGTGTGAACGTGAATCGCGTCTTGCGCGGTGCTACGGGTTCTAAGCGCTATCGTGTCCACATGGACGGCCCTGGCGGTCACTCTTGGAATGCTTTCGGTTTGCCGAGCGCAATCCATGCAATGGGTCGTGCAATCGCTAAGGTTGGTGATGTTCAAACGAAGGCTGATCCGAAGACGACCTTTACCTGCGGTACGATCAAGGGCGGTACGACGGTGAACTCCATCGCCGGTCATTGCGAAATGGAATTGGATATGCGTAGCGCCGGTGCCAACGAGTTGGATGAATTGGAAGCCGTGATGCTCCCGTTGTTCGCTGAAGCCGTTAAGGAAGAAAACGAACGTTGGGGTTACACGGAAGAAGATGGCATCAAGTTGACGTTGGAACCGATCGGTCATCGTCCGGGTGGTATGCAAGACGACTCCGTGAGCGTTCTTCAAGCTGCTCGCGGCGCAATGGGCGCTTTGGATATCCCGCTCTACGGTTATGCTTTTGCCTCTACGGACCATAACGTGGCCGTTAACAAGGGCGTTCCGGCAACGACGCTTGGCGGTGGCGGTAAGGAAGGCTTCAACCATAACGTCAAGGAATGGTATGAACCGGTTGACGCTTACCAAGGTCCGCAATTGGCCTTCTTGACCAGCTTGGTTTTGGTCGGTGTGGCCGGTGTGACGGAACCGATTCTTGAAAGGCGCGCCTAATCGCTTTGCATTGAAATAGCAAAACCGGAGTACGGGAAACCGACTCCGGTTTTTCATTCGGTAAAGATACGGTACAATACCGTTTTTCTTTTACATACAAGCCTTTAGAACATACTGTTTTTTATTTATGGCGAAGATTGATCCCCAATTGGCAAAAGACGTCAAGAAACGTCGTACTTTTGCCATTATTGCTCACCCTGACGCCGGTAAAACGACGCTCACGGAAAAGTTATTGTTATTCGGAGGTGCCATTCAGATGGCAGGTGCCGTGAAGGGTCGTAAGGCGGCTCGTCACGCAACGAGTGACTGGATGGAAGTGGAACAACAACGCGGCATCTCGGTGACGAGTTCCGTGATGCAGTTCGAATATGACAATCACGTGATCAACTTGCTCGATACCCCGGGCCACGAAGACTTCTCTGAAGATACTTATCGTGTGTTGACGGCTGTGGACGCAGCCGTGATGGTGATCGACGCTGCAAAGGGTGTGGAAGCGCAAACGATCAAGCTCTTGGAAGTTTGTCGTTTACGTAATACGCCGATTATTACCTTTATCAACAAGCTTGACCGTGAAGTTCGAGATCCGATCGATTTGATCAGCGAAATCGAGGAAATCCTCAAGCTTGAATGCGTGCCGATTACTTGGCCGATTGGTATGGGTAAGACCTTCCGCGGTGTGTTCTCCTTGGAAAAGGATCAATTGGTTCGCTTTACGCCGGGTGAAGCTCGTGTTAGCGAAGATGCCGAATTGATTCAAGGTTTGGATAATCCGCGCTTGGACGAACTTTTCCCGTTGGAAATGGGTTTTGTTCGTGAAAGCATTGAATTGATGCAAGGCGTTTCCAACCCGTTCGATATCGAGAAATTCTTGGCCGGCGAACAAAGCCCGGTCTTCTTCGGTTCCGGTGTGAATAACTTCGGTGTGAAGGATGTTCTCGAAGCGTTGGTGAAGTGGGCTCCGGATCCGTTGCCGCGAGACGGTGGTGCTCGTCAAGTTGAACCGACCGAACAACCGTTTACGGGTTTCGTGTTTAAGATTCAGGCCAATATGGACCCGAAACATCGTGACCGTATTGCCTTCTTCCGCGTTTGTTCCGGCCGTTATACCCAAGGTATGAAGGTCCGTCATTTGCGTGAAAATCGCGATATGAAAATTCCGAATGCGTTGACCTTTATGGCGAATGATCGTGTGTCGATGACGGATGCCGTAGCCGGCGATATCATCGGTATTTATAACCATGGTCAATTGCACATTGGTGATACGTTGACTGAAGGTGAAAACCTTGGTTTTACGGGTATCCCGTACTTTGCTCCGGAATTGTTCCGTGCGGCTCGAGCGAAGGACCCGTTTAAGGCCAAGCAATTGCAAAAGGGTCTGAAAGAACTCGGTGAAGAAGGCGCTATTCAAGTCTTTGAAGGCGAGTTTGGCAATCTCCTTTTGGGTGC
This sequence comes from Burkholderiaceae bacterium, assembly GCA_017646335.1. Taxonomy (GTDB): domain Bacteria; phylum Pseudomonadota; class Gammaproteobacteria; order Burkholderiales; family Burkholderiaceae_F; genus Aphodousia. Next base: position 58,400 of record JAGCMT010000062.1, read on the forward strand.
TGTCGGTTTCTTGCAGTTTGAAATTGTGGCCCAACGTTTGGCAACGGAATACAAGGTTGATGCCATTTATGAAAATACGGATGTGTCGACCGCCCGTTGGCTTTCGTTCCCCAATGAGGACGTAAAGAAGCGCTTCACGGATGAACAAGCAACGCGATTGGCTCATGACGCCGATGGTAATTTGGTGTACTTGGCTACGTCGATCTACAACTTGCAGACGACTCAAAAGCATTGGCCTGACGTTGAGTTCCACACGACGCGTGAAAAGAACCAAACCTTTGGGGAATAAACCGAAACGAGGGATGCCTGCCATTGGTCAGGCAATCCTGCTAACGGCTGACGAAAGTCAGCCGTTTCCTTTTTTTATGCTGTGTTAGAGGGGCAGAGACGGATTTCTATCGACGTTTTTGTCACAGTATGAGAAAATGTGAACTTGTCTAATCTCTCGTACGAAAAGTGTTTTTCGGTGAGAGGTTTGGTGTTTTCTAAATTTTTAGGCTGTGTCTAGATTTTGGCCTAAAGTGATAATAGATAATGATGGAAAATAAATTTGTCCGTGCAGCGATTCCGGCTCTTTTTATTCATATGTGTATCGGTAGTGTTTACTGCTGGTCGCTTTTGAAGGGTCAGATTGCTGTAGACATGGGGGTGGGTGTACCTCAAATTGAAATGGCTTTTTCCTTGGCTATCTTCTTTTTGGGGATGTCGGCGGCCTTTGGTGGTCGTTTGGTTGAAAAGAACGTCAACTTTACCTCCTTCCTTTCGATGGTCTGCTTTGTGTCGGGCTTGTGCTTGGCTAGTTATGCAGTCACGATTCAGTCGCTTCCGTTGTTGTTCGCCTCTTACGGTGCCTTGATGGGCGTTGGTTTGGGTATCGGTTATTTGTCCCCGGTAAAGACTTTGATGCTGTGGTTCAAAGACAGTCCAGGTTTGGCAACGGGGATTGCCATTTCCGGTTTCGGTCTTTCCAAAGTTATCTTTTCGCCGATTATCGAGGGTTTGTTAAGCGTTTACGATTCCAGCACGACGCTTTTAATTATGGCCGGCATCAGCGTTTTGCCGATGACGTTGGCTGCTATCTTGATTCGAAAGCCGAAGCATTGGATTGAGGCAACGCACAAGTTCTGTATCAAAGAAGCTTTCCGCATCGTTTTCAATCCGGATTACATCAAAATTTGGTTGATGTTCTTTATCAACATCACCTGTGGTTTGGCTTTGATTGCATTCGAAAAGCCGATTGGACTTTATGTCGGTTTTTCTTCCATCGCTTTGTTGTCGTCTTTGACGGCCGTGTTCAATACGGCGGGCCGTTTCTGTTACGCAACCGGTTCCGACTTTTTGACTCGTAAGGCATTTATTTACGGCATTATTTTCTTGACGAGCTTGGCTTGTTGCTTTGCTTCTTATGCTTTGATGTTGCCGATGGTCATTGTTGTGGCCTTGATGGTCGTTAACGCCGGCTATGGTGGTGGTTTCAGTACGCTTCCGATCATTTTGAAAGAAACGTTCGGGATGGAAAAAATTTCCATGATCCATGGCTTTGCCTTGTCTGCTTGGGCGTGGGCCGGTTTAAGCGGTAATCAATTGAGCTCTTACCTTATCAACATTAAGGGTTATGGCTACGAAGTCCTCTTTGGTGTTTTGGGTGTTTTGTATGCCATTTCGTTTGTGATTTCTTTGAGCTTGATGCGTAGTCACCATAAAATGCGAGCCAAGCAAATGGTTCACGAACTCAAAGTTCGCTAAAACATCGTTTACTTACGAGAAAAGCTCCTTCGTTTGAAGGAGCTTTTTTGTGGCCCGAACAAAATTTCATTAAATCTTTTTAACGCGTTTGAGCCAATGAACGGAGCTGCCCAATACGTTAAGGCCAACGGTACGCCCAGATTTTTCAATGCAATTTTGCAAATAGTGGTTAGAGTCGCTGGGCTCTTGCTCAATAAAAGGCTTGTTGGCGTAGAGTTGATAATTTTTACGAACGATTCGTGGCGTGATGTTGGGCATCACCACGTTACAACCGTGTCGAATACCTTGCTCTCGCCCATCTTCCTCGAGCGCGTGTAAGGCCGTTGCTGCGGCCATATTGACGTCGGGAATCACCAAGCGTGTAACGGCAATCATGTTCAAAGACAATCGCATGAGTGCCTTTTTTTCCATCATGCCTTCGCCTAGCATATCGGCTCCTGCACTGGTGATATAGGGGCCCATGCCAATCATATCCAAATCGAGTTTTTGGAATGTACGAATGTCTTTGCACAAATCCTCGAGTGTCTGCCCAGGCAAGCCGATCATAACGCCGGAGCCGACTTGGTAGCCGGCTTTGCGAAGGTTTGCTAGCGCGGCGTATCGACGTTCCAAGCCCTTTTCATGCTTACCGGGGGCGCAATGCAAATGATCGAACAAGTCGGGATTGGAGGTTTCAAAACGCAAGAGATAGCGCAAGCCAACCGGATTGCCGGCGGCTTTAGCCCAGGCTTCATACACCTCTAAGGTTTGTTCGCCTAAGGATAGCGTGATGCCTAAACCGTTCGGAAGCGTTTCGCTAACGGTTTTTTCATGGATCGTTTCTAACACGTCAATCACGAAATCAACGAACTTCGGATCACGGCGTTCGCCCGCTTGTAAACAGATGGAGCCGTATCCGTTTTCTGCTGCCCAAACGGCGGCACTGACGATATGGTCTTTTTCAAGTTCGTAACGCGGGACGTCGTGATTGGATTTGCGGATACCGCAATACCGGCAATCCAACGTGCAAATGTTGGAAAATTCGATCAACCCACGGTAATAGACTTGATTGCCCAGGTGTTCGGTGGCTCGATCAAAAGCGGCTTGACGCAAAATCTCAACTTCATTTTTGTCCGTTACGGACAATAAACGAATAATGTCCTCGTCCGAGAACTCGGTTTGCGTAACGATCTCTTGAATGCTTTTCATCGACAGGCCTCCTCAAAGGCTTTCTGAGCCTCAGGATGGCATGCTAATGCGCGTCCCAAGACTCCTTGAAGGTAGGAGATGGCGACACCGTAATTGGTCATGGCGACGCCCTGTGCTTGGGCAATGCGTAAGCGAGCCAACATATGGCGACGCGTCACAATGCACCCACCACAATTGATAATGACTTTGTAGGGACTCAGGTCTTCGGGGAAGTCTTTGCCTACAGCCATATCGATTTCTAATTCGCCGAATTTTTTCTTGAGCCAATTCGGGATTTTCACTCGGCCGATATCGTCCTGGAGCGGATGATGGGAACAGGTTTCTGCCATAAGGACCTTATCACCCGGTTTGAGCTTGGTGAGCGCACCCGCGCCTCGAGCCATGGCAACCAAGTCGCTCTTGGAATATGCCATCTGAATCGAGAAGGTGGTAACAGGAATCGGTTCGGGGATCTCTTTGACCACGCGTTGTACCACTTGGCTGTCCGTGACAACCAATTGAGGCGGCGTTTTGAGCTCAGCCAACGTTTCGGCGATGCGATCTTCTTTGATCACAATGCACTTGGCACCGCTATCGAGCAATTCGCGAATGGCTTGGACTTGAGGCAGAATCAACCGTCCCTTGGGAGCGCCCGTGTCGATCGGTGTAATCAATAAGACCGTGTCACCGGGTTTGACCAAGTTGCCCATTAAGGGGCGATCCGGTTCGGTTTGTTCCAAAACGGTTTCAATCAAAGCGCTCTTGACTTCGTCGATGCCGACGCGGTTTTGTGCGCTGGCAAAAACGACGCGGCAGCCTTTACCTCGTAACGAGGACGCGAGCGTTTCATCGGGTTGGCAAAGGTCGATTTTGTTGAAAACAACCACAGTCGGCGTGCCGTTTTCTTTCGTGCGTTTGAGAATGCCTTCCTCGTGTTCGCTCCACGTGCCCGTTTCACAAACGATAATGGCAACGTCCATCCAATCGAGGACGGCGAGGCTTTTTTGTACGCGAGCCAGTCCCAATTCGCCGACGTCATCAATGCCGGCGGTATCCATGAAAACGACGGGACCGATAGGAGAAAGTTCAAAAGCTTTTTCTACGGGGTCGGTCGTTGTGCCGGCCACGTTGCTCACGATAGAGATATTCTGATTAGCGAGCGCGTTGATCAAGGAAGATTTGCCAGCGTTGCGTTTGCCAAAAAGGCCGAAGTGCAATCGAAGGCCTTTGGGAGTTTCCATTCGACTTGTTGCCATAGTTTTTATCGCGCAAAAATTAAAGGGGATGCGCTATATCATAGCGTATCCCCTTCGTCTAGACATTAGTCCAGCATGTACTTTCGTATCGAAAAATTACTTTTCGAAGTTCGTGCGGATAACGTCCTTTTCGAGCCACTTCGGAGAGTGGTGTTCAGCAGCTTCGTAAGAGATCGTGCCTTCGCCCAAGCCCCAGATGCCCTTGAAGTGTTCCCAAGACAAGAGAGCGAGCGGAATGTGAGCACCAACCACCATCAAGGAAACGATGATGGAACCCCAAACGTGGAACATATACATGTACCAGAAGGCGTCCTTCGGAATAGCCGGAGCAAAGTAGAAGAGCAACCAGCCCGTGACAGCCAAAGCGTACATCATGAACATGAAGATGAGGTAGCTCATCTTTTGGCCAGCGTTGTAGCGGCCTTGCGGCGGAACTTCTTCCGGACCGAACGGGATACCGAAGAAGCGACGCGGATAACCACCGAAGTTACGGAACCACTTGATGGTGTCCATATCCCACGTGAGCAAAGAGTTCATCATTGCAGCATAGCGATGCGGAGCAAAGACGATGAAGCCCAAGAGGTTAAACGTGTAAACAACGCCGATGCCGATGTGCCAAACCATGAGGCTGTTGGCCATTTCATCGGAGAGTTGGCAGAAGTAAACCAAAGCACCCGTGAACAACAAAGCAAACCACGTGATCGCGTTGACTGCGTGGAACACCTTGTCGGCGGTGTGGAAACGCATAATACGTTCAGCCATATTAGTGACCTCCTAAAGCCAATTGCGTACGCGGATAGTAGTGCGTATGGAGCAATTCATAGGACACGCCGGCAACCGGTTCTGCCTTCATGTCGACGTAGAAACGTTGCACAGACGGGTTGACGTGAGAAGCGTGCAAACCTGCAGCTTGACAGATCTTGTCGTCCTTGTACAAACCAGCTTGACGAGCCTTGATGATGTCGTTGCGACGTTGGAGGAGGTCAAGCACGGCATAACCCGTAGCACCAGCAGCCAAAGCCGTGACGCCGACGACCTTCAAGAAGCCGCGACGGCCCAACATGGCCATGGTTTGACGTTCGGTATATTCATACTTACGCATTTAAGATCTCCATCCAATTAGAGTTGCACCGGAATCGGCAACGTCGGGTTGAGCCATGCGGCACCGTCCGTACGGACCGGTTGACCACCGCCGTTAACGCAACCACCCGGGCAGTTCATCACTTCGATGAAGTGATAACGGTTCTTGTCTTCCTTGATGCGACGCAACACGGTTTCAAGACCTTGCAAAGCACCGTTGACAACGCAAACGCGAACTTCAAAGACCTTACCGCCCAATTCCTTGATGGGCACCGGGATCGTAGCTTCAACAACAGCGTCTTGATAACCACGGACAACCTTAACATCCGGATCCTTCAATTCTTCGCCAGACAAGACGAAGTAGGCCGTACGCAAAGCAGCTTCCATCACACCACCGGAGGCACCGAAAATCGTACCTGCGCCCGTGTAGATTTCCATCGTGGAGCGTTCACGCGTCTTCGGCATGTCGAGCGGATTGATACCCTTGCGACGGAAGATTTCAGCGATGTCACGAGACGTGATCACAGCGTCGATGTCTTGGAAGGACGGCGTATCGGCAGGGATACGACCCGTTTCAACCAAGTGCTTCCATGCATTGTTGAATTCCGGACGAGCAGCTTCGAAGATCTTAGCCGTACACGGCATCACGCCAACGACGAAGATATCGCGCGGATCCTTCTTCCAAACAAATTCAGCAGCCCACGTCTTAGCAATGGAACCGCCCATTTGCATCGGGCTCTTAGCCGTAGACAAGTGCGGAATCAAGTCAGCGTGATACGTTTCAACGTTCTTGACCCAAGCCGGGCAGCAGCTCGTGAAGTGCGGGAACGGGTGGTGGGAAGCCTTTTCGAATTCCGGACCACGCTTACCGAGAACCCAGTATTGGATCTTCTTGATGAATTCAATACCTTCTTCGATAATCGTTTGGTCAGCCGTTTGGTTAATGTCATACGTGACAAAACCGGCCTTTTCCATGGCGTTCACGATTTGTTCCGTAGCCAACGTACCGGGCTTAGCGCCGAATTCTTCAGCGATAGCCACGCGGACTGCCGGAGCCGGGTGAGCGACGACGAGCGTCTTCGGGTCATCCAACTTTTGCATGACTTGGTCGATGAAGCTCATTTGTTCGACTGCATTGAAGGGGCAAGCAACCAAACATTGACCGCAAGCGACGCAAGCGTCTTCACGGATGGAGTGGACCACGCCCAAACCACCGGAAATGGCACCTACCGGGCAAACCTTACGGCACGTATCGCAACCAACGCAGTTGTCCTTGTTGATCTTGATGATGCCACGCAATTCGCCACGGCGAAGATTGCCAACGTATTCGGGTCCGTTTTCACCGTGAGCATTGGCTGCCGGTGCAAACGTGTTGACCTTAATCGTTTTGGACATATTTAAATCTCTCCCAAGATTCAATAATTGAAATTCAGAACTAATCTGAGTTTTTTTCTTAAATCCCTTTGATCATAGGGATTTAAAACAGATCAGGGATTGTACGTACAATACCTGTCAACAGGAAATAGACGCCCTTCGGCATCCAAATCCTTGCCAACAATAGAACTATAAGAAAAAAATAAGCCAAATGCGTGCGCATTTGGCTCATTGTGTATACCTCTAAGTGGGTAGTTACATGTCGCTACTGCTCAGCGGCTTGCGAAGAGCGGCGCGGATGTTGTCCATGCCGGAATAGAAGGCCTTCATCATCACCAGACCCAAGAACTTACCGCTATCGGTCACGATTAAGCGGTCAGGATCATTCGGATCGTCCTTGATTGCACCGGCTAAACGCATTCCCATCATTTCCTTCCAAAGTGCTCGGTCCAAGTTGACGCCGTGAACTTCTCGGAAATATTTACGAGACAGACGGCCGGCAAACAAGCCAAGCAACAAACGATATTGCAATACCGAGTGCTTGTCGAACGTACGGCGACGTTCCACGCCCATCTTGCCACTTTGGATGCGCTCATGATAGCGACGCAAGCTAAACGTATTGACATAAAGCGAATCGCCCAAGAAGCTAAACGAGCCGGAACCGACACCTAAGTATTCGTCGTGGTCAACCACGTATTCATCGATACCCTCGTCATTGGTTCGGCCGAACGTCCAAGAGGTCAATTGATTGTATTGCTTGCCCAACGTATCCAAAATGATGCGATATTGCTTGGCCAAATCGGAACTCGGTGCCGCAATCGTATTTCGCACGCTGCATTTGGTTTGGCTCGTTACCATCAACGGATAAGTTGTGATTTGGCGAGGATTGAGCTGCGTTAACAACTCGATGTCGCGAGTTAAGACACCTTCGTCTTGACCGCGGAAGCCGAAAATCATGTCGACGTTGAAGGTCGGGAACAATTCCTTGGCATATTGGATTCGTTCGAAAATTTCTTGACCACTACCGAACTTTTCATAACGTTCGGTCATCTTCAAAATATTGTCGTCAAAACTTTGCACACCGATCGACATGCGGTCGACAAGGCCCTTCAAATTCTTGAAGGTCGGAGAAACCAATTGAGCCGGGTCCGTTTCGCAAGACACTTCCTTGATTGTCGGGAAAAGCGTGCGAGCATGTTCAATCGTTTTGATGAGTTCGTCTTCCAAAACCGTCGTCGTGCCGCCACCGATGTAAAGAGACGTGAACTCATAGCCAAGATCTTTGGCCATTTGCATTTCTTGGCGCAAATTAATGAAGTATTCTCGTGCCTTGTATTCTTTGAACAAGAATCGGTGGAACGTGCAATACGAACACAACGTGTGGCAGAACGGGACATGGGCGTACATCATGTACTCATGACCGGGTTGCGGTTCGGGATGACGATCCAAAATGACCGAGTCAAGGTTGAGATTCTTCTCGATGTAATAGTTCATGATTCGGTCGGTCAAACCGATCATCCAATCGGGAAGCAATTTTTCGTGATCTGCCATAACTTTCTGTCTTTCAAAGAGGAAGCTCCTTTTATAAAGGAGCTTCTCAGGTTTTCTTATACTGTAATCTTAGCGATGTCCGACGTACATTGCTTGAATCTGAGCGGCAAATTTATTGTTCAAATTCTTACGTTTGAGTTTTAAGGTCGGAGTCAGCAACTCATTGTCAATCGTCCACGGATCCAACGTCATCGTTACGTTACGAGGCGTAGCGTATTGCGGGAAGTCTTTTACTGCCGTTTTGATTCGTTTCAAAATGGTCGTTTTCACAGCGTTGGCCAAAAGGCTTTCAGGATCGTCCGGATCCACGCCTAACGTTTTAGCCAAACGAGACCATTCGTCCTTATTCAAAACGACAATGGTCGAAATGAACGGGCGATTTTCACCGATAACGAATGCTTGATCGAAAAGCGGATCAATTTCGATGGCCATTTCCATGTCTGCGGGAGGGACTTTTTCACCGGTACTCGTCACGATGATTTCTTTAATACGACCGATAATGCGTAAGAATTCATGGTCTTCGAAAAGACCGACGTCGCCGGTTTTCAACCATCCATCTTCCGTAAAGGCGGCTTGGGTATCTTCAGGTCGATTCCAATAACCCTTCATAATCGAGTCCGATTTGACTTGAATTTCGCCCGTTTCTTCGTCCAATCGAACTTGAGTATTCGGTAACGGTTTGCCAACCGTGTGAGGGCGGTTGTACGACAAGGAGTTGCCGCCGATAATCGGACTGGATTCGGTCATACCGTACCCTTGGATAATGGGCAATCCCAAGCCACAGAAGGTCTTTGCGACTTTTGTGTTCAAAGCTGCCCCGCCGCTGATGGCAATGTTTAAGCGACCACCGAATTGATTTAAAAGCGTTTTCGAAACGGTGGATTTCAAAATCGGCCAAACAATCGGGTCCAAAAATTCACAACAACCTTTTTCAAGTTTTAAGCCGTTTTTTTTGCAGAAATTACGCCAACCGACTTCAACGGCCCAGTTGAACATGAAACGGGAAAGAGCGGAGCTTTTGGCGAGCTTTTCCTGGACTTTGGCATAAATTCGCTCGTAGATGCGAGGCACCGAAATAATGACATGCGGGCGAATGATGCGGAAATCTTCCGATAACTGCGGAATGGAACGATTGAATGCAATCGTACAGCCCATGCCGAGTGCTAAGTAGTAACCGGCCATTCGTTCGAACGTGTGGGAGAGCGGCAAGAAGGACAAAAAGATGTCACCGGGTTGGGGCACGACCGTTCGAAGCGTGTTGAGTACGTTCGAGACCACGTTTTTATGCGTGAGCATCACACCCTTGGGGCGGCCCGTTGTGCCGGAGGTGTAGACGATGGCAGCCAAGTCATCTTCCTCGATGACGATATTGGGTTCTTCAATATTGTGACCCGTTGCCAACCAATGCTCCAAATCCCAACGACGAACATTGTCTTTGAGATTTTCCGGTGTGATGTCTTCCGTGAAAATCACATCCGTTAATGTCGGCATGGCCGTGCCGGTCAAGAAAATGGCATCCCAACGGCTTTGTTCATTGGTCACTAAGACGCTGGCTTGACTGTCAGCAATGATAAAGGCACTCGAACCTGCGGTATCGATAGCATGCAAAGGAACCGTGACTAAGCCATTGGCCAATGCCGCTTGGTCACAGCAAATGGCTTCCACGCCATTGGGCAATAGGACGGCTACACGAGCACCCTTAGGCAAGCCCATTTTGGTAAATGCACAACGCCAAGCATGAATACGCTCGGACAAATCGCGATAAGAAATTCGTTCCCAAGAATTGGTTCGTCGGTCGAATTGACGTAAGGCCTCAGCATGAGGGGCGATTTTGACGCGATTGGGGATGTATTGATCCAACGTCTTTAATTGTGCGAGGGCTTCAAAACGAAGTTGTGCCGTGTCTGCCACTTTGATCCTCTTTAGACAAAATGATTCAACGGTGTCATTTTAAGACCAAAACGACACCGTTGGATGTAACGAAAAAACGTCAATTTTTGAGTAAATGTAACGGACTATGCCTGTGCTTGCGCCAATTCTTTCTTTTGTTCCAAGAATTCCCATCGAGCGTATTTTTCTTCCAACTCGCTTTCGATGGCTTGGACTCGATCGCCGTCGGCTTTGATGGCGTCTTGGGATTGCTGGCTGTAATAGTCTGCTTCACTCATTTTGGCAACGAGATCGTCGCGTTCCTGCTCTAAAGTCATCAAGAGTTCAGGAAGTTCCTCAAGCTCTTTATTCTCTTTATAAGACAGTTTGATTTTTTCTTGCCGCGGCTTCTTTTGAACCGGTTTCGATTCAACCGGTTCTTCTTTTTTTTCTTTTGCGATCGGTTGCGGGCGATAGCGTAACCAATCGGAATAACCGCCGACATACTCGCGCCACACGCCGTCTTCTTCCGGTGCCAAAACCTCGGTGACGACGTTATCCAAGAAACGTCGATCATGGCTAACAAGAATCAATGTGCCCGGATACGTTTGCAAGGTTTGTTCGAGCAATTCCAACGAATCGATATCGAGGTCATTGGTCGGTTCGTCAAGTACCAGCAAGTTAGCCGGCAAGGCAAACAAGCGCGCTAAAAGCAAGCGATTGCGTTCACCGCCGGAGAGGTTCGAGACGGGAACATTGGCTCGACGCGGCGGGAACAAGAAGTCTGCCAAATAGGACATGACATGCTTTTTCACGCCACCCACTTCGATCCATTCACTACCCGGCGAAATGGTTTCTGCCACGGTTTTTGTGGGATCCAATTGCGCACGCAACTGATCGAAATAAGCAATCTGTAAATTGGTTCCCAGTTTAATCGTGCCGCTATCGGGTTCATTGTTACCCAGAATAAGCGAAATCAAAGTACTCTTACCGACCCCGTTGCGACCGATGAGTCCTAAGCGGTCTCCGCGTAAAAGTCGGAAATCCAAGTCCTTGACGATCGTCTTGCTATCGTACTGTTTACTGACCTTTTCAAGCTCGGCAACGATTTTGCCGCTTCGCATGCCGGCGTCAATATTGAGGTTGATTTGCCCCATGCGGTCTCGACGGGCAGCTCGCTCTTCTCGCAAAGCTTCCAAACGACGAACTCGACCCTCGTTACGGGTGCGTCGAGCTTCGATACCCTTACGAATCCAGACTTCTTCTTGCGCCCAGAACTTATCGAATTTGCGACGAGCAATCTCTTCGGCTTCGAGCTCTTCTTCCTTGCGGGCTTCATAAGCCTCGAAATTGCCCGGATAGCTGCGCAAGATGCCGCGATCGAGTTCGATGATACGAGTCGATACCGTGTCCAAGAAAGCACGGTCGTGAGTAATCACCATTAACGATTTGGAGCCTCGATATTCGGAGACAATCATTTCTTCCAAAATGAGAATGCCCTCGATATCGAGGTGGTTGGTCGGCTCGTCCAACAAAAGAAGATCGCAAGACAACGAAAGAGCCAATGCTAAGGCTGCTCGCTTTTTTTCACCGCCCGAAGCCTTGGTCGGATCGACATCGCCGTCAAGCTTGAAGCGGTGAAGATATTCTTCCAAGCGAGCCACACGTGTCCACTGTTCACGTTCATCAGCGATTTCGGCAAAACGCCCACGCAAGGCGAGCGATTCGCGCATAGAGGCGGCCGGTGGCAAAAGCGGCTCTTGCTCAACATAGGCAATGTGTAGGCCATCCAAAACGATGCGAGATCCATCGTCGAGCTTTTCAATACCGGCGATGACTTTCAACAGTGAACTTTTGCCCGTGCCGTTTCGGCCGATTACGCCAATACGTTCACCGTCCAAAACGGAAAAATTGGCGTGATCAAGTAAGGGCTGATCGCCAAACGCAAGCTCAGCTTCTTGTAACGTCAGCAAGGTCGTCATTGAACGCTTCCTTGCGGTTTGTCGCTTGCTTGCTCTTGAGGTTTAGTCTCGACGGGAGCGGTCTGAGCCGTCGGTTCGGACGTCGTAATCGCTACTTCGGTCGAAGCTTCCTGAGGCTGTTCCGTTACCTCAGTTTCTTGGCCTTGACGTTGAGCTTGAGCTGCCTTACGAATTTCTTCCAAAATCTCAGGGCTTACCAACGGTTTTTGCAAATGTTCGACGGAACGAGCCTTGATTTGATTCGAAAGAATCACGGCTGATTGTGCGTGGCGCTCAACAATCGGACTGACATCATGGTTAAAGGACAAATGACCCGTCATACCGAGGAATTGAATCGACGTGTTCCAATGTGCCCATTGATCGGCCAGACGATAAGCGTCGACGCCGAATGCAAACAAACGACGTTCCAAAAGGGTCGTCGGCATTTCCATGCTGAAGCGTTCGAGGAAGTCTTCCTTGTTGTTATGAAGGACTAACGGTGCCTCAACGATGCCAACGTTTTGCATATCGTAAGTCAAAGAAGCGGCCGTACTTTGAGTCGGATCGCCGGGATTTAACAAACTCGTACCCCAGACGCGAGTCAGTCGCGGTAAACGCGGACGAACCAATGCGGCCGTACGAGCATCCATGGCAAGGAACGCGGCGTAGAACGGCGGTTCTTTAAATGCTTGTTGTGCTTTGTATTCTTGCATCAAGCGCTTGTTTTTCAGGCGGATGCGTTGATAGCCGTAAGGATCTTCAACAGGGTCGGGCAACTCTTCCAATTCCGGCATATCTTCATTGGGGTCAATCTGTTCTTCGTAGAGCTTTTGTTGAGCCAACAATTCCGGAGTTAAAACGATGCGTTCAAACGGTACTTGTGCCTTTTCGAGCTCTTCGGCGAAGATGTTACCGATGCGCGTCTCTAACGGTGCTTTGGTTTCAAAGATTGCAACCTTCGGAGTTTCTCCACGAGAGTCGACTTCGGGCAACGCACCGACGGCAATGCGCACGATATCGCGCGCTTCTTCTTCCTGCGACAAGGAATAACTCATCATCAATTCGGGTGCAACAACGTCGCTATACGGAAGATTTAAAGAAACGACCGGTAAAGGTAAGAAATCCAATTGAGCAATCTGATCGACGTCGTCACGCGTGATCGGGCCAATGGCGACGGCGGCGCCACTTAAGGCGGCATCTTGCAAGTGAGACAAGGCCGATTGACCTTGTTTACGAGGCAACAAAAGGATTTTTGCAGGCTTGGAGTTCGTCGAATTGGCAGCAATGACGCCGTTGCTCATGGCTTGAGCAACTTGCGCAAAGGCGCTGTCGCTTGTCGGCAAAAGCAATGCGATTGTCAGAGAATTTTGTGCTGCAGCGCCGAAGGGTGCTTGTGCCGTGGCGGCAAAGGGTACTTGCGCTGTTGCACACAAGGACAAGGACGCTAAAATAGCAGAGCTAACATAACGAACAATCAAACGGGTATTCACAATGTCATCCACAGTTAGTCAATGGGCTGATCAACTCCTGATGAAAAAAACGGGAGTCGACCTTCAAACTTTTCCTCAAGGTGCTCTTTATATCGTAGGTTTGCCGATTGGCAATGCGGGCGATATTACTCTTCGTGCGCTTTGGATTCTCTCGATTGCTGATGTCGTGGCAGCAGAAGATACCCGTGAAACGAAAAAATTGTTGGATCGTTACGGCATCGATGTCCCGACGGTATCTGTGCGAGAACACAACGAAGTTGCACAGGTTAATATGATAATTGAACGGCTGAAAAAGGGGGAGCGAGTGGCCTTAGTTACCGATGCCGGAACGCCTGCCGTTTCCGATCCTGGCGCTCGAGCCGTTCGCGGTGTGATGGATGCGGGTTTCCGCGTTATTCCGATTCCCGGAGCAAGCGCTGTCGTGACGGCATTGTCCGCGGCCGGTCTTGAGCCGAGCGGTTTCCATTTTTACGGCTTTTTGCCGCCGCAATCAAAGGCTCGTCAGCAAGCATTGATGCAATTGGCTGCTCGTCAGGAAAGTTTTGTTTTGTACGAAGCACCGCACCGAATTGTCGATGTTTTGAAAGACATGGGCAAGGTGTTGAGCCCAGAACGTCGTGTCGTTGTCGCTCGCGAAATTACCAAAAAGTTTGAAACGTTTACGGCTGTTTTGGCCAAGGATTTGGTGGATTGGGCCAAGGAGCATGACCCGCGTGGCGAGTATGTGATTTTGGTTGATGAAGAGCCCGCTGCATCGCAAGACGGGCTCTCGGAACAGGATCAAGCGTGGGTATTAGCTATCGCCAAGGAATTGCCGACGAGTAAAGCGGCAGCCGTTGCCGCAAAGGTCACCGGTATGAAGCGCGATGCGATTTACCAATGGCTTTTAGCACAAAAGCATTAATCTTCGGCGTCATCCTCTTTTAACGCATCCGGGATAAGGGCATTGAAATCATAGATGCCCTTGTCCATCAAATGGGACGGAGCGACACGTGTCATACTCATCATGATGTTGTAGATGCGGCTGTCGTAGTCGCGGTCCCACTCTCGAATCAACGCTTTGATTTCCGCGCGCTTTTTGTTTTCAATTTTTCGACAAATGTCTTTGGAAACAATCGGATAGTCTCGGTATTGGACCCAGCGCTCCACTTCGTATTCACGGACATAAGCCAACGGACGAATAATCACATTTTGTCCGTCGTCGCTTCGAAGAATCGGAGGCATGCCTTTGAGACGGCCGCCGTAGAACATATTTAACAACAACGTGCTGACGATGTCGTCCATATGGTGGCCGAGTGCAATCTTGGTGACGCCCAGTTCTTTGGCGACACGGTAGATAATGCCGCGACGAAGGCGAGAACAGACCGAGCAGACGTTGCGACCCTCCGGAATTACACGTTGAACGATCGACCACGTGTCTTGATCTTCAATGTGGTATGCCACGCCGAGCTCTTTGAGGTAGTTGGGAATGACCTCTTTCGGGAAGCCCGGTAAATGTTGGTCAACGTTAACGGCAATGAGCTCAAAGTGAATGGGGGCTCGTTGTTGCAATTTACGTAAGACATCCAGCAAAACGTAACTGTCTTTACCACCGGACATGCAGACCATAACACGATCGCCTTCTTCGATCATGTTGAAGTCTTCAATCGCTTTACCGGCTAAACGCATAATGCGCTTTTCGTTTTTCTTCTCAGCAACCGATTTCTTACGTTTGCCTTCAGAGGCATTTTCCGTCGATTGTTTCGGAATGTCTTCTTCGGGGACGATGGGAATAATTTTGTCAGTCATTATTTTTCTCGAAAAATTTCGATGCCGGCACTACGAATGCTGGGATAGGCTTGAGTTTTTTCGCTTCGGACCAAGACGGCCTGGACGGCTTGGTGCGTTAATAAATCGTTGGCGATACGTTCAATGACGGTTTCTTGTAAGTCGATATGACCGGAGCCAATAACACGATCAACCGCATCAACGACCAAATCGTAATTGTAGGCATTGGCGATGTCGTCATTTTCGTTTGAAGTATTCACAAATACCTCAATATTAAATACCACCGTTTGCGGGGCAAGTCGTTCGTGATCATAAGCGCCGATACGAACTTGGCGTTCGATATCACGAAGCATAATGCGTCGACAATGTTTAAGTTTTTGATCTAAATACCAAGTCATAACACTTCCTTGATAACTTGTAAGCGCGCTTGTCGGATGGCTGCAGGAATTTTCGACTTATCGTTTTGTGATCGAGCGATTAAGCCTGCATTGATTCGAGAAAGATGTTTTTCCATCATAAGCCAAGAATCAATGTTGATATTGTCCAATATTTTCAATGCGTTAAGCAGCGATTCGAAACGTTGCGGGCGGCGTAGAACATCACATTTTTCTACTACGTCGAGAATACTTTCAGGGTCTTTTGCGCTCAAAATTGCACTTCGGTTTCGATGGGTTAGATAAACCAAATCCGTCACTTCGGCCGGGCTGCGAAGAGCTTGGAAGAAATGATCTAAGGCCTCTCGATCGGGGGCATCCCCGAGTAAAACGGCAAATCGCTCAGAAAGACTACAGCCTCGTTTCGCACTCTCATCGAGACGATGTAGAACTTCTCGGGTCAAAATGATTGAGGGGAACAAACGAAACCACAGCCCGCAACGAGACAAAATGTCGAGCATCAGTGAGGGACGATTTTCCATCAAGCCTTTGCGGAATTCTTGGAACACACGTTCGGCTACAAGCGCATCGGCTTCGCCGTCATGGACCATCTCTTGCATCAATGCCATTGTTTCTTGAGCGACCGTAAACTGCGGAAAGCGAGCATTGAATCGTGCGACACGAAGGATTCGAACCGGATCTTCTTTAAATGCGAGAGAAACATGGCGAAGTTGGCATCGTCGAATATCTTCAAGACCACCATACGGATCGAACAATTGACCGTCAGCCATAGCCATCGCATTGATCGTTAAATCGCGACGGGAGAGGTCCTCTTCTAAAGTGACAGTGGCTGCCGTGTTGAATTCAAATCCGTGGTAGCCCGGTGCCACTTTGCGTTCGAGGCGAGCTAACGCATATTCTTCGTGTGTTTTCGGATGTAAGAATACGGGGAAGTCTTTTCCGACCGATTGGTAACCCTCACGAAGCATTTCTTCGGGGGTGGCGCCGACAACGACCCAATCCCGATCGCCTTCAGGCAAATCGAGATGATGAATTTCTCGCAAATAGTGATCGCGGACCCAGCCGCCGACGCTGTAAATTTTTTTCATCAAATCGTATCTTTACTGGTAACGGGTTTAGGAGCAATCGTTCCTAAAATTTTCTTTAATGAACCGATCGCTTCTCCGGAGGTTTGAGAGTATTCAATCGTGTTGGCTAACACGTTTTGTACGTAAGTTCGCGTTTCATTAAAGGGAATCGTTTCAACGAAAATGGCGCCTTCAACGGTTTTTGCTAGCGATGCTCGCCACGTAAACGATCGATGCGGACCGGCGTTATAACCGGCCGTTGCCAAAACGATGTTGTCATCGAGTCGATCCAACAATAGGCGTAAATACGCCGTTCCTAAATGAAGGTTGGTATCAACGTCGTAGATACGTTCGGCATCGTAATCATCCATCGCAATCTTATTGGCAACCCACTGCGCGGTCGTCGGCATGATTTGCATCAGACCATTGGCACCGACCGTTGAACGGGCGGTCACGATGAAGCGCGATTCTTGTCGAATTAAGCCGTAGACCCAGTCTTTGGAGATTTGGGCTTGTTGGCTGTAACGCTCAATCAAAGGCAGATACGGTCTTGGGTACAAGAGCTCATGAGCGACGGGTAAAGAGCGAACTCTTTCTGCCGTGTTGATCATACGATGCAAAAGGGCCTTATCTTTAGCCCAATGAGCCATTGTGAGTAAATCTTTTGCCTCTTTGCCTCGTAGCTGCCAATTCCATTCCCGATGGCCGAAATTGTTCATCCCTAAGTCATAAAAGGCCTGTGCACGTTTTAAACCGATGTTGTTGTCGAGGGCCTTAATACGAGCAGTATCGATTTTTTCGGAAGCTCGAGGGCTGTAAAGAATGCTCTTTCCGAGCTCTTCTGCGGCCAATTTTCCGTAAAAGGAACGAACGTCGGGAATTTGTTTCCACAACTGCTCGGCTTTTTGCTTTTGGCCGAGTTTGGCCAGTGCGCGACCTCGCCAATAAATCCAATTGGGTTGGATTGATAAGGTTTTCGGCATGGCTTTGATGAGGCCGTCAAGGGTTTTCCAACGCTCTTCACGCAAAGCTGTACGTGCGCGCCATTCGATGCAACGATTCGAGTTGATGGAGTAAACGCCCGAACAGACATTGGGACCGCCTTTCGCGTACCAAGAGAGTGTTTCGGGCAAATGGTCAAGTGCGGCGACATAACCGATACGCCCCCAAACGGAAGCCCGTTCTGAAGAGGTCAAGCGCGGTTGTAATGCTTGTGCAACATGAGCGGCTTGTTTGATATTCGTGCGAGACAGACGATAAAGGCCGATTAAGGCAACACGTTTGTCTCGTTTGGCGGCATTTTTGCCATAGCGGTTGTACCACTTGGCGGTTTGATTTAATGCCATTCGGGCTTCTTTGATTGGGAAGCCACGTTGCTTTTGTAGCGTAGCCAACACCGTGTTGGCGCGATTGATCCGGTTTTGTTCAATTAAAGTTAAAAGCAACGGAAAGGCACTCGAGGGGACGCGACGAGTCATCGTTTGAGCGGCTTTTTGACAGACGGCCAAGTCCCCGATTTGTGCATTTTTGAATAGGCGCTGAGCTTCTGCGACCAATTCGGGAAGCTCTTTTTTCTTGGCCTTTTCTAAACGATGATAGATATCCCAGCAACGGAAAATGGGCTCATCGGCATTCCACACCAGCGCCTTTCGTTGTTTCTGGAATTCTTTCCAACGATTTTCTTCAAAAAGCACGGGTGCAGTACTTGCAAGCCAATCCGTACGGAAACGCTCTTCAATGTATTCACCCTGATGAGTCTTTAAAAACTCATCGTGCTTGGTTTTTAAGTTGGCATTCAAAAAGCCGAGATTGGCTTGAGTGATCAAAGACCAATTGGTGACATAACTTTCGAGGGTATGGCCGCTAAGGCGAGTTTCCAAAGCCGCTAAGCGTCCTAAATCTTGTTGGTGAAAGGCCAGTTGCGCCATCATGAGCTTTTCCTCATCGGTGGCGGAATCTACGGCACTGATTGATCGATTGTTTTCGTCGATATGAATGAAAGGGGCAAACTCGATATCGTTTCCAACGGTCGACAAGTTAGATTGGCCCGCAGCTTGGGTGCAGGCCAACATCAACAGCAATAATGAGAGGGAAACGGGTTTAAACTTCATGGATATCACTTTAGCGAAAAAAAACTTTTTACGCTGACTCTCATGGACAAAAAGGCGTTACGAAAACATTTCATTCAATGTCGACAAGCTCGATCATGGTCGAAAGAGCAAGCGGCAATTGCCGAGCAGTTGCAGTTGTATTTCCAAACTCATCGTTATTCGTGCGTTGGTTTGTATTGGCCGATCAAAGGAGAAATCGATCCTCGAGCGACAATGCAAAAGATGCAAGCTCAAGGCTTGGTCGGCTTGTTAGCGCTACCGAGATTGTGTGATCAAGAAATGCAGTTTTTTGTTTGGGATTCGACAACCGTGATGGAACAAAACGCCTATGGATTAACCGAACCAGAAGCCAAGCGTGAAATTGAGCCCGATCTTTTGTTGGTGCCTTGTGTGGCACTGTGTCATGACGGGGTTCGATTGGGCTATGGCGGAGGCTATTTCGATCGTTATTTAAAGCAGCATCCGCGAGTGAGAACGGTTGGCATATTGGTAGAGGCGTTTCTTTGCGAAAGCTTGCCGATGGAGGTCCATGATCGTCAACTCGATGCATGGATTACGGAAAAAGGCCTGTTCGAACGATAAAAATACCCCGTCGGTAGGCGGTCTACCAGACGGGGTATAGTTCATTGGATTGTTGCTACGAAATTTTATTTTTCTTCTTTTTTCGCGGCGGCCTCAATCAAGGCATTCAAAGCAGCTTCCACTTCAGCCAATTCGGTTTGTTCAACCAAATAGGCCGTCTTCGGAGCCTCTTCTTGCGTAGCCGTGATGCGGATGATCGACGGATCGGCAGCAAGCGCATCCTTCTTGAGAGCGGCGATCGCCATACCGGCATCACGACCACTATCAAATGCAACGCTTTGCAGCAAGACACGACCGCCGGCCGTCGTCAACTTGAAATAGAACTTACCGTCTTTTTCGCGATATTGCTTAAAGAGAGGCAATTGAATCTTTTTCTTTTCTTCACCCTTCGTTTCGGTTTGACCGAAAATAGCAAAGTCGCGTAAGCCGACAGCCTTCGTCACTTGTTGCATGAACGGGATGGCAATGGCACGAGCTTTCTTGGCGCCTTCTTGCAAGATTTCTTCGATCTTAGCCGGGTTGCTCATCAACTCTTCGTAACGTTGACGCATCGGACCGATTTCGGATTCGATCTTGTCGAACAATTCTTGCTTGGCTTCGCCCCAACCGAGACCCGCAATCAAGCGAGCACGGAAAGCATCGGCTTCTTCTTGCGTGGAGAATGCTTCGTAGATTGCCGTCAAAGACGTCGAATCCGGGTCCTTGGGTTCGCCCGGCAAGCGGCTGTCGGTCGTAATCGAGAAGATAGCTTCCTTGATTGCCTTGGGACCGCCTTCAAATAACGGAATAACGTTGTTGTAGCTCTTACTCATCTTGCGGCCGTCTAAGCCGGGAAGCACCTCGTGCGTCGTGTCGACAACGGCTTCAGGCATCACGAAGAAGGGCTTGTCAGCCGGAGCATACAAGAAGTTAAAACGCGTAGCTACGTCACGGGCCATTTCCAAATGTTGGATTTGATCCTTGCCAACCGGCACCTTGTGTGCATTGAAGATCAAGATATCGGCTGCCATCAAAATCGGGTAGCAATACAAGCCCATGGAAATGCCGGCATCCGGATCTTCCTTGTTTTCAACGTTGGCGTCCAAGGCTGCCTTATAAGCATGAGCTCGGTTCATTTGGCCCTTGGAAGTACAACACGTCAAGATCCAATTCAAAAGCGGGATTTCGGGGATGTCGCTTTGGCGGTAGAAAACCACGCGATTCGGATCAAGGCCGGCAGCTAACCACGTAGCGGCGATTTGCAAGCGGGAGCGTTCGATACGATCCGGATCTTGGCACTTGATCAATGCATGCAAGTCGGCCATAAAGAAGAAGCTTTCCGTGTCAGCGTTGCGGCTGGCGGCAATGGCCGGGCGAATCGCACCGACGTAGTTACCGATATGCAACGTACCGGTGGTGTTGATACCGGTTAATACGCGAGTAGTCATGTTTTTTTTACCCTAAATTCAATTCGAACTGGTTAATCGTAAAGAGAAAGCGCCGACTTTTCAATCGGCGCTTTCAATTCTTTGACGGTTGTCTAAGCAGTATTAGAGACCTGCGTCAGCACGGAGGGCTTCGGCCTTGTCCGTCTTTTCCCACGTGAATTCCGGTTCTTCACGACCGAAGTGGCCGTAGGCGGCCGTCTTGGAGTAGATCGGACGCAAGAGGTCGAGCATTTGAACGATGCCACGCGGACGGAGGTCGAAGTGACGCTCAACCAATTGAGCGATCTTTTCATCTTCGATCACGCCCGTGCCGAACGTGCGAACCGTCACATTGATCGGCTTGGCAACGCCGATTGCGTAAGACACTTGAACTTGGCAACGGCTTGCCAACTTGGCTGCCACGATGTTCTTTGCAACATAACGGCAAGCGTAAGCGGCAGAGCGGTCGACCTTAGAGGCATCCTTACCGGAGAAAGCGCCACCACCGTGCGGGCAAGCACCACCGTACGTGTCAACGATGATCTTACGACCCGTCAAGCCGCAGTCACCTTGCGGACCGCCAATCACGAAACGACCCGTCGGGTTGATCAAGAAGCGGGTGTCCTTGAGCCATTCTTGCGGCAAAACCGGCTTGATGATGTGCTCAATGACAGCTTCATTGAATTCCGGCTTCATCTTGTTGCCGTCGCTCATGTGCGGATCGTGTTGGCTGGAAAGAACGACCGTGTCGATACCGACCGGAATGCCGTTTTCGTAGCGTAACGTTACTTGGCTCTTGGCGTCGGGGCGCAAGAAGTCAAGCGTGCCGTTACGGCGAACGATGGATTGTTGTTGGACCAAGCGGTGAGCGTAGTAAATAGCTGCCGGCATCAACGTCGGCGTTTCATCGCAGGCGTAACCGAACATCAAACCTTGGTCACCAGCGCCTTGGTCAAGGTAGTCATCGCTTGCACGGTCAACACCTTGAGCGATGTCATTGGATTGCTTGTCGTAACCGACCAAAACGGAACAACCCTTGTGATCGATACCGTAGTCGGAGTTGTCGTAACCGATGCGCTTGAGCGTTTCACGAGCGATGTCGATGTAGTCGACATTGGCTTGCGTCGTAATTTCGCCGGCGAGCACAACCAAACCGGTATTGCAGAGCGTTTCTGCAGCAACGCGGCTATAGGGGTCTTGAGCCAAGATGGCATCCAAGATGGCGTCGGAGATTTGGTCGGCGACCTTATCGGGATGGCCTTCGGAAACGGATTCCGAAGTAAAGAGATACGTGTTGGACATGCTACATTCCTTTATTTTTTATGTCAGTGGAACGAGCGCCACCGCACATAAAAATAGAAATGCGGCTGACGCTTTAGCGGAATTTATTACGCCCCGCAAGTTGTCGTTAACTCGGCGTGTCTGCGAATAGTACACAATTTTACTTAAAAAACAAGAGACTAAAAGAGATATTCGTACTAAAAAATGGCAACCATGCCCGAAAGGGAGGTGGTTGGAGGGAAAGAAGATCCCTTTCTTAGCGGGGTGCTTGGCTATAGGAGTCGGCTATTCTCAAGGCAGAGCTGACCAATAAGGGCTAAAAGCTTAATTAGCGAGAGGAA
The DNA here is from genome assembly GCA_017646335.1 of Burkholderiaceae bacterium. Taxonomy (GTDB): domain Bacteria; phylum Pseudomonadota; class Gammaproteobacteria; order Burkholderiales; family Burkholderiaceae_F; genus Aphodousia. Next base: position 80,844 of record JAGCMT010000062.1, read on the forward strand.
AAGACGATTTTTCTGAGCAAAATCGTTGCAAACTAGGGTAAAGTTCCTTCCTATGGAAACGCTCTTATATTTATTTTCTCGTCTGCCCATGTCTTGGATGCGCGCCATCGGCCGCACCGTGGGTGTGCTTATCTTTAAATGTTCGGCTTCTTACCGCGAACGAATCCATGAAAACCTTCGTTATGCCGGTATCGATTCCGAAGAGATGGCTCTTCGTGTTGCAGCCGAGCAAGGTGTGCAAGGAATTGAAGCCCCTTGGGTTTGGGGTCGCGGACGACAAGACTATTTGAAACGAACCTTTGTGTCTGCAGAGGATGAGGCTAGGTTGCGTCAAGCCATCGAAGGACGCGCGGTGGTTTTTCTGACGCCGCATATCGGCTGCTACGAAGTGGCACCGTCTTGGTTTGCCGAAAATGTTTTGAAGGGAACGGATAAAAATATTGCGATTTTGTATCGCGTTCCTCGTAAGTCATACTTGCGTAAATTGGTCGGAGAAGGGCGCCAAACGCCTAACGTTTTGCCGTGTTCGGCGGACCTTAAGGGTGTTCGTCAAATTTTGCGCACGTTGAAGTCCGGTGGTATGGCCGGGATTTTGCCCGACCAAGTACCCTCTAATGGTGAAGGGGCTTGGGCACCGTTTTTCGGTAAGCAGGCCTATACGATGACGTTTCCTTTACGATTGATTCGCCAATTTAATGCCGTTGTTGTGATGGCTCGTTCGGAACGAACTGAGGACGGTTGGTCCGTGACGTGGAAGATTTGGGATACCAAGTTAACTGGGGACGATGCTCAAGATGCCGCTCAGATGAATCGATGGATTGAAGAGACGGTTTTGGAATGTCCTCACCAATATCTGTGGTCTTATAACCGATATAAGTGTCCGTCCGGCGTTCAAAGACCCGAGTAAAGAATTGCTATGAAATCATTGATGAATTTTTTCTCCCGAGTTTGGTTGCAAGTGGTTTTTGCTTCCGCCTCTTGGTCGATGTCGACTCGAGTTCGCATGGCAAAAGTCATGGCTTTTTTGTTTTGGCATCTGATTCCGAAACGTCGTCATGTCACATTGACCAATTTGCGAGTTTGCTTTCCTGATTGGTCGGAAGAAAAGCGTATCCAAGTTGCAAAGGAGTGTTTCTTCAATTTGTCTCGTGCCGCCTTGGACCACGGTGTTTTGTGGAAGGGAACGCGTGAGCAAGTGCTCGAGATGGTCAAGTTTGATGACGGTCTTGTCGAACGATTGACCAATGAAGAAAATCGCCCTCTGATTATGATTGCCCCGCACTTTGCCGGTCTTGATGCGACGGGCATTGCGTTTAATACGTTTGTGCGAGGTGTGTCGCTTTATCAACGCCAGTCCAATCCTGTGTGGGACAAGGCCGCTTACGACGGTCGTATGCGCTTTAGCGATCCGATTTTGATTGCAAAGAGTGACCAAAGCGACCTTCGCCCGGTCATTCGTGCGATGCGTCAAGGGCTCCCCTTCTATTATTTGCCCGACATGGATCATGGCCGCCGAAATTCCATCTTTGTTCCGTTCTTTGGTGTACCGGCAGCAACCTTGCCGATGGCATCTCGTTTGGCCAAGATGACCAAGGCAAAGGTGTTGATGTGTATGCCGGAAATGACGGATTGGGGCTATCAAATCCATGTGACGGACTTTTTTGACAATTTCCCGACTGACGACCCTGAAGCCGATACGCTTCGTGTGACCAAGGAGTTGGAAGCTTGGATTGAAAAATATCCGTCTCAATACATGTGGACGCATCGTCGCTTTAAGACTCGTCCGGAAGGCGAACCTTCCATTTATTGATATGAAAATTAAGTTTTCCAAGATGCACGGAGCCGGTAATGACTTCGTGATGCTCGACGGTGTCACTCAAGCCCTTGAGCTTCGTGCCGAGGATATCCGTTTTTTGGCCGATCGCCATCTTGGGGTCGGTGCCGATCAAGTTTTATTGGTCTCTGGTAGCGAAAATCCGAACGTGGATTTTCGCTATCGTATTTTTAATCAAGACGGTTCTGAAGTGGAGCAATGTGGCAACGGTGCTCGTTGTTTTGTCAAATTCGTACGTCATTGTGGATTGACTGACAAAACCAAGATTCGTGTTCAAACGATGAAAACCGTGATTGAGCCTGAATTATTGGCTGACGGTCGCGTCAGAGTGAACATGGGGGCGCCGATTTTCGATCCGCAACAGCTACCGTTTTCTCCCCAAGCACTCCCAACTCGAATGCTCGGTCAAGCCCAACAGTGGCAACTCAATCATGCCGACGGGGACTTGTGGTTTTCTGCATTGTCGATGGGCAATCCGACAGCAACGATTTTTGTGAACAACGTTACCGATACGCCTGTTGATCGTTGGGGGCAATTTGTTGGTGAACATTCGGTTTTCCCGAATCGAACCAATGTGGCTTTCTTGGAAATTTTGGATAAAAATAACGCTCGTATTCGAGTTTTTGAGCGAGGCGCGGGTGAGACGCTCGCATGCGGTTCCGGTACATGTGCTGCCATCGTTGCAGCAATGAAAACCGGGTTATGTCAGGATTTTGTTGAGGTACAGGCCAAAGGCGGAAATTTACGAATTGAATGGGACGGATTGGAAAAATCTCCCGTTTATTTGATTGGTCCGGCTGAGCATGTCTTTGACGGTGAATTAGAAATTTAAGGAACGCAAAATGGTTCAAGTTTGGTTGAAAAAAGGTAAGGAACGTTCTTTGTGGCGTCGCCATCCGTGGGTTTATGACACGGCCGTACAAAAAGTTTCCGGTAAGCCCCAAAATGGTGAAACCGTTCAAGTGATGTCGTTTGACGGAAAGTTCTTGGCATGGGCATCGTATTCCAAGGACTCCACGTTGCGTGCTCGTTGCTGGTCGTTTGTTGAATCCGAAACGATTGATGCACAGTGGTTTGAAAATAAAATTACGAAGGCCTTGGCTGCCCGTGAACACCTCTTTGAACGCACGAGTGCAATCCGCGTGATTATGGGGGAAGCCGATCAATTGCCGGGTTTGGTGGTTGACCGTTATGGTGACTTTTTTGTGACGCAATTCCAATCGGCCGGTGTCGAATATTGGCGTGAAACGATTGCAGATATCTTGATGAAGCAGGCGGGTATCCGCGGCATTTTCGATCGTTCCGATGCCGCTACGCGCCATCGTGAAGGCTTGCAAGAGCGTGTGGAAGTGTTGCGAGGCGAAGAGCCGCCCGAACAAATCGAAGTGGTCGAGGACGGTATTCGTTACGGCGTCGACGTTCGTAACGGTCACAAGACGGGTTTCTATGTTGACCAACGTGACAGCCGCTACTTGGCTCAACGTTTGGCTCGTGAATTTAAGCTTCGTCATGGCCGCGGCATGCGCGCCTTGAACTGCTTCTGCTATACCGGTGGCTTCTCCTTGGCTTTGTTGGCTGGTGGTGCCGATGAAGTTGTGTCTGTGGACTCTTCCGGTGAAGCATTGGAGACGGCTCGCAAGAATGCTGCTCGCAATGGTTTTGATGAGCAAAAGGCCAAGTGGGTTCAAGCCGACGTGTTCGATTTTTTGCGTAAGGCTCGTGAAGCCGGTGATACCTATGATTTGGTGATTTTGGATCCTCCGAAGTTTGCTTCGAGTCACCGTCATGTCGACCGCGCCGCTCGTGCTTATAAGGACATTAATTTGAACGGTTTGCGTATCGTTTCTCCCGAGGGCCAATTGTTGACCTTCTCTTGTTCCGGCGCAATGGATGTGGATTTGTTCCAAAAGGTGATTGCCGGTGCCGTGATTGATTCCAAGCGCGAGGCTTGGATGGTAGCTCGTTTAGGTGCCGGTGAAGATCATCCGTTGATGATGACTTGTCCTGAAGGTGAATACTTGAAGGGCCTTCATTTGAAGTTGCGCTAATCGAGCGGGAGCTAAATGATGGAGATGATGCCGCAGATTCCCGTGACGATCTTGACGGGCTTTTTGGGCGCGGGTAAGACGACGCTTTTGAATCGAATCCTTCGTGAAGACCACGGTCATCGTATCGCCGTGGTCGAAAACGAATTCGGTCAAGAAGATGTGGACAGCACTTTGTTGGTTCAAACCGACAAGGAACAAATTGTCCAGATGAATAACGGTTGTGTTTGTTGCACGATTCGAGGTGACTTGTCTCGTGTATTGACCGACCTTCGTCATCGCCGAGAAAAGGGTGAAATCGCGTTTGATCGAGTTTTGATTGAGACGAGCGGTGTCGCCAATCCCGGTCCGGTAGCCCAAACGTTCTTTATGGACGACGTAGTTGCCGTGTATTACCGTTTGGACGGTGTCATTACTTTGGTTGACGCAGTTCATGCCAATGATACGCTCGATAAAGAGCTTGAAGCCCAAGCACAAGTGGGCTTTGCGGACCGAATCTTTATGACGAAGACGGACTTGGTTGATGACGAAGCTGTCAATGCTTTGCGTGATCGTTTGTTGGGAATGAATCCGCGTGCGCCAATCAAGTCGATTCATATGGGCGAGGTCGCGATTGAAGAGGTTTTAGATATCGAAGGTTTCAATTTGAATTCCGTTCTCGATATTGATCCGCAGTTCTTAACCGAAACGGGTCATCACCATCATCATGGTGACGAAATTTCGTCTTTTGTCTTCACGTCGGATGTCCCGTTTGATCCTTTCCGTTTGGAGCGTTTTTGGGGAACGATTACTCAAGTTTACGGTCCGGACTTGTTGCGCTATAAGGGTGTGATGTATTTGGATGGAACGGATCGTCAAATGATTACGCAAGGTGTTCATATGCTGGTGGCGGCTGATTTGGGTCGAGCTTGGCGTGCAGATGAAAAGCCGATGACGAAGATCGTGTTTATCGGTCGAAATTTGCCTCGCGATGCGATTATCACCGGTTTGGAGCTTTGTTTGGTGGACGCTCCGTAACTTTTCGATTCCAAAAGAAAAATATTTTTAAAAGAATTTGTAAAGACTGACAAAAATATACAAAAAAACAAGCGCTCGTTTGATTTTTCCTGTATAAAGTGGTCTCAGATTTTTTTGGGCCTATCTTAGGCCCGAAAACCACCCTTTTGAGGGCGGTTTTTTTTGTTTAAAGCTTGTCCTGAGTGACAAAAGTGTAGAAAGTTTTTATATGGCTGCGAAAAAGACGTTGCTTACCGAACAAGAATTGTTGGCGATGCCCGAGAAGGACTATATGAACGACCGTCAGTTGGCCTTCTTCCGCAATCGTCTTGTTGAAATGGAAGCTGAGTTGCGCATCAATGCTGATCAAACGACCGAACACTTGCGTGAAACGGTTGTGGTTCCTGATCCGGCTGACCGTGCAACCATTGAAGAAGAGCATGCTTTGGAATTGCGCACGCGCGATCGTGAACGTAAGCTCTTGAAGAAGGTACAAGCTGCTATCCACCGTATCGATTCCGGTGACTACGGTTGGTGTGAAGAAACGGGTGAACCGATCGGTGTGGCTCGTTTGTTGGCTCGTCCGACGGCAACCCTCTGCTTGGACGCACAATTGCGTCGTGAAATTCGTCAAAAGATGTACGGTAACTAATATTTACCGTCATCGTAGACAACAAAAAAGGTGCGATTTTTCGCACCTTTTTTGTTGTCCGGTCGATTAGTTTGAAACGGCACAAAGGCTGTGAGCCAAAATTTCTTTCGGTTGCTCCAAACGCCGAGACCAAAAATCCTTAGCCTTTTCCAATTCTGCGCGCACCAATTGAGGTACGGCAGCGGAGCCCAACGGATTTTTCAGCGGTTTGACACTTTGCTGAATCATCGAGGACAAATCCATCTGTTGTTCACCAATGTAGACCAAGCGAGTGTTAGCAGGCAGTTTGGCCAATTTGCGTGCCGATTCGATGGCCTCTTGCATACCACCCAACTCATCAATCAAGCCGTGTTTATGAGCTTGGGCTCCGGTCCACACACGGCCTTGCGCGACTTGGTGAACGGCGTCAATCGAGAGTTTACGAGCCTTGGCAACAACGGTTAAGAAGTTGTTATAGGTACGTTCCACGTTTTGCGTGAGGATGTCAGTTAAGCGCGCGTCCAACGGTTGAGTCGGCTTGCCGGCATTGGCTAACCATGTCGTACCGACGCCTCCTTGACCGATCTTGGCCAAACTTAACGTTTTTTCAAAAGTCGGAGCCAAACCGAATACACCGATGCTGCCGGTAATCGTAGCCGGGTCTGCAATGACACGAGTTGCACCCATACTGATCCAGTAACCGCCCGAAGCGGCGGTGTTGCCCATGCTGACCACAACGGGCTTTTTCTTTTGGGCCAATTCCAAAGCACCACGAATCAGTTCGCTAGCAACGGCAGAGCCGCCGGGAGAATTGACTCGGAAAACAATGGCCTTAACGTTTGCGTCTTCGCTAGCCGTTTGAATTTGCTCGGTAACGGTTTTCGAACCGATGATGCCGATGTCCGATGAGCCCGTTTGAATTTCCCCTTCGGCTACGATGACGGCAATACTATTGGGCGTTGCTACATGATTGAGCCCTTCTCCGTAATGAAGATAAGGCAAGAAGTTCACATCGACGGCTTTGCCTTTACCTAAACGGGCTTCGATGTATTCTTTCATTTTATCCGTGGTCTTAACGCCATCGATAAGACCGGCGTTAATCGCGGCAAGAGCCATGTCGCCTTGTGCATTGCGAACTCGTTGCGGTAACTCATCGATGTAGGCGTTGATAGCGCCCGGCATCAAACCGCGAGAACGCTCCATATCCGTGGAATAGGTTTTCCAGGCATCGAAAAGCCAAACTTTTTCAGCCGCTAAAGCCTCTTTGGAAGGCGCATTGAGAATGAAGCTTTCCGGGAAACTCTTATAGGTTCCTGCTTTGAAGACGTGTACGTTAACGCCCAATTTCTCGAGGAGCTGACCGTAATAGAGGCGGTTGGAACCTAAACCTTTAACCCCGATTTCCCCCATCGGGTGAAGGAAAATTTCGCTGGCGTGCGTGGCGATACCGTATTGCGCTTGTGTGAAATTTGTCCCCCATGCCCAAACGGGTTTGCCGCTTTGCTTGAATCGATCCAATGCGGCACCGATTTCACGAGAGGCGGCAACCCCACACGTTTGCATGTCGTCCAAACGAAGCAATACGCCGGCGATGGAGCGGTCGGTTTGTGCCGCCTTGAGCGTTTCAATGACGTCATGAAGATCGGTGTCGTGCTCTTCTGTACCGAGTAACGCCTCACCGAGGAGGGGTGCGTGAGGCTTTTGTTCAACGATTTTGCCCGTGAGATCTAAAACCAAAACGGTGTTGGAACGCAAACTTGGCGTATCCAAGAGCGTGCTTGCCCAAATGCCGATGGCAATTAAAAGGACAACCAAAATCACATTGGCAATGGTTTGACGTACAAGGTTAAGCGCTTTCCAAATAAGTCCTAAAACCTTGGCGATCCAACGGAAGATAAACAAAATAAACCTCAGAATTCAAAAACTTGAACCCCTAATTATAGGGGTTCGATGTCAATCCTCAACCGAAAGGATTGAGAAAAATCGGGCGTTTTTTATGCGAGCGGGTCTTTGCCGTCGATTTTTTTATCAAACGAGGCAAATCACGTACGTGGCTGATACAGGCATCAACGTAAGCCATCGGTCGTACGACATCGAGACCGTGGTGTCGCCACCCTTTGCAAAAAACCGTTTGCATGCCGACTTGTTTGGCGATTTTTAAGTTGTGAAGATTGTCATCAATTAAGCAAGCTTGATGAGGTTTGATTCCATGCTTGGCTAAAACATGACGAAACATTTGAGCCGAGGGTTTGGGCCGCCATGAGCCGGCAACTTTCATTTCTTCGGCTCGGTATTGATCGTCGAATGAATTATTTAAATCGAGGTGCGACAGGATGCGCTCGGCATAACAAATCGGAGCGTTGGTAAAGAGCACTTTTTTGCCCGGTAGTGCATCAACGGCAGCGCGTATTTTTCCGTGTGTACTGATCGAGGAAATGTCGATTTGATGCACCATGGTTAAAAAATCATGGGGATCGATTTGGTGGTGATACCAAAGACCATAGAAGGTAACGCCGTATTTTTGCCAATAAAGCTTTCGTAAATCGTTGGCGGTTTCGGCATCCACTCCGAGTGCGTTTTGAATGTAGGCATCCATTCGCACATGCATCTCATGGAACATGTTGTCAGAGGCCGAATAGAGGGTGTCGTCCATGTCGATCAACCACAATTTCGGCTCGATAATGGTGCCGCTGGTAATACAAGGTTTCAAACGAGTCATAAGTAAAAAGGAGTGTTGATTGCAACACTCCTTGGAGTGAGTTAACGATCTTCGGCGACCCGAATGGCAGTCACCATTCGTTCGGCATCTTCATCGGAAAGCCAAGGAATCCAACAATGGACGGCTTCGGTTTCGTTACCGAGGACGGCCAATGCGTGACCGAGTTCTGACAGGGATTCGGCTCCTTTGATGCCTAAAGCGTACTCAGACATTTCAGCATTTGGCAATTTCAACGCGATACGATTGCCGAAATAGTCACGGATTTCTTTAGGTAAAACGCGCTCATCGGGCCACTGGGTTGCCAAAATCAAGTGATAGCCGGTACTCCAACCCTTATTGGAAATCGCTTTGAGCGCCTCTTGGAGTTTGGCTCGGAAGTCATCGTCAATGAGCCACACGGCAATTTCGTCGATAACGACAAAAGTGCGCATGATGCGCTTTTTTAAACCCAACGCATTGTTGCATTCTTCAAGGTTTTTGACCCCTAAAGTTTCGAACAATTTTTCATGTGCTTGAATCGATTTGACGATGCTTTCTAGGTAACCTTTGGCAGCTTCGATGTTGGTTTCAACGCGAAGGCGATGCAAGCCTTTTAAGCTCTCAAAAGCCCAGCCCCCGTTAGGATCAAATACCTTGATTGCCGCCAAATCAGGCGGATTGGTCATGGCAATATCAAGCAAGAGATTTCGAATAAAAGAGCTTTTTCCGCTACCGGTCATACCGGTGACCAACGTATAGGGAGCATGAGCGCAAAGACCGTGAAAAGCGGACTCAAAGTTGAGATAAACCAACTCGTCTTTCTTGTCTTGGCGCCCGAGTACGAAAGAGTAATTTCCTCCGTAGTTATTACGGTTGACAAGGCGCTCACGCCAAACACTCCACATACTGTCTGAACCCTCATGGGTATGCTTTTCAAGGAGGGCTTGGATGGCGGCAGGGTAACGCATACTTTTCTTATCCAACATGTCGATCATCCTTGCTTGAGTTTGTGTTCTATCTAACTCAATGTTAATCGTTTTGTTGTTGAAATAGATAATCCGATGCGTATCCAAATCGGTTATTACGGCGCTTTTTTGAGGGTGATTAAGCTGATTTCCGGATCGATTCCCAAACGAATCGGAAAGCCGAACCACAAGCTCGTACCTCGGTTGACATAAAGTTGCATATCACCGATTTGATACAAGCCTTTAACAAAGCCGTTATTGAGTCCTTGAGCAAGCCAATGAGCTCCAAAGATTTGTCCGCCGTGTGTATGTCCGGAAAGTTGTAAAGCAATCGGTTTTTGGGCGTGAATCGGAGAATTCTTGACCTGATGCGACAACAAAATCGTAGGGACGCCTGAGGCAATTCCTTGGAGTGCTTTATCCAATTCGGGTTGTTGCCGTGCATAACGCTTGGCCATCGGATCGGTGATGCCGGCGATGGCTAAAGCACACCCTTCTTTTACGATAATAACGTGCTCATTTTCCAACCAACGAAAACCGAGCGAGGGGAAAAAGCGTCGCCAATCGTCATGCGCAACGTAATGCTCATGGTTGCCTTCGATGGCGATTACGCCGTCGGGTGCATAAAGTCGACCTAACGGGCGTAAGTCATCTTGTCGTGCAGCCAATGTTCCATCGACCAAGTCGCCGGTAATCACGATCAAATCGGCATTAAGGGCATTGGTGCGTTCCACGATCTTTTCATTTCGATCTCGTCCAAGTAACGCTGACGTGTGAATATCGGAAAGTTGGGCGATTCGATATCCGTCAAATGCCTCGGGCAAATTCTTAATTTCAATCGTCTGTTCGGTGACTGGTGGCTGTTTTAGAGCGGTGTAATTGGCCAAAGTGGCGACACAAATGGCTGCGACCAGAGTACCGATCGACAGTTTTGCTCGATATGGGAAGGCGTTTTTTTTGAGGATGAAACGCGCGGCAAGGACAGCGTCTTTTGCCAAGCAAAAGAGGATAAGAAAAAGTTCAACGGTAAATGACCACGCAAATGCCACCAATACTCCATGCGAAATCAGTCCGTCATACCCATAATAAAAGGCCCTCGACAGTGCTGCGTATTGGCTTGCAATGAGCAAAATTATGCAAAACGTGACTTTGATGCTCCAATGCCAACGGGTGCGGTAACACGTGCTCAAAAAAGCATAAAACGCAAAATAAATCGGGATGATATGAATCAGGATTTGTTGCATCGGTTTTGTGTAACTCGTCAGCGGAGCATAATCCGCTGACGAGTTTAATCAGAGAACGACTTTACTTTTTCGTGGGCTTATCGTCAGTCTTGACTTCCAATAACTTTTCACCCTTTAAATGGCGAATCGCTTGCTTGAGTTGGAAGTCATTTTCATCGCCGAAAAAGTAACGTTCTTTCGGTTGTTGTTTTTCTTTTTTCTCTTGGTTATTAACCGTTTTCTTCGGTGTTTCTTTTTCGGCTTCGCTCGTCAAGTGACCGGCTAAATCGGCTTCTCGAATGTCAAAGCTCAAATAATTTCCCGTTTCCGTATCGGTGATCTCGATATCCGGTGTGATACCGGTGGCTTGAATCGTACGGCCGCTCGGTGTGAAGTAACGCGCCGTGGTCAATTTGATACCGGTTTTCGGTTCGCTGCCGTCAAGCGGTCGAATCGGCAAAATGGTTTGTACGCTACCCTTACCGAACGAACGGTGACCCATGATTGTGGCGCGTTTGTGATCCTGAAGAGCGCCCGCAACGATTTCACTGGCGCTGGCGGAAGCCGCATTGATCAAAACCACGATCGGAACGGTTTTGGAGCGATCCGAAAGGCGAGCAATCATGTCGGTGCCGGGCTTTTGGTTGTAATTGAGATAGTCGGCCGGAATCGTTTTAAAGACACGATCCGAATCCGCCATTTTTCCCTTCGTACTGACCACCGTTTGGTCTTTACCGATAAATGCGGAGACCACACCGACGGCTGCATTGAGCAAACCGCCCGGATCGTTACGAAGGTCTAAAACCAAGCCCTTAAGGTGGTTAGACTTTTCCAATTCCGTCAAATACTTAGCCAAGTCATTGGCCGTGTGTTCTTGGAATTGCGAAATACGAATATAGCCAAACCCGTCTTTGAGTTTCTTCATCTTGACGGATTGGACCTTAATGATGTCGCGAATAATGGTGAAATTCAGAGGCTTGTCGACACCTTTGCGAGCAACGACCAACTCAATTTTTGTTTTAGGTTTGCCGCGCATCAATTTGACGTTTTCAGACAAGCTCATCGCACGCGTGGCTTGATTGTCGATTTTGATGATGATGTCACCGGCCAAAATGCCGGCACGAGCAGCCGGCGTGTCATCGATCGGAGCAATGACTAACACGCCGCTGGCATCCATGCTGACTTCCAAACCAAGCCCGCCAAACTCACCTTGCGTACCCTCTTTCATATCTTCGAATGCTTCTTGGTCAAGGTAGGCCGAGTGCGGATCGAGCCCGTTCAACATGCCCGCCAGTGCATTTTCAAGCAACTTTTCGTCTTTGGTCGGATCAACATAAAAAGCTTTCACCGCACCGTAGACGTCCGTAAATTGTCGGATTTCTTGCAAGGGTAACGGCTTTTTGGCTTCTTGAGCGAAAACGCTCGGAGCCGTTAATGTGCACCCTAAAAGGACGCTCGTTAAGATAGAAAGGGAAATCTTTTTCATATTTTTTCTGTTATTACTCTTTGCCGATCCAAGGCTGCGGATTGAAGGGTCGGCCGTTATGTCGCAATTCGAAATACAAACCGGGTACGTCTTCACCGCCTGTGTTGCCAACGCTGGCAATCGTATCGCCTCGGTTGATGCGGTCTCCGACGCTCTTGTAAAGCGATTCGTTGTTGCCGTAAATCGATAGGAACCCGTCGCCGTGATCGATGATGATTAAGTTGCCAAAGCCACGAAGCCAATCAGAGAACACGACTTGACCGGCTGCGCAAGCAAGGACGTCACTGCCTTGTTTGGCTTGGATTTGTAAGCCCTTCCACGTGGTGCTCTTGCCGGAAACGTTGGCACGAGCGTGACCGAATCGGCCGACGATTTTACCCAAAGCCGGCATCATCAGACGACCTTTCAACTTGGCAAATTGCCCCTTGAGAGGAGGAACATAGCCCACGGAAGCCTTGCCACTCTTTTGTTGTTGTCGAGCTTTCTCCGCTAAACGTTGGGCCTCAGCTTTTTGTTTGGCAAGAAGCTTGTCGATATTGGCAACCAACTCACCTAAGCGGGCTTGGTCTCGTTCCATTTTGTCGATGGAGGCTCGTTGTTCGGAAATTTGTTTTTGTAATTTCGTCAGCGCTTGCTTGCGATCGGCTTGGTCTTTAACCAACTGAGCACGGTCTTCTCGTTCCCGAGTTTCAATCGAAGCCAATTCCTTTCGTTTGGAAAGCGTCTCTTCGGAAACGGATTGAATATTGGCTTGTCGATTTGCCAAACGATTGGCGGCACGCTGTTCGGCTTGCGCAAAATAGCGTAATGCGGCGGCATCGCGAGCAATCTCATGCGGGTTGGAGCCGGCGATGAGTGTTTGCCAAGATTCGCGCTGAGTATTGAGATACTGTGCTTGGGCAATGACTCGAATTTGCTTTTCAGCATCCGTCAATTGACCGCTAACGGCACGCTCTTGTTCGCGCAATTCCTTGAGGCGATTTTCCACGCGCACGCGTTCGCTACCGAGGTTACGAAGACGACGGTTGACTTGGGAGATTGCCGCTTCACTGGCTGCAAGCGCATCGGAAGCTTCGGTGTGACTGGCTTCCGTTTCGGATAAGCGCTTTTTCAAATCGCTCAATTGCTCTTGAAGCGAAGCTTGTTGGGTTTTGAGCTCATCGCGCTTTTTCAGCGTTTCCGTTTGATTGGGCGCTTTCGTTGCGGCGCTCTTTGTTGCTACTTTTTTCTGAGCCGCTTTTTTAGTCGATGCCGGTTTTGTTTTTTTCGTAGTCGACTTTGCGTTGGCTGCTTTTGAGGAGGTCTTAGTCTCTTTTTTCGTTGTCTTTTTCGCCGGAGTGGCTTTTTTTACTTGCGTGTTTTTCGTTGAGCTCTTTTGCGTTTGAGCGCTCGGCGCAGCCAAAACCTCGCCACCCCCAAGTGCAAGAGGTAACAAAACACTCGCCAAACCGAGTGCTTTGAAAAGGTTTTTGATGGCCGACTTGATCACGAGATTTATTCCGTTTACGAAATTAAAGCCAGAGAGCTTTACGAAGTAATAACACGACTTTCTGAGAAAAAAGAAACGTTCGCTATCGTTAAGTTAACAATAGCAAGCTGAATCAATAATTCTAAAGAAAATGCACTATCTTCAGGAGAGAAAACACTTGGAATCACACCAATTTTTTGTAATTTGTTGTACTATCCAATGACGTTTGTTTTTTCCTTGATTTTCGAAGGAAAACCGAGTTTTTTTAGATTAAAAGAGAAAGTATCGTGTTTCAATTTTTAGTTGATAATATCGTTTTGGTTGTGGTCGCCATTGCATCTGGCGTGATGCTCGCATGGCCGTTAATCTCCAAGCGCACGATGGGTGCTACGGTTGGTAACGAAGAGACCATTGAATTCATCAACAAGAAGAATGCTCAAGTGATCGACCTTCGCGATCATAAGGAATTCAAGCGCGGCGCTATCGCCAGCTCTTTGAATATCCCGTTTGAACATTTCGCCGATCGCATGGACCAAGTGGCAAAGGATCGCCCGGTTATTTTGGTCGATGCTGTCAACGTCAACAGCAAGAAGGCATCCGAAATGTTGCGTAGCAAGGGCTACAACAACGTTTATGTCTTGGCTGACGGTATCAAGGGTTGGGTTGAAGCAAAGCTCCCCTTCTCTCGCTAAGAATTATTTGATCTGAGGATTTGGAAAATGGCTGAAGAAATGCAAAACCAAGAACAACAACCGGTCTTTCAATTGCAACGTTGCTACATGAAGGACGCATCCGTTGAAATGCCGAACGCTCCGCAAATTTTTGCTAAGCAATTGGAAGCTCAACCGGTCGTGGACATGCAATTTGAAGTGGCTATCGCTGCTTTGAGCGAAACGCATCATGAAGTGGCCGTTCGCTCGACGGTGACGATCAAGGCTGACGATAAGGTCATGATGATCGCTGAAGTTAAGCAAGCCGGTATCTTCTTGATCCAAGGTTTCGATGAACAACAAATGGTTCACATCGGTAACGTGGTTTGCCCGTCTATCGTCTATCCGTACTTGCGCGCCAACATGGCTGACTTGGTCACGCGTACGACGATGGCTCCGGTTCACTTGCCGGAAATGAACTTTGAAGCTCTCTTCCAACAACGTTTGGCTGAAGCTCAAGCACAAGCTCAAGCACAACAAAACTAATTTGTTGGCCGATAGCCGATAAAACTTAAAGGAAGAGCGACCCTTTTTGATGAGGTGAACTCTTCCTTTTTTATTTGACTGATTGGTTATGTCGAAGTTACAAGCACCACAACTGTCGAGTCGACTTTTGCGAATTGCGTTGCTTTGGGTGATTTTGTTGATCACCTCGGTGGTTTACACACTTTTTTTGTCGTGGCGTTTAGAGGCTACGACGACCGTGTTGCACAATGCAGCCGATATTCGTTCGGAACTTTTCCAAATGGAAGTGGTGGTGAAGTCGCCGGAGTTGGCTTCGAAATACGACGTGCCCGGTTGTGTTTGGCGCATTGATCGCGGTATTGAGCGCGTCTTGCGCGGCGAGGAAGGGTATCGAATCTTTCCTAAAGACGATCGTATCAATCAAGTGTTTTACGGCATTGAGGAGCTTTGGAAGCGTAATGTGAAGCCGCCTCTTTTGCTCGAGGGCGATCAGGAAACCTCAATCCATTCGGTGATTCGTGATGTTCAATTTATTGAAGATTTCAACCGTTTGAATTCTCAACTGGAGCAATGGGTTTCTTTTATTGAGGCCGATGCCGATCGTAATATTGTGATTCTTCGATATACGCAGGTGGCATTGGGCGCTTTGTCCGTATTGAGCGTCATCATTTTGATGTGGTTCTTGCTCGTGTGGGTGCTTCGTCCGCTCAATCAGCTTCAGCAAGGTATTGAACGGTTACGTAAAGCAGACTGGAAAACGCGCGTTCACTCGGACGGATCTTTGGAATTTGCTCATATTTCGACCGGTTTTAACGATTTGGCCAGCCACTTGGATGACGTCTATACCAACCTTGAAAACAAAGTGGCCGAAAAGACTCATTCGTTGGCTGAAAAAAATGTCTATTTGACGGCTCTTTATGGGTTGACGGCATATCTTAGTGAGCAGCATCCGATTGAAGAGTTACGCGAGTCATTCTTGCTTCGTATCATGACGTTAGGCCAGGCCCAGGCCGGCGCCATTTACTTCTGGGAAGAAAAACGTCAACGTTTGGAGCTGGTGGAGTGGCGCGGTCTTTCGATCGAGCAGGCTCAAGATTCTCGTTGCGTGGGCTTTTTTACCGAAGCGATGGATTCGCTTTATCCGCAAACGGTTTCGCTTGAGATGCTGATGGATTCGCCATCGAACAATCAAAAGAGCGTTTCGATCTACCACATCCGAAATAAGCAGAAAAACATCGGTGTTTTCGTCTTGTTCCATCAGGCCGGTCAAACGCATGATGTGGACATCGATCCGCTCTTGGAAACGCTTGGTCGCCATTTGGGCGCTGCCGTTGAAAATATGCGATTGACTGCCTTGGACCAACAAATGGCAGTCGGCGCGGAGCGTAACTTGATGGCACAAAACTTGCACGATTCCATTGCGCAGACGTTGTCGTTTGTGAATCTTCAGGTCCAAATGCTTGAAGACGCCGTCAAGCGTAGCGATAAAGGTTTGGTTGACGATGCCGTGGTGCAAATCAAAGCCGGCGTTCAAGAGTGTTATGAGGATGTGCGAGAGCTGTTACTGAACTTCCGAACTCGGGTGACTCAAGAAGATTTTGAAGAGATTGCCGCAACGGTTTTGAAGCGTTTTGAACGCCAAACGCACGTGAAGGCGCATTTACGACTGTTGGGTAATGGTTTGCCTTTGAGTTCGGATCAAAAGCTACAGGCCATCTTTATTTTGCAAGAGGCGCTTTCGAATGTTCGTAAGCATGCGCATGCGGAAACCGTTTTAGTAACCGTGCGAAACGAAGACGATTTTTCGATGACAATTATGGATGACGGTGTCGGTATAGACGAAAGGCTAATGCAAGAGCGCCAACAACGACACGTTGGATTGTCTATTATGCAAGAGCGTGCGCAAAAGGTTTCTGGTAGCATCGAAATCGAGTCTGAAACCCATGTAGGGACCACCGTTCGATTTACGCTACCCAAAGAGGTAAGACAAGCATTATGACGATTCGTATTTTGTTAGTGGACGATCACACGTTGTTTCGTTCCGGTTTGAAGGCGTTGCTTTCTCGTCAATCCGACTTCGAAGTTGTAGGCGAAGCGGCTGACGGTTTGGAAGGGGTGAAGTTAGCCGAACAGCTCAAGCCCGATGTGGTTTTGTTGGACTTGGATATGCCGGTGATGCGCGGTACTGAGGCTTTGGCTCAGATGTTGGAAAATGATCGTCAGCTTCCGATTGTAATGTTGACGGTGAGCGAAGATGCCGAAGATTTGAAGGAAGCGTTTGTTTTGGGCGCCCGCGGTTATTTGGTTAAAAATATCGATGCCGAATATTTGGTGCAGAGTGTTCGTCAGACCGTAGCCGGTGAAAGCGTCATGTCGCCTGAAATGACGAGCAAATTCGTCAATGGCATTCGTGCTAAACATTTGTCACTGATGCCGGAAGTCAAGCCCGAGGCCGTACGAACCTTGACTGAGCGTGAACGCCAAATTTTAGGTTGTTTGGCTCAAGGTGCGAGCAATCGTGAGATTGCCAAGCTTTTGAATATGTCTGAAAGCACGGTCAAAGCTCATTTGCAACGCATTATGCGTCGCTTTGATTTCAGCTCTCGTGTGCAAGCAGCCGTTTATGCGGCCGAGCGCCACATGGATCGTTATTTGCTTGATGGCGTAGCCGCCGACGATTAACGGGCATTGAGAACATAAACAAAGAGGACCTAAGAAAATTTAGGTCCTCTTTTTTTGCTTAGATGCCACCTTCGTAATTATTTTGGCGCCAAGCTTCATACACGGTTACGGCGACCGTATTGGAAAGGTTGAGCGAGCGATTGTTGGGGCGCATCGGTAAGCGAATGCGTTGAGTTTCGGGGAAGTAGGCTCGCACGGCATCGCTAAGGCCACTGCCTTCGCTACCGTAGACGAACCAATCGCCGGGCAAGAACTGACATTGACCGAACGGGCGAGAGCCTTTGGTGGTCATGGCAAACATGCGAGAACGATCGGGATTCTCGCTTTCTAAAAACGCTTCAAAACTGGGGTGAACCTTAACCTTGGCATACTCATGGTAATCAAGGCCGGCACGAATCATGTGCTTGTCCTCAAGCGTGAAACCCAGCGGCTCAACAAGGTGCAATTCGCACCCGGTATTGGCAGACAAACGAATGATATTGCCCGTGTTGGGCGGAATTTCAGGTGCAACTAAAACAATTTTGAACATAGTGATTAAGGGGCTGTCAGAGCCCGTTTCATTTTCTCTAAAGCGGCCTTTTCGATTTGTCGGACTCGTTCGGCCGACACGCCGAGTTCGGCTGCCAAATCTTGTAACGTAATCGGTGCAATATTGCCACTTTCGTCTTCATTGAGCCAACGCGCCTGGATGACACGGCGGCTACGCTCATCAAGGCTTAACAGCGCTTGGCGAATCCCTTCTCGCTGCATACGCTCTTCATCTTTTTGCTCCAAAATGGCTGTCGGCTCGTCTTCTTCGCGAGACAGCCATTGGATAGGCGCATTACCGATGTCGTTTTCGTCATCGTCGATCGTCAAATCCAACGAGGTTTCATTGCCGTACATGCGCTGTTCCATCTCAAAGACTTCCGACGGTTTGACATCGAGCGTATCGGCAATTTGATTGGCTTTCGAATAGGTGAGCGCATTTTCACCTCGCATCGAACGTAAATTGAAAAAGAGTTTACGTTGCGATTTAGTGGTTGCCAGTTTGACCTGACGCCAATTTTTGACGATATAGTCCTGAATTTCAGAACGGATCCAATATTCGGCAAACGTCATTAAACGTGCACCACGTTGCGGATCGAAATTCTTAATGGCTTTCAAAAGGCCGATGTTGCCCTCTTGGATCAAATCGGCATGCGGTAAGCCGTAGCCTAAATAGGATCGAGCGATGGCGATCACTAAACGCAAATGAGCCATCACAAGGTCGCGGCCGGCGGCCATGTCATTTTCCTGGTGCAAACGTCGCATCAGGTCCTGCTCTTGTTCTGCGGTGAGAATGGGCGCACGATTGGCGGCTTGGATGAAGGCATCCAAGTTGCCGAGACTCGGGATAATCGCAGGGACCTTCGGTTGGTACGGGACCAACGCACCGGGAGAGTGAGTGTTCGAAATCTTCTTCTCAGACATAGGAATTCAAAACACTAGCGATGTTTCTCAATGCGAGCGATGGCTCGTTGCGTAATGATGCTGGCAATCAAGCCGCCCAATGTCGCACAGAATAGGACGAAACCGACGTTGTATTCCCAAGGCAAAAGGCTGACGGAAATCGTCGTTCCGTATTGCTGTGCAATTGCCGAGAGGGCTTGATTGAAGGAGTCAAGCGCAAGCTTCGACAGGCCGATGGAAATCAGCGCGGCTAACCCCATTGTTAAAACGCCTCGCCAAGCATACGGGCGAATCGTAAAGGATGAGGAGGCGCCGAAGAGGTACAACATGCTTAATTCGGTTTTTTGAGCGTCAGCAGCCAAGCGAACGCTGGCTGCCACAACCAACACCAGCAGCGATAACGTGATCGCCCCCATGATGATTGCTAACGTTGAAATGCCTTGGCTGATCGCCTCCAGTTTGGCAACCCAAGTGCTGTCGTAGGCAATCAAGTCGACGCCGTGCAATTTTTCGATGCTCGTAGCTGTCTTTTCGATTTCCGATTGAGCCATTTCATGACTTAACGTGACAATGACCAAGTCGGGTAAGGGGTTGGCATTCTTGTCGGACTTGCCTTTTTTGATGCCAAGATTGGCATTGAGATCCTCATAAGCTTTTTCTTTTGAAATCAATTCGGCATCCATGACATGCTCGTGGCGTTTGATACGCGCCAAGAGGTTGTCCATTTCTGCTTTGGTGATGTTTTGTTCGGAAAAAACCGTAATTTGAGGAACGACGGGGACCGCGCGAAGCGGTTCCGACAAGCTGTAAATGGCACTGGCGATGAAAACGGGAATCGTCAAAGTCAGGCTAGCAAGCATCAAAGCCAAAAAGAAAAGGCCTTTGGCGTTATTGATGCCACGGCAGACTTGTTTGGCAGCCCAAATACGAGAAGACAGGAAGCTCATCATCAAACTCCCTGAGGGGCCGCAAATTTGATTTCGCGGTATTGAACGTCACGAGGGGCCAATAACAGATGCGATGCAACAATGACGGTAACGCCGGCATTGGCAAACTCACCCAACAAATTGATGAGCGTTTGTGCATTGGCTGCGTCAAGGTGAGCGGCGGGCTCATCGGCTAAAATCAAAACGGGCTGATTCACGACGGCGCGTGCCAAGCAAACTTGCTGACGTTGACCGGAAGAGAGGTCAATCGGCATGGCATGAGCCCAATCGGCCATGTGGCAACGAGAAAGCGCCGACAAGGCGCGTTGGCGTGCCTCTTCAATCGTTGCCTCGGCTGCCAAGGCCGGAAGCATGACATTTTCTAAAATCGTTCGATCTTCTAGGAGCGGCGAATTTTGCATCATCAAGCCAATGGCTCGTCGCAACCAACGGCGTTGGATGCTGGAGAAATCTTGGATGTCTTCGCCGGCAACGCGAATGGCACCGGAACTGGGTAACAATAAGCCGGAAATCAAACGCAAAACAGTCGATTTGCCGCAACCGGTGCTACCGTGAAGCACAACAAACTCGCCCCGATAAATCTTTATCGAGACGTCTTGAAGCACTTGCAAGTCATCAAAATTTAAAAAGACATGTGACAACTCAACAAGCGGCTCTTCTTGGATAAGCGCGTTGTCGTGCATAGAGGAGGAAAAACGGTTAATCAATCAGTTCCAGTTCAAAGTCGTATTGTACTTTGTTCCAGAAAACAACTTCGTTTTCAAGCAAGAAATGTGTTAACGGATGTTGTTCAAGCCATTGAGCCGACAGCGCCAATTTGAAGCCTGTTTCCGTAACCGAAAGACTCATTGGCGGGAATTGAGTCGGCAAACGTGTATGGGCAAAAATAACAGCAAGACGAATGCTGATGATTTGAGCTCGATAAATGGCTCGTTGAATGGCTTTTTCTACCTTGAGCAAATTGCCGCGTTGAGCCAATACAAGTGTCGAGAGGCACTCTTGATTGGGGCGAGAGAAGCCTGCCAAATCGCAATTGCCTAAAACATATGCCGTGTGGCGATGGTAGCCATTGTGACTGATGACACCTCCGATTTCATGCAAAAGGGAAGCCCACCCCAAAAGCTTTTTGTCTTCCTCGCCGGCTTGTGGGCACACTTGGTTGAAAAAGGTCAGTGCAAGCGTTTGAACGCGTTGAGCTTGTTCTTTGTCGACATTGGTCCAGTTAAGAAGAGCTTGTGCACTTTCTTCGCGAATGTCATGTTGGCATTTACGATCCAAGAGGTCGTAAAGCAAGCCCACGCGAAGAGCACCCGTGCAAGGGTACATCACTTTGATTTTTAACGTTTCGAAAACGGCAGACAAAACAACCAAGCCGCCAACGATCACTTCGCGACGATTATCCATCAAGCCCGGCAGTGCCAATTGAGAGATTTCACCCTGTTCAATCAACATTTTGCGCAGGTGCATGAGATGCTCGGGCGTCACTTCGCCTTCTTCGCTCAGACCCATCGTACGCAAAATGGTAGAAATGGCATCCATCGTGCCGGATGAACCGTAAGCTTCATCCCAGTTGTTGATATTAAATTCCGGATAGGCTTCCGTAATTTCGGATTGGACGAACAATTGGGCTTTTTCAAATTGCTCGTCAGTAATCTTTCCGTCGCTGAAATATTCGATTGTGGTGTTAACGCAACCGACGTGATAGGACTCGCATTGGTGCGCCTTATGGCCGGAGCCGATAACAAATTCCGTCGAGCCACCGCCGATGTCTACGATAAAGCGTTTGGCATCGGATGCCGGTAAACGATAAGAGCAACCCTCAAAAACCAAACGAGCCTCTTCTCGACCGCGCAAGATTTCAATCGGAAAGCCTAAAACACGTTCGGCTTTTTGAATAAACTCTGGGGAGTTTTTCGCAATACGAAGTGCCTGAGTCCCAACGGCACGAACCTGTGCACGGGGAAACGTCTTGATACGTTCGTTAAATCGAGCCAACGTTGCAAGGGCGCGGGTTTGGACCTCTTCAGTCAGACAACCGTTTTCATCAAAGCCGGCCGACAGGCGCACGCTTTCTTTCCAATAGCTTTGATGCAAGACGCGAGAGCCCTCGACTCGACCGATTTCGAGCCGGAAACTATTAGAACCCAAGTCAACGGAAGCTAATAACATGCCAATTCTCTTTAGTGTTGGATTTTTTCGTATTTGGCGTTAAGCGCTTGTAAGACCAAGGGACTCACAAACGAAGAAACATCTCCGCCCAATCGACGGATTTCGCGAACAAGTGTTCCCGAAATGAACTGCGTGTTGTCCATCGGCGGGAAAAATACCGTTTGAATGTCGTTGTTAAGACTGTGGTTTACCGACGCCATACGGGTTTCATAATCGAAATCGCTACCGTTACGCACGCCACGGATGATAACCGTCGAGTGCTTTTGTTTGACGAATTCACACAACAGTCCGGAAAAGCCTTCAGCACTCGCGTTGGGGTACTGTGAAACGATTTGTTTGGCCAAGGCGATACGTTCTTCGAACGTGAAGAACGTTTTTTTGTTGCAGTCATCGGCTACGGCGACGATCACATGATCGAAAATTCGACACGCACGAGATAAAACATCCTCGTGCCCCAACGTGAACGGATCGAATGTTCCCGAATAAATGGCAATGGTCATGATCAGTCTTCTTTTCTTGCTAGCAGACGGTAGGCAACGTTGCCCGTTGCTGATTCGCGGACAATTTCCAATCCCAACGATTCAAGAAAAGTGATATCCATTTCTTTCGGGGATTCCATATAAATCATACCACCCGCTTTGAGGACACGAAGTGCACGAGTTAATACCTTTTCGTGCATATTCAATGAAAAAGGCGGATCCAAAAAGATTAAATCAAAGCTCTCTTGTAAGCGTTCGGTCAACAATAACGAATCGCCGCTACGAATTTCGATCATGTCGGCTTTGAGCTTCTTTTGCGATGCTTTGAGAGCAGCGACAGCTTGGCCGCTTTTTTCAAACATCACAACGCGATGAGCGCCTTGACTGGCAGCCTCGAACCCCAAAGCTCCGGAGCCGGCAAATAAGTCCAAAACCGTACGATCTTCAAGGTCGACGAAAAAGTGACGAATCCAATTGAAGAGTGTTTCACGAACGCGATCGCCCGTCGGTCGAAGTCCGTCGATATCGGGGACAACCAAGGGCGTACGACGCCATTGTCCACCAATAATGCGGACACTTCCTGCACGCGTGGCTCGTGCTCTTGGTAAACTTACACCACGTTGATTTTGATGTTCAATTTTTTTGATAGGACGCATACGCTAATGATAACGTCTGGAGATAAAAAAACGGGTTGGTTTGCTCGACTCAAACAAGGTTTGCATCGTACTCGAGTCAATATTATCGGCCTTTTTACGGGCGGTAGCATCGATGAAGACTTTTTGGAAGAGCTTGAGTACGCATTGATCTCTGCGGACATGGGCGTTCAAACGGTTACGGAATTGTTGAGCAAGTTGCGCGAAACGATTAAGTTGAAGGGTTTGAAGACTCAAGATGAAGTTCGCCTGACCTTGCGTGATGAGTTGGTGGCTTTGTTAAAGCCTGCAGAAGGCAAGATCGATTTGAACCGAGGTACGCCCTTGGTGATGATGATGGTCGGCGTCAATGGCGCAGGTAAGACCACGTCGATTGGTAAGATCAGTAAATGGTTATCCAATGAAAATCGCTCCGTGTTGTTGGCTGCCGGTGATACGTTCCGCGCCGCTGCACGTGAACAATTGGCTGTTTGGGGTGAGCGCAATCGAGTCGAAGTGATTTCTCAAACGGGTGGTGACCCTGCCGCCGTGGCCTTTGACGCCGTATCTGCCGGTAAAGCTCGTGGCATGGATGTCGTGATTGTTGATACGGCCGGTCGTTTGACGACGCAGACGCGATTGATGGAAGAATTAAAGCGCATCCATCGTGCTCAAACCAAGTGTATGGAAGGTGCTCCGCACGAAGTTATCTTGGTGATTGATGGCACGAACGGTCAAAATGCGTTGTCCCAAGTACAAGCCTTTGATGCGGCAGTGAACTTGACTGGTTTGATCATTACGAAGTTGGACGGTACTGCTAAGGGCGGTGTATTGGCAGCCATTACGCGTATGCGTGCCGGCAATCCGATTCCGATCTACTTTATCGGTGTCGGTGAGGGCATTGAGGATCTCCAAGCTTTTGATGCTGAAGAGTTTGCCAATGCATTAGTTGGTTTAAACTAATCGCCAATCCATCTAAATCAAAAAGAGGAGTTCTTCGGAACTCCTCTTTTCATTGGATCATAAACGATCCTTAATAAAGTTTTTGAAGCGATCCCAGCTTGAGGGTTTCTTTTCCTTAGGCTTGTCGGCCATGACAGGCTTTGGCGTGATACCGTTGGCCTTCATCAGCGCATTGGCATCCACGGAAAGTTGCGGTTGATACCATGCTCCCTTTAGGGCGGCCTGAACGGAAAGCCCGCGATGATTGGAACCCTTGAGCGTGCCAATCACTTGTTGGTCCTTGAGGTTAACCTCCGTTAAGCCCCTCAAAGCAAACCCCTCAAAACCAACCACCAAACTGTCAACGGTTGCCTTAGCCTCGTGAAGGGTGGCTACCCCTTGAATTTTCGAGACAAGGCTCTTCATTTCCGGCGCTTGAGTCGGAATTTGTCCCTTTTCAATGGTCAGAAGCGCATCATTGATGTCCAAACCGTAAAGAGCCGATTGTTGGATGGCAAAACCGATTTGGCCGTTGAGCGAATCTAACGAGAATGCGTCACCGTAGAGATTAATTTGAGTGTTGAGCTTGCCCGGCATAGCCATGGTTGCGCCTAAATCACGCAAGAAGCCCTCTAAATTAACGTTAGACGCTTTAAATTGCGTGTTCCAATGCCCTTGGCTATTGACGGATGCAAACGCATTGAAATGGCTTTCGTAGGCCAAGCCGACCAATTTCGGCATTTTCAGCGTACCCTTCGTGACCGTTACGGGGCCTTTGACTTGGAGTAAGCGAGCGTTGTTATAGACCAACTCACCGATAATAATCTCGCCTTGGAAATCGAAAGCGTTCAAAATCGTGAAGTCAAACGGCCTGATTTCCGCTTCAAGCGGGTGATCATCGGCTTGAACGACAGGCGCTTGCGTGACGGCTTGTGTTTGCATGAAACGACCGTCGTTGGTTTCAATCCAGACAACGGGCGAAAGCGCCGGTTGTGCCGGTTCTTCATTAACCACGGAAGGGGCCGGTTGCGGTTCAACGACCGTCGGTTCATTCACCGTTTGTTCGGCAGATTCCGTTTGAACCTTGTCTTGTTGATCGTTCGGTTCAGAGGCTTGCGGTTGTGTAACGGTCGCTTCGGTTGCCTCATTGGTATCCAATGGGGCAGGTTCAGTAGCCGTTTCCGTCAATTCGCTAGCCACGTTATCCGAAGCCGCTTCAGGTTGAATCGGCATGTCTTCCGTTTGTTCGTTAAAAGAATGTCCAATATGAACATCTTGCAACACGCTTAACTTTTGAAGTTCGATCAAGTCCAAACGACCGAAGGTCAGTTGACCGTTGATGCTCGGATGCTCGAACGATTGGGCTTGTCCCTTGAAGCTCATCGGGGCATCGTGTAGGCGAGCGAAAAGTTCGAAGTCGACTTTTTGATTGACCCAATCGATGGTTGTTTGACCGGAAACGGGCGAAGCGGCACCCGTTCCGGGCAACAAAATCGAGCCCTGGATATGGGCGGCTTGCCAGTTTTGAGAAGCCCATTGGGCAATGATCGGAGAGCGAAGATCCAATTCCAAACGTTGTTGGCCATTACCTTGTGCGTAGTAGACGTGGAAGTCAGGGGCTTGCCATTGCGTTGCATCCAATTGCAAATCAGCCACGCTAAACGCGACTTGATCATGACCGTCATTGGTGATGACACGAGCTTCGGCGCTACTGATATAGGCATTTTGTGCTTCCAATCGGGCCAAACTCGTAGAAACGTTCAACGAGAGCGGTGTTGCACCTCGAGTACCTTGTGCCTGGAGTTGGAGGTTCTCAATGCCGATGATGCCCTGATGGAGATCCAAGTCCAGCGTCAATGCTGCCGACGCATCAAACAACAGACCGTTCGTCGTGTCAGCGATTTGAGCGGACATTTCAATCGCACCATGCATTTGAGGTGCGGGTTCATTGACAGAAAGGGCAATGTTACGCAAAGACAACTTCTTGTCTTGAGCGGTTAAGGAAAAGTCACCTTGATTAATCGAGAGGCTCTGGATGACAACATCGTCAAGAATGGCTAATTTTTCCGTTTTTAGGCCGTCAATGAAGGAGGACCAAGTGTTCGGGGTTGCTACTTGAGTGGACAGGCCGTTGAAATGGAGTTGTTCGATATGCGTTTGACCGAGCACCAACCAAATCGGGTTGACTTTCAAATAGGCGGAACGATAGAAGAAAACGGTTTGTCCGTTTTTGTCCGTGACGGTTGCGGCCGGTAATTCGACTTCAATCGTCGGCAACACGCGCACTTGAGGCGCGGCGTGCATAGAAATCTTATAGCCGAAATTACGATCCAATTCGTAGGAAATGCGCTCAGAAACACTGTTGGCATTTACTAAGAAGTAAATGGCAACGATATAGCTCATTGCTAACAAAGCAATGACGGCGATGAACCATAAGAGGAAACGAATGATGCGCATAATCAAGTTCGACGCAATAAGGCGATATGTTCAGTTTTTCTCAATGCTAATCTAAATCGCCAAATGCCACAAATAGGCTTAACGAAAAAAGTGTGTCATATTTTATCAATGAGTCGAAGAAAAACGCTCGACGCATTTTTGGGAAGGCAAAAACAAAGGGACTCAATTTTGAGTCCCGATGTTTCTTATTTCGAACCGGAGCGCCACTTGTCACGAATGGTTTGGCGAAGATTAGGAGCTAAACGCTCTAAGGCATCCAGCGTCATAAAAATGGAATCGCGGCCACGGTTGGACAGTTCTCGGAATCGCGACAACAATTCGCTTTCTTCTTGAATCGGATTGTGACGTTCGCTAGTAATGATGAACAGCACGTCGAATCCGCAGTCGTTTAACCGAGGCATACGGAAGATTCCCGGATCTTCTTTGCCTTCTTCGTACAATTGGTACTGTTCGAGAGGAACGCCCAAGAGCTGGGCGATTTGCAACTCGGTGTACCCGAGGCGTTCTCGCTCAGTGCGCAAGCGCTCGCCGAAACCACGTCGGCGTTTTTCCATTACAGTTGCCATTGTTTATGCCCGAAATTTAGTATCGAATAAGTATAGCGAAAAAACGTGATTCCCCTTGTAACAAAAGTGTTAGCGTTTTTTTCAGCTGACAAACAAAAAGGTCCTCGAAAATAATCGAAGACCTTTTTAGTTTGGTGAAATGCGTTGATTAGACGTTGAAGAGGAAGTTCATCACGTCACCGTCTTGAACGATGTATTCCTTACCTTCAGCACGCATCTTGCCGGCTTCTTGAGCACCCTTTTCGCCCTTGAAGGAGATGAAGTCTTCATAAGCGATCGTTTGTGCACGAATGAAACCACGTTCGAAGTCCGTGTGGATGACGCCGGCGGCTTGCGGAGCCGTATCACCCTTGTGGATCGTCCAAGCGCGAACTTCCTTCACGCCGGCCGTAAAGTACGTTTGAAGACCCAAGAGGTCGTAACCGGCGCGAATCACGCGGTCAAGACCGGCTTCAGCCATACCCAAGTCTTCCAAGAACATGGCCTTGTCTTCTTCGTCGAGATCGGAAATTTCAGCTTCGATCTTGGCGCAGATGGAAACGACCGGAGCGTTTTCTTTAGCGGCAAATTCCTTGACAGCATCCAACAACGGGTTGTTTTCAAAGCCGTCGTCGTCAACGTTGGCGACATACATCGTCGGCTTGACGGTCAACAAGCAAAGCGGCTTGATGACTTCGAGCTCTTCCTTGGACAAACCGGCATGACGGACGGACTTGCCTTCATTGAGGAGCGGTTGGATCTTTTCCAAAACCGTCACCAACTTCAACGCTTCCTTATCACCGCCTTGACGAGCTTGCTTAGCGTAACGGTTCAAAGAGCGTTCGACGCTAGCCAAGTCAGCCAGTGCCAATTCCGTGTTAATGACTTCGATGTCTTGAATCGGATTGACTTGACCGGCAACGTGAACGATGTTTTCGTCATCGAAGCAACGCACGATATGAGCGATAGCGTCGCATTCACGAATATTGGCCAAGAATTGGTTGCCCAAGCCTTCGCCCTTGCTGGCGCCGGCCACGAGACCTGCGATGTCAACGAATTCGACAACCGCCGGCACGCAACGTTCCGGCTTGACGATTTCAGCCAACTTTTGCATACGGGGATCCGGCACTTCGACGACACCGACGTTCGGTTCGATCGTGCAGAACGGATAGTTTTCAGCTGCAATACCAGCCTTGGTCAATGCATTGAAGATGGTGGATTTGCCAACGTTCGGCAAACCAACGATGCCACACTTTAAGCCCATGGTATATGTTTCCAGATAGTTAGATTGTTAGTCGTTAAGTGCGTTTTCCAACGCATCGATTTCCGTTTCGTCAAAAACGAGGATGCCTTCTTTCTTCAACAAGGCGGTCAAAACGCCCATACCGGCCGTCAATTGGCCGGAGAAGGAACCGTCATAAACATTCTTTGCGCCGCAAGCGGTGCTATTTTGTTTGATCAAAGCCACGCGAGCGTTATTTCGCTTGGCCATACCCAACGCGGCTTGAACGCCGAACAAAATGTCATCGGTGCAGTCTTTGCCGGATTTGGTCAAGATGCGAGCCGTACCGTTGAGAACGTCTTCAGCCGTTTTGCCGGCTTCGATTTCGCACGGTTCACGCGGCACAAGAAGACCGGCCATGCATTCGGGACAAATGGGAAGGAAGCGACGTTCACGACCCCATTGGAAGATGCGTTGGTCGGTGATGCGCAAAATCTGAGCATCGTGGCGAACGCATTCGCCCAACAAGCAGGCGCTTGCCAAAATCTTTTCTTTATTGTTATTTTCCATTTTCTTTTTCAACTACTTGTTCAGTGTCTTTGGCTACAACGCGAGGCGTACCAAATTTTGCCAAGGCGCGTTGGACTCGGGCCATATCACCCGTTGCGATGTCGCCGCTCGTTTTTAAAGCGGCGGTGATACATTCTTGCATTTGCTCTTGATGTTCGCGGCTGGGACGGTGCAATACAAAGTCTGCAACCGGTTGCGCCATACCTAAAGAACGGGGATGGCCGGTACCCAAACGCAATCGCCAGAAATTCGGTGTAGAAAGCTTTTCAGAAATATCCTTCAAACCATTGTGGCCGGCGTTGCCACCACCCTTTTTGATCTTCAAGCAACCGGGCATTAAGTCCAATTCGTCATGAACGACCAAAATTTCTTCGGGCAAAATCTTGTAATACAAGGCTAATGCGACGACTGCCAAGCCGGAGCGGTTCATGTAAGTTGTCGGCTTCATCAACCAAACATCTTGACCGGCTAAGCGAACGCGTGCGACTTCGGCTTGGAATTTCTTTTCTTCTCGGAAGAACGTGTTCTCACGGCGAGCCAATTGGTCCA
>JAGCMT010000011.1 GCA_017646335.1 Burkholderiaceae bacterium
ATTAAAAGAAGAAATAATATGTGGAATATGTGTATTGAGTGTATCGGTCAAAAGTAAGTGATTTTTTCTGAAAATGTTGGTGGCATAATCGGTTTGGGGAACACGAATTAAGGAAATTTTTCTAGGATCATTACATTTTTAGAGAGCTTTGTCGTTTATATGCCTAATCGAGCTTTCGCCGAAAACTTGGATGTGATGATCGAAGTACTCCGCTTTTATTTCCTTCTTTCGATTCCCTTTTTCTTTTCAGGATTGTCTATACCGTCGGATAAACGATGCTCAAAACTCCGGAAGGAGTTTTTCTTATTTAAGCGGCTGCCAACTTTTTAGGCGTTGGAACAAGTCTTTATAACCAAAAGAAAAAACGGAGTTTTGGTTTAACTTGTCCACAGAAATTGTGGATAAGTAAGTTGGGAAGAGTTTTTGATATTGTCTAGCGAGGCTGTGCATGACTCGCTAATTATTGAGAGGCTTTGCTATGGTTGCCTCTCAACCACGCCGACAAAACCATAGCAAAATGGCTCAGGTGCGCTAACACCCAAGCCACTTAAAGGAAGATTGATCATGCACAGGAAATCAATCTCTTCCGCTAGTATAGCAAAACGCTTAAGACGTTTAATGATTAAATTATTAATCGGCTTAGTATTATTCTTGTTCTGCTAGACGCGTAAGTAAAGAGCCTCGGTAGTCGCGACTATCGGGGCTCGCGTGTTTTTATGAACTCGAACTATTGGCTTAGTCCTTTAGTTACGTCAAACAAGAAAGGGGAGCGATTCTCATCGTCTCCCCCAAATGTCACCTAGAACTGTTAGAAACTAAACTTCACATTGACTTGACCGGACACGCCTTCACGTTTGCCGGTATAGCCACGACCGCTAAAGTCAACGGAGACGTTCTTCGCAGCTTGATAGCGAACACCAACGTCAGCCATGAACGTGCTTCCACCTAAACTCGGAGTACCCAAATCGTAGTTGGCAACGGTGTTCTTGCTATCGCCATTGAAGTCATATTCCCAAGCAGCGCCGACCTTGGCTTGAAGTTTGTCACTGACATTCTTCGTATAACGAGCACCCAAGCGCAAGCGTTCACTCGTGACCGAGCTGTAATTGACGCTATCGCCATCGATCGCAAAGTTCTTACCTTCGTTGTAGGTATAGAGGAACTTCGTGTAAACGTCGATATTGTCACCGGCACTATTCAATTCGAAGACCTTACCGGCACCGATGTGTGCACCGGCATAGACGGTGTCGATGTCATAGCCCGTCAAGCCTTCAGAGCCCTTCACGGCATTTTCCAACTTGTTCTTGAGTTGACCGACACGAACGGAACCTTCAGCGTAGAAACCGTTATCGAAAGCATGGCGAGCCATCAAACCGCCGCCCCAGTAAGTCGATTCGCCATCACCACGCATCGTCACGCCGTCCAGGTCGTTGAACGTACGATAGTTGCCCGTGCCCGTTTCAAAGAAGGCACCGACGGTCGTGCCGTTTTCGAGCTTGGAAGATGCACCAACAATCATGGACCAACCGTTGACATCAACATGGCTACCCGTTTCATACTCGGAGGCGTTACCGTGGACGGCGGCAAAGCCTGCCATACCCAAGGTTGCCTTTTGGCCCAAATCATCCAACGTCGAATCGATCAAATCCGTGGCTTGGTTCGTGAAAGCTGTTGCAGCAGCACGGCTTTCACCCAAAACGAGGATTTGTTCGTTCATTTGCGATTGGATGGAAGAACTACCGGAGTTACCACCCGACGACGTACTATCATCCGAACTCGGTATTTTATTTACTGTAACAGTAATCGCCTTACCCTCACTATCTTTTTCAATCGTACCGGCATAGCTATTAGCGATACCGGAATAAAGCGTGACGGTATTTCCAGTGGTTGCCAAATCACCAACAATTACATTGCTCGATTGAATCAATGTCATGCTTTCAGAATCAGCTGTAATCGTGCTACTGGTCACACTCACGGTAATTTTGGTGTTATCGAGTTCTAGATATTCAGCTTCGACTAAAGTTGCTCCATTGTCCCAGTTCACACCATTG
>JAGCMT010000063.1 GCA_017646335.1 Burkholderiaceae bacterium
CATTGTCAAACACTGTTTTTTCGGTAATCAACGTTGTCGTAACACGTTGCACGCCAGTAGGAACACCACTAGTTGCATTAAAGGTTTTTACGGCTTGATCAGTTACAAGCCAAACGCCACTTACACTTTCTGCAGCCATAGCCGAACCAGCAGCCAAAGCCCCAATCACAGCCACCGTCACGGCTGCCTTCTTGCCCGTTTGAACTGAAGATGTGGCTTCATTGACAACCATCATCTTGCCGCGAGCTGCGTTAAAAACGATCTTAAAAATCTTATTCATAATCTGCCTCTAATTAATGATAAGAATGAAAAATTAATGACTTGATAACAAATCAATTTGAGAGATTACCCCCCCCCGAAATGAAACTTCAATCCAATATCTAGGCTACTTAGACTACCTTTGGTAAAAATCAATGAATTGCGTTCGTTAACAATCGATAAATCGCACCATATCAAGGCGTTTTAAGAGACAAATTTCCAAAAAGTGGCTGTTTGGGTCTATAGTTGTTTTGAGTTTCTCTAACTAGCGGCTTGTGTCCCTTTTTCGACACCGTCTGATTGCATGGCCTTAATACTCATCAAAATCACGGCCATCCCGCTTCTTTTGTGGATGGTGATGATCGTCACTCGACGATTCGGTTCGCTCATCGGCGGCGTGGTGAGCGGTCTACCGTTGACCTCAGCGACCATCTCCTTTTTTATGGCCATCGAACAAGGAGCGGACTTTGCCTATCGCGCCGCGTGGGGTGCCTTTCAAGGCATCCTTGCTTACATTGTTTTCGGCCTTCTCTTCATTCACGCGAGCCGGCGCTTTCATTGGATGTTTGCTTTTATGTTGGCCGTTGTGGGCTTTTTCTTAGCGTCATGGGCAAGTGTGGCACTGCCGATTCCCACGTGGATTTGGATTCCCATTTCGGCTGCTGCCATGGTTCTTGGTGTGCGCTTAATGCCGCCAATCGACCCAAATGGCAAAACTGTCCCCGCCTCTCAATACAAAAAGCCGCCCTACCTGCAAATGGTGAGCGGCTCAGTCTTAACGCTTTTAATTACAACCATCGCGAATCACGTCGGCCCCACTTTCAGCGGCATTTTGTTGTTCTTCCCTGTGATCGGTGGTGTACTAGGTATCTTCTACCTCAAAAACCAATACTCGAATGCGGCAATTCAACTCTATAAAGGTGCCTTTCTCGGTAAATTGACCGGTTGGACCTTTATGTTGACGCTTCTGATTGCGCTTCCCTATACCAATATCGCGGTGGCCTATTCGGTCGGACTCATTTCAGCGGGCTTCGTCTCCGTGATTTTCGTTAAACGAGCCCGAAAGCCATCTTGTTAAGCAATGGACTCGACTTGACTTCGACACTCTTTGATCGACCGTTAATCATTAAATTCATCACTGATTAGACAATATATCATCCAAAATGATCATTTTATGATGTTATTTGGTAAAATATTAGCCAAACCAAAGAGTCATCAACATGTTCCAAAACCTTTCACTTTACGTCCCAGCGGACGCACAAGATTACTTTGCTCGTTATTTACAAACCAAACGCAAAGAGAAAAAGCTTTCTCGCCGTGCTTTGGCTCAAATGAGCGGCGTACCGGAAAGTACGATTAAGTATTTTGAATACACAGGAAAGATTTCTTTAAGTCAATTTCTCGAACTTTGGTTTTGCTTGGACGATATCGAGCGATTAATCCAATTAACGCAGCGTGCATCTCAACCGAAACCCAAGCCTCGTACGATTGAGGAGGTTTTGAAGCGATGAGTTTTGAAAGAATTGAGCACCTTTCGGTCAAACGAATTTTGTCCGACGGTCAAAAAATCAATGTCGGTCGATTGGCTTGTAGCGTTAACGAACAAATTTATTTTTCGTATGATGATCGATACTTGACGGATAATCGAGGTTCGCTCTCTCCTCTGAAACTTCCCGCCACATCAGGTTTAATTGAAGGACCAGCGTCTCCGAATGAAGGTCTACACGGTATTTTTGCCGACGCTTTGCCCGATGGATGGGGACGATTGCTCATGGATCGAGCCTTTCGTCAGCGAGGGGTTTTGCCGCAAAACATATCGATGCTCAGTCGATTGGCATTCGTCGGGCAAAAAGGATCCGGCGCCTTAGTTTTTGAACCCAGTTACGAATTCGATTACGAGAACCATATCGGTGATTTCGAAATCATCACCGAGTTGGCTCGAGAGGCCGAATTGACCATTGAAGGCGCCACGGATGAAGTCTTCCTAAACTTGCTTCAAAGTGGCACCTCTGCCGGTGCTCGTCCGAAATCCAATATCTATGTTTCGGAAGACTTTCGTCGTTGCAGCATTCATCCATTCGAAGGCTCAAGTGCTTGGATGGTGAAATTCACAACGGCAATCACGCCATTGGGTCATGACGAAGGGCTCTGCGAAGCCGTTTTTATGGAAATGGCAAAAAATGCCGGTATTGATGTAGCACCCAGTCGACTGTTTACCGGACGAATCGGAAGTGACCGACCTAATCGACCGTATTATTTTGGAACGGCCCGTTTTGACCGAACGGAAAAAGGTCGCATCCACATGGCCTCGGCGGCTGGTTTATTGGATGCCAACTTCCGTGAACCGGTGTTGGATACGGAACTTTTGATTCGCCTGACCAAGCATCTAACACGCAATACGGACGACATCGAAGAACTTTTACGTCGTACCCTCTTTAATTGGTTTGCGTGCAATCAAGACGATCATGCGAAGAATTGGGCTTATTTGCAATCTGATGACGGACAGTGGCGCCTATCGCCGGCTTATGACTTAACTTTCTGCGTCGGTTATCACCAAGAGCACAGTACGGCCTTTGCCGGATGCGGAAAACTCATAACCGATGATGCCATTAAGACCGTCTTGAAAACGGCCGGAGTCTCTCGAAAAACGTTTGACCGAATGGCTGAAGAAGTCTTCCAAGCCATTCACGGTGATAACGGTTTTCTGTCCTTAGCGGATCAATACGGTATTGAGCCTAAAAATCGAATTATGATTGATGAAACGCTTAAGACGATTCGCAACCAACATAAACATCTCTTTTAAGCTCTCTCACGAACAAAGCCTCAGACTTTATGCTGAGGCTTTGTTCTAAACGGCTCTTTGATCAATCACTTTCCGAGTCGAATGCACTTCGTGCAACTGGCTTTGACCAATTCCAAGTCATGCGTGATGACCAAAACGGCCTTACCTTGATCGGCCAATTGATTCAAGAGCGTCGCAATGCGTTGCATGTTTTGACCGTCCAAACCGCTCGTCGGTTCATCCAAAATGAGGATCTCCGGATCCTTCACCAGGGCTGCCGCAATGGCCAAGCGTTGCTTTTGCCCGCCCGAGAGCGAATGCGGATGACGATCTCGATAGTCCTTCAAATCAAAGAATTCCAACAATTCTTCAATGCGAGCCTTCGGATCCTTCAAGCCCGACATCAAGCAACTCATCTCCAATTCGGCTTGAACCGTTCGCATATGAAGCTGATGGTCGGCATTTTGAAGCACAATTGCCACGTGTTCCAGCAATCGGTTCGGGTTGATCTTTTCACCCTTGATGAAGAACTCCCCGCCCTTGACGGTATTCAAACCACAAAAGATTCGGGCCAAGGTGGTCTTGCCGCTTCCGTTTTCCTCGATCAAAGCCGTTACGCCACGCGTCAATGCAAAGGCCGCTTCCTTAAATAACGGGGCTTGATTGGGATGCGCAAAAGTCACATTCACGGCAGACAAGACGGCATCGGAATCCGTCGGACTTTCTTGCGGCAAACGCTCACGCACGTCTTCGACTCGATGTTGACGAAGCCCGTATTCTTGGCAGAAATCTTCCGTCAAACTCTCTTTATTGCCTTCAAAAACGATCTGACCGTCATGCATCACGATCAATCGATCCACAATCAAATCAAACCAATGCAAGCGATGATCAACGATCAAAACGGCAATACCGGCGGCTTTTAAGTCCGCAATCGTACGAGCCAACTCACCGATGGAGTCAGGATCGAGGTTCGCACTCGGTTCATCAAGGATCAATGCCTTCGTTTGAAGACCGGAGCAGCAGGCCAAACCCACCTTTTGCTTTTGACCTTCGCTTAACTCATGGATGTCTTGATCCAAAATGTCGGCCACACCAAAACGTGTGGCCTGGCCCATCACAAAGTTGGCGGTCTCTTCTCGATCTTTGCCTTGCCACTCGTTGATAAAACCGATTTCATCACGCACGCGAAGCGTAAAAAACGCTTCTTCCGGATCTTGGAAAAGGGTTCCCACGTCAGCAGCGATTTCAGCAATCGTGCGATCGGCGTTATTCTTGCCGTCGATTAACACTTCACCCGTAAGCTCCCCACCGTAATAATGAGGACTTAAACCGTTAATCAAGCGAATGAGCGTGGATTTCCCACGTCCGCTTTGGCCCGTGACGACCACGACTTCACCGGGTTTAATGGAAAGGTTCAGATTGTTAATCGCGGGTTTGGTCGCAAACGGGTACGTATAAGTCACGTTTTTTAATTCAATCGCTGCTTGCATGCTCCATTACCCCACAAAAATCTGATAACCAAAAGCCGCCACCAATGTGATCACCGCCACGGACACCACGACCGTGTCGTTACCCGACCACGTCGTCTCCATCGGAGCTTGACCCTTCGTTTGTGCGCTGATGCCTTTTAATTCAGCGGCAATACCCAATTGTTCGGCCGTCTTCAAAGAGCGGAAAATCACCGGAGCCACCAACAAACGCATCATCATGACGGGATGACGGAAGAAATTGCCCACACTCGGTCGTACGCCACGGATTTTCAAGGCTTCCCACACTTGTTGAATGTCATTGCTGAAGGTCGGGATGAATCGAATGATCACGGCCATCGGCAAGAATAAGAAGAACGGCAAATGCATGCTTTCCAAGGCACTCAACATGCGATTGACACGGCACGTAAGAGCCAAAGGCAAAATAACATTGAGCAAAATACAGATACGCACACACGGGATGACCAAGGTCATGGCCGTTAATTTTTCACCCAAAGCCGGGAAGAAAAAGAGCAAAATCATCACGCAGATGACGGCCATGGCGGTCATGCCGGCCATCGCCAAATAGCTCATGACCACGGTCTTGATGCGCTTTAAGCTCAAGAAGTACAAAAAGGAGACGGCCCAAACCAGACCGATCGCCACCGTATTGGATAAACCGATGGAAGACAGAGACGTCAACACACAAATCGCCATCGGCGCACGGATGTCCAAATCTTCGATCCAGCACTTGGGGCCGGTTTGATTAAGAGCGGATAATGCCTGCATGACGCAACTCCTTCACACAACCGACGCCGGCACCGAGACCGAGCAAAGAACCCACATAAGCCAACACGATAAAAGGTAACAACACCGAGAAGACGGCAGGCGACTCACGAACCATCATGTAGCTCACAAACAACGTAGCAGCCTTATAGACCAAGTCAAAAATAGCCATGATGGCAATGACGCCCCAACTACGCTTCCAACCTTGAAAAGTCCAAGCAACCATTTCAGCAACGACTGCGGCCAAAAGCATCGGCGGCAACAACATCACGTTCGTGCCCAACATCATCAAGGTCATCAAGGCGCTCACCACGGCAAAAAGAATCAACGTGCCGGGTTTACGGACCTTGTAGAGAAGGATCACCAACAAAAGCGTAAAAACCAAATTCTTCGCAATGAGACCCAAAGGGTTCATGCCACCGCTAGCCAACGCAATCAAAATGGCCGTCAACTTGGACGTGGTCGCAAAAACGCCCACTAACACGAGTTCTCGTGCTTGCCAATGATTGCCCAATCGCGTCAAAAGACCCGAAAACATGTGAAAACACCTGATAAAAGAATGGATGTTCGCATCTTACAGCGCAAATATTTGGTCAACCTTAATGTCTGCAGAATCGTTTAGACTTGTAGTATTCGATTGAAATTTTTTCGTCATGAAAGAAAACATCATCCAATCCCCACCCCCGTGCTCCAAAGCCGAGAAGTTCGACTATCGCTGTGAGATTTCACTTGTGCTTCGTCACGGACATCAGTTGTTCGAAAACGATTTGCCGCTACCCGCCGAACACGTTTCGTTAAGTGAGCCCGTGCTCGACTTTTTGCAAACGTCCATCGACAACCACCGTGACTGCTCGGTGTTTGATCTCAAGATCTACATGCCGGAAAAAGACCGGGCTACGTTTGAGCCCTTCTTAGTCGATGACATTGCGGCTACCTTTGATCGTTACTTCGAGCGTCATATCAAAAAACAACGCGAGCGTCTCTCGGAACACTTCCGTCAAGCCCGCAAAATGCTCTATTTAGGCTTGGGCTTTATGCTCCTTTGCATGTTGATCCGTGCCGTCTGGGTGCCCGACGACACGACCACCGTGATGAGTTCGATTCGCGAAGGGTTACTCGTGATCGGTTGGGTTGCTTTGTGGAAGCCTGTGGAAGAATTAATTTTCAATTGGTGGCCGATCAAAGACGAATTGAAGCTTTGGGAATCGTTCCAACGCTTGCGAGCCTCGATCATTTTCTATAAAAACCAATAAAATCAATCGGTTAAAACGAAACGGGAATCCTCATGGATTCCCGTTCTTATTTCGTCGATCGAAGGTTATTTGTTCCAAGGTAAACGAATCGCTTGGATCACGTCGCGGATCGCGTACATCGTCATAAACGTTGCACTCACCGGAATCACCGCGTAGAAGTACTTCATTTGC
>JAGCMT010000064.1 GCA_017646335.1 Burkholderiaceae bacterium
AAATCGATGCCGATTTCCTGGGACTCACAGAAGATGAAGCGCGAGATTGGGAGGCGCAAGTCGAGCGTGAATGGCGGCTTTGGAGTGACAGTGTGAATTGCGATGCGGAGCGTCGTCAAAACTTCTTTCAGCTCCAATCGCTCGTCTTACTCTCGGCTCTCATTAGCGGAGACGTGTTTGTCACGATGCCGGTGATCAAACGACCGGGGAGCGTCTACGACTTACGTATCGGGTTGATTGAAGCCGACCGCGTTTGCAATCCGCAAATCAGTCTGCCGACCGATGTCAATGTCTTGGCCGGCATTGAGATTGGGACCTATGGGGAGACGGTCGCGTATTGGATCGCGAAGCACCATCCCAATAGTTACAAGCGCACGACGGTGCAAATCCAACAAGAATGGAAGCGAGTGCCGGCATTCGGGGCCAAAACCGGGCGAAGGAATGTGCTTCACATCATGTGTGACGTTGAGCGTCCGGCTCAGCGACGGGGCGTCCCGATGCTCGCACCGGTCATTGAATCTTTAAAACAACTATCACGTTATTCCGAAGCCGAGCTCATGGCAGCCGTTGTCTCCGGCATGTTTACGGTCTTCATTAAGTCGAACACACCACAAACGCCATTGGGTCAGATGTTTGACCCAGCTACGAAAGTGGACCCAGACCCCAATGCCTACGAGTTAGGAAACGGGGCCATCGTGGGGCTTGACGATGGAGAGGAAGTGCAGATTGCCAATCCTGGCCGACCCAATTCCGCGTTTGACGGATTTGTCATTGCCATCTGTCGTCAAATCGGTGCGGCATTGGAGATTCCGTACGAGTTGTTAGTGAAGAACTTCACAGCCAGCTATTCCGCATCCCGAGCATCGTTACTCGAAGCGTGGAAGATGTTTCGGATGCGACGCGAATGGCTTGTCGGCAACTTTTGTCAGCCCATTTACGAAGAGTGGTTAACGGAAGCTGTTTTGAAAGGGCGTGTGCAGGCACCAGGATTTTTCGATGATCCGGCCATTCGTGCAGCTTGGTGCGGAGCCGATTGGTATGGAGATGCTCAGGGACAACTTGATCCTCTGAAAGAAGCCAATGCAGCGAAAGTGCGTGTGGAAGAAGGCTTTAGCACGCGCGAGCGTGAGGCAGCAGAGCTCACCGGCATGAAGTATGAAACAGTGCATGCTGTTCGCAAACGCGAAGAAGCCATGCGAAAAGAAGACGGATTAGTCAACGATAGTAAGCCATCCACTGATGAGGATCTTCCGACGGTTGAAGTCGGTGAAGATCCCAACCGCGAAGGAGGTGATCCATGAAAATGAAGCAGTTTTGGAATATCCAAACCGAAGGGCAAACAAGCCATATCGATCTCTTTGGATTTGTGGGTGGCTCCAAAGAGTTTAATGATGGCTTTAACGAAAAGGATTTGCTCGATGAATTGCGAGCAATTCCTACGGAAAACGCGCTCACCATTTCCATTAATTCCTTTGGAGGTTCCGTTTATACGGCGCTATCCATCTATGCCCTATTAAAGAATCACAAAGGTTCGATCACATTTCGGATCGATGGTACGGCCATGAGTGCCGCGACCATCATCACGAGTGTGCCGAACGCCCGTGTCATCATGCCGCGCGGCGCCATGATGATGATTCACAAGGTGAGCGTCGGCGTCTATGGAAATGCGGACGACCTAAAGAAAACGGTCGAAGACATCGAGAAGCTCGAGCAAAACGTCCTTCAGATTTACGCCGAAAAAACGGGGAAATCGATTGACGTCATCCAAGCGCTCGTCGATAAAGAGACCTATTTCACGGCCGAAGAAGCGTTGGAATTTGGGCTGGTTGACGAGATCGATGAGACGACAGTGGTTGAAAATCGATCCGAAGGGGATTCGGTCATCATTAATGGCTTACAACTTTCGGGTCGTCTTTTTGAACGTGTTCCAAAGCATTTTTTCAAAACGCCCGAAGTTCAG
>JAGCMT010000065.1 GCA_017646335.1 Burkholderiaceae bacterium
AGTCAAGAAAGAAGACAAAGAAGACTATATCAAAGCATTGGAAGCCACTCGTCAACATGATGATTTGTCAATTTTCCGCCGTTTTATGACGGAAATGATGGTCAAACAATTAGAAAGTGACATCGCTGAATTCAAGCAATCCGTCGGTGACGATGAGTCCGTTGAAGATACTGTCGATAAACGCAAGAAAAAAGTTTCGACCAAAGAGCGAATCCTTGAACGTTTGCATATGGACAATACGCTTACCGCCGGCACGTTGGCTACCGAATTCGGCTTGTCTTTAGCTGCTATCAATCAGCAGATCGCAACACTTAAACGGGAAGGCAAACTTGTTCGTATTGGTCCTCCGAAGGGTGGCTATTGGGAAATTCTATAAACATGAAAAAATAAAAAATGACGCCGAGCTCTCACAATTGAGATGCTCGGCTTATTTCCAAGTGTTAATAAAAAGCCGAGTCCTCCTTCCCAGAAGCCCCGGCTTTTTACTTCTCTAATCCTTTATTCGCTTAATTCATTCGTCGACGTTGCATCAAGCAAACCAAGCCCATCAGCACTAGGCCGACCAAATAACCCCACCAACGGTATTCGTAATCGATGACGTAACCGGTCACGAGCGCCGGAAAGAGCATCGTGATCGTGCAAGCCATCAGAATCAAGCGTTCAAAGAGATTGGCCCGATTGATCAACCACCCTTGCGTGGCCGACGTAAAGGCAACCATCCCAATGGACGTCATCACGAAAATAAAGATCCCTGCCCACACGCTATCGATCCCAATCAACAGCAAGTCCGAGTTAAAGAGGAAGAACACCGGAAGGATCGCCGTACGAATGTCGTACAAGAAACCTTGGATCCCCACTTTGATCGGATCGGCTTTGGCAATGGCGGCACCCGCGTAAGCGGCCAAGCCCACGGGCGGCGTATCGTCGGCCAAAATACCGAAGTAGAAACAGAATAAGTGAGCCGCAATCAACGGCACGGCAATCTCTTGACCGTGAAGCGTGAGACCCGTGGCCAATTCCACGAAAACGGGCGCCGTCAGCGATGCCATGATGATGTAGTTGGCCGTGGTCGGCAAACCCATCCCAAGCAAAATACTGGCCGCCGCTGTGATGATCACCAATAAGAAAATATTGCCCATCGAGAGCGCTTCGACAAAAGCGGAAATTTGTTGACCGAGCCCCAACGAGACACAACCGACGATAATACCGGCAGCTGCCGTAGCCAAAGCCACGCCCGCCATGTTATTGGCGCCCGCCGCCATGGCGTCCAACGTCATCTTTACCCCATCCACCAACGCGGGCCACAAGCGTTGACCTCGCATGCGAGCGATCGCCACGGGTTGCAACATCATGATGGCGGCCAACACCAAAATGGCACGAAAGACCGACAATTCAGCCGAGTGTTGCAACACGACCAATTCATAGATGAGCATCAACAAGGGCAGCAAGAAATGCAGACCGTTTTTGAGCTCCACCAAGAAAATCGGAAGTTCATTTTTCGGCAACCCTTTTAACCCCAACTTGCACGCTTCAATGTGCGTGATCCAAACCAAAGCGACATAAGAGGCAAACGCGGGAATCGCCGCGGCTTTGGCGACTTCCACGTAAGGGACGTTGACGTATTCAGCGATGATAAAGGCCGCTGCCCCCATCACGGGCGGAGCCAATTGACCGTTCACGGAAGAGGCCACTTCAATGGCGGCGGCTTTCGTAGCCGGATAGCCCAAGCGCTTCATTAGCGGAATGGTAAACGTCCCCGTTGTCACCACGTTGGCAATGGAAGAGCCCGAAACCATGCCGGAAAATGCCGAACTCACCACCGCGGCTTTGGCAGCACCGCCTCGGTATTGACCAAGACCCGCAATCGCCAAACGCGTGAAGAACACCCCGCCCCCGGCTCGATCGAGCATCGTGCCAAAGAGCACAAAAAGGAACACGACCGTGGCCGACACATGAAGCGGCACGCCGTAGATCCCTTGCGTGTCCATGGTGATTTGAGAGATAAAGCGCGAAAGCGTCGCGCCCTTAAAGGCGATCGCATCGGGCAAATAAGGACCCAAAAAGACGTAGGCCATGAAGAGACCGCAGATTACCGGCAAGGCGGGACTCGACACCCGACGCACGCCTTCGAGCAATAAAGCGATCAACAGCACGCCAAAAATCAAATCGCGACCGATGGGTTGCCCCGGGCGCTCGCTAATGCCCGCATAATCGATCACGATGTAAAGCGCACAGATAACGGCCAATAACCCCATCAACCAATCGACAATCGTCACGCGCTTCATAGCAAGCAAAATGCGCATGTCCCAACGACTCGTCAACGTGGAGTTGGCTTTAAGGCTTGGCAGATTCAAAAAGACGAGTGCCAACGCAAACGCCAAGTGAAACGCCTTGATATACAAGGTGTCCAACAAGAGCCAACTGGCCGTGGACATTTGAAAGAGGGCCCAAGCCAGCGCCACCACAAAGGTCAACTTTTTCGAGAGGCCCGTCTTATCGCCCTTGATCCCACGGTCACCGTTAGTGACTTCTTCTCGATATTCACCGACCACATCGTCACCGGTCTTACTCAGGAGCGTATCCGGTAGTGCAACCATGGATTTTTTACTGTCTGACATCACTAAAACCTTTCCAGTCACTGCGTTATGTAAAGTTGCAACGTTCCCTGGCGGTCCTTTTGAGGACTGGCCAAGGGAACGAATGAACGACGGATGAAAGAAATGGCGTTGAACTTACTTCAGTAAGCCGGCTTCGCGGTAGTACTTCATGGCGCCCGGATGGATGGGAGCCGTCAAGCCTTCGAGCATCGATTCTTTGGTAATCGAAGCGAGGGCCGGATGAAGTTTCTTGAAGGTATCCAAATTCGTCATCACTTCTTTGGTGATGGCGTAGACAACATCTTCAGGCGTATCGGCCGACGTCACCAACGTTGCCAACATACCAATCGTTTTCACGTTTTCCTTGGCGTTGACAGCGTCCGGATACTGGCTCATATCGATCGTCGTCATCGAGTAATACGGTGCATCGGCGAGCAATTTATCCATGCCCTCGATGGCAACGACTCGACACTTACGACGACCGGCGGTGGCCTCTTTGATGTTGCCGTTGGGGTGACCCAACGTGTAGAAGAAACCGTCGATTCGACCGTCTTGCAACATACGCGGAGCATCGGCAGGCTTGATCTTTTCATCGCGGAAATCCTTGCCCGGTACGATGCCGGCGAACTTAAAGATGTCCAAGGCATTGATGCGATTACCGGATCCCGGATCACCCAAATTGATGATCTTGCCCTTGACGTCCGCAAGCGTCTTGATGTTGGCGTCTTCGGCTGCGACAAACGTCACCGCTTCCGGAGCCAATGCAAAAACGGCACGAAGCTTTTTAACGGGTTTGCCTTCCCACGGACCCTTGCCGTTGAAGGCGAGATATTGCGTGTCGGCTTGCGCGATACCGAAGTCGAGATCACCGACGGCAATGGCATTGATGTTGAACTTACTGCCGCCCGTGCTCTCCACGCTGGCTTTGATACGGTAGGTCTTCTGCTGCTCGTTGATCACCTTCGCGATTGCACCACCCGTGGGGTAGTACACACCCGTAATACCACCGGTGCCGATCGTCACAAAAGTCTGCTTGGCGGCCAACGCAGAGGTTGAACCGGCAAACGCCATCGTGGCGACGACTGCAAAGGGAATCAATTTTTTGAACATAGAAGCTCTCCCTGTGTTAATTTAAATGACTGTTGGTCGGCCAAGGGTTCGATTGCGCCTCGAACGATGTCTCCTTACTCGTTAACCATCAAAAGGGGCCGACACAAATAATTTAGAACGCCCCGATTTCTCCATCAATACCCAATTGACGTCTAAATGCTTAAAACACCCTAGATTTGTAGGCAAAAGTACTCAGAAGAAAATCATGCCTTCGCCTTTTTTCTACCGAAGAAGCCGTTTTTTCCTTTCAGACTCCCCTTTTTTGCCTTCAATCACGCATCAAAAAAAAGCTCATGCCAATCAATAAGATAAGCATGAGCTTTTTAATTTCCAAGTGTCGTTATTTACGGCACGTGTCGACCCACCAAGTCGTACTCTTCGTTAGCGGT
This sequence comes from Burkholderiaceae bacterium, assembly GCA_017646335.1. GTDB lineage: Bacteria > Pseudomonadota > Gammaproteobacteria > Burkholderiales > Burkholderiaceae_F > Aphodousia. The sequence continues at coordinate 4,097 of JAGCMT010000065.1, forward strand.
CACCTTCACGTTGACGATGTCGCCCGGATTCAAATGACCGTCGGTCGTCACGTAAATGACGCCGTCGATTTCCGGTGCATCGGCCTTGGTACGACCCACGGCCACGCCGTCTTCGTCTTCACATTCGTCGATGATGACTTCTTGCACGGTGCCGATCTTCTTGGCCAAACGGTCGGCCGAGATCTGGGCTTGCACTTCCATGAAGCGATCGCGACGCTCTTCACGCACTTCGTCAGGCAAAGCGCCGGGCAACGCATTGGCGCTGGCGCCTTCCACGGGCGAGTAAGCAAAGCAGCCCACGCGGTCAAGTTGTGCTTCCTTCAAGAAGTCCAAGAGGTATTGGAATTCTTCTTCGGTTTCACCCGGGAAACCGGCGATGAAGGTCGAGCGGATCGTGAGATCCGGACAGATCTTGCGCCAAGCTTGGATGCGCTCCAACGTCTTTTCCGTGTTGGCCGGACGCTTCATATCCTTTAACACGCGAGGATGCGCGTGTTGGAACGGCACGTCCAAATACGGAAGGATCAAGCCTTCAGCCATGAGTTCGACCACTTGATCGACGTGCGGATACGGGTACACGTAATGCATACGCACCCACATGTCCATGTCACCCAAGGCTTTGGCCAAATCGTACATGCGCGTACGATAAGCGCGACCCGAGTAGTCCATGTCCAACTTGTACTTCAAGTCAACGCCGTAAGCGGAGGTGTCTTGGCTGATGACCAAAAGTTCCTTAACGCCTTGATTTTGCAAGAGTTCGGCTTCTCGCAACACTTCACCGATCGGGCGGCTCACCAAGGGACCGCGCAATTGCGGGATGATGCAGAAGGCGCAGTTGTGATTGCAGCCTTCGCTAATCTTCAAATACGCGTAGTGTTTCGGCGTCAACTTCAAACCGGCCGGCGGCACTAAGTCAAAGCGCGGATCGTGCGGTTGCGGGAGGTACTTGTGCACCAATTCATAGACCAAGTCGAATTCGCCCGGACCCGTCACGCCCAACACCTTCGGGCAGTGAGCCAAGACGTAATTTTCACCGGCCAAGGTCTTACGAGAACCCAAACAGCCCGTGACGATCACGCGACCGTTTTCGGCCAACGCTTCGCTGATGGCTTCCACGCTTTCAGCCACGGCTTCATTCAAAAAGCCGCAGGTATTGACGATCACCAAGTCGGCATTGTCATAGGACCCCACCAAGCGATAGCCTTCGGCGCGCAAACGCGTCATGATGATTTCGGAGTCCACGAGCGCCTTGGGGCAGCCCATGGAAACGAAACCGACCGTCGGGATTCGATGCATCATGTTATTCCTTCATCCAAATCATCGTGGCATGACGACCCGTCACGCCGTCACGACGATAGCTGTAGAAAAGTTCGTCATTGGCAAAGGTGCTGCGCTTGGCGTCGACGACGTCAGAAGCTTCCACACCCACTTGAGCCAAAGCTTGAAGTGCCAACGTGGCCAAGCTTGCCAAATACTTACCGTCATCTTTTGCCTTAAAGGCGACTTCGGCCTCAGGCAACGTGGCCTTCATGGCGTCTAACACATCAACGCCCACTTCGAAGTCCTCATCGCCGATGCGCGGGCCCATCCAAGCCACCATTTGTGCGGACTCGTCGCCCAAACGTTCACGAAGGCGAGCGACCGTCTTTTGGATGATGCCGGCTGCCAACGACTTCCAGCTGGCGTGCACGGCAGCCACGGCGCGACCGTTCTTTTCAGCCAACAAAAGCGGCAAACAGTCGGCGGTTTGCACCACGCACACGACGCCCGGCGTCACGGCCGTGGCGGCATCGGCTTCGACTTCAGCCTCGGCGGTTTCTGCGTCCACAACGACCGTACCGTGCGTTTGCTTTAACCACTTCGGGTCCGTCGGGACCAATTGGCTAGCCAAATTGCGGTTCATGTTCACGCAAAACGGCACGTCGCCCACGTATTGACCGACGTTAAAACCACCGACGCCCGTCTTATCACCGAAGGGGCCGGAAGAGACGCCGCCGGCACGAAGCGTCATCAAAGCGTCTACGTTGGCCGGAACGATCTTGCTCCAGGCCGGTTGCATGATTTCTAAAGCGGGTTTATCGAGCATGTTGTCTTCTTACTTTTCAAATACGTCAACGGGTTCGTCCACCGGACCGAAACCCAAATTATCCATCAAATCGATCATGTCTTGCGGCGGCTCCACAAACCAAGAGACTTCTTCCTTGGTCTTCGGGTGCACAAGACCCAAACGGGAAGCATGCAAGGCTTGACGCGTCATGTCATTTAAGGGGCAGCCTTCGGGCAACTTACCGCCCTTGCCCTTATAGGTTTGTTCGCCCACCAACGGCAAATTGGCCCATTCCATGTGAACGCGAATTTGGTGCGTGCGACCCGTGTCCAAGCGACAGGCGATCCAAGACACCGTGATCGGGGTTTGGCCTGCGCCCGGCAAATAGGTCACGTCGACCAAGCGAACGTGGGTCTTGGCATCTTTGGCACGCGGACCGTTACCGACGGCAAAGCGCATCGGATTGCGCGGGTCGCGCATGATGGGCTCTTCCACGTAACCGGCGTCGGGCGCTTGACCGCGAACGATCGCCCAGTATTCACGCTTGACGGTACGGGCTTGCAATTGACGCACGAGGTCGGTTTGAGCTTCAAGCGTTTTAGCCACGACCATGAGACCGGAAGTATCACGGTCCAAACGGTGCACGATACCGGCGCGCGGGATGTTCTTCAATTCCGGGAAGCGGAACAAAAGACCGTTTAAGAGCGTGTCGTCCCAGTGGCCGGCCGCGGGATGCACGACCAACCCCACGGGCTTATTGACGACGATGATCGTATCGTCTTCGTAGACGATATCCAAATCCATTTCCACGGGGCTAAACGCGAGCTCTTCCGGGCTCGGTTGGGCCACGACTTCGATTTCGTCACCGGCGCTCACCTTTTGGCGAACCTTCGTGGTGACTTGGCCGTTGACTTTCACGGCTTCGTTTTCGATCCACAATTGCAATCGAGTACGCGACACGCCCGGCATCAATTGAGCCAACACTTTATCGAGACGTTCGCCCATGGCGTCGTCCGGCGCAATAAAGTTGTTCGCATTATCTTCGATAATTGTGATTTCCTCGTTATAATCCATCAGATATATCCGTTAGTTTTTCGAAAGACTTTTCTATGGCCTTAACTTTACAACATTTACGTACTCGTGCGCTTCGTGGCGCATTCGTTGTCGGTATGGTCGCCTCTTTGGCCGCATGCGGTGTCGTTGAAGAAGACATCACCGCCAATTGGGATGCCCAACGTCTTTATACCGAAGCTCGCTCTGCTGTGGAAGAGTCCGACTGGCCCCGTGCTCAAGATTATTACATGAAATTGGAAGCACGCTATCCGTTCGGCCGTTACGCTCAACAAGCCCAAATCGAAAGCGCTTACGCTTTCTGGCAAGACGGTGATGCCGTTCAAGCCCTCCAAGCTTGCGAACGCTTCTTGAAGCAATACCCGAACCACGAAAACAGCGACTACGTCCTTTACATGAAGGCCTTGGTGACGCTCAACGAACCGACGGGCTTCATCTCGAACCTCTTTAAGCAAGACTTGGCCGAACGTGACGCCGAAGCCACGCGTAGCGCCTTCGACACCTTCAAGGAACTCGTCGAACGCTTCCCGCAATCTCGCTACGCTTCCGAAGCTCGCCGTCGCATGCATGAGCTCGTCTTGGCTCAAGCTCGCTACGAATTGAAGGTCGCTCAATACTACTTCGAACGCTACGCTTATGTCGCCGCGATCGAACGTGCACAAAACGTGATCCGTGAATACCAACAAACGCCGTATTCCGATGACGCTTTGAAGTTGATTCGCGACGCTTACAAGGAATTGGGCGTGACGGAATTGGAAGGTGATATGCAAAAGATCATCGACATGAACCAAAACCGCACGCGTGCCAACATCCAATAAGACACGGCTTTTGTAAACGAGGGGCTTCGATCGATTCGAAGCCCTTTGTCATTTCTACCCCTTAAATCGCCGTTTCCGGGTCATCCAAGAAGGAATAGACGCGCGCAAAATCTTGCGTACGGATCATGGGCGGCAAACTGTCCCAAACCATCCGACCGTAGCGCTTTTGCAAAAGGCGATTGTCCCCCATCACCACGACACCGAAGTCATTTTCACTTCGGATCAATCGACCGACGCCTTGACGAAGCGTCGTGATCATCTCGGGCAATTGGTATTCCATAAAGGGATTCTTGCCTTGTTGCGTCAACCAATCCTTGCGCGCACGCGACAGGGGCGTATCAAACTGCGCAAAAGGCAACTTGTCGATCACCACCAGCTGCAGTGCATCGCCCTTCATGTCCACGCCTTCCCAGAAACTCATCGAGCCCACCAAAACGGCGTTGTCCACGCTCTTGAAGCGCTCGAGCAATTCGCTCTTGGGACTCTCCCCTTGCACGCACAAGGTGTAAGACGCCCCCATCTTGTGACGCAAGAGTTCGGCGATGCGCTCCATCATCCGGAAACTCGTGCACAAGAAAAAGGCCTTCCCGCGCGTTTTTTGCAACAAGGGCCACGTGGCCTCGACCAAACTTTCCGGGAAATTCTCATCAAAGACCCCGGGCAAACCTTTGGGCAAATAAAAGCGCGATTGGTATTCGTAATCAAAGGGCGACTCCCACGTGTAGGTGGGCGTCTCGTGCGGCAGACCCAATTCATCCAAGAAGAATCGGAAGTCGCTCGTCCCCGTTCCGTCACGGGTGGAGATCGTTGCACTCGTAAAAATCCACGCCGAAGGCGAATTGCCGCGCGCTTTGGCAAAGCTCTCAGCCAACGACAAAGGCGTATTGGAGAAGATCGCGTTTTGCTCGGTCATGCGCAACCAAAGAACCGACGGCACCCCGCCGACATCGCGCACATTGGCCGGATCGGCAACCATCGTCATCCACACGCGCACGTCGGCAATCAATTCAAGCGATTGTTCAAACAAGAGATCCAACTCTTCTTTGCTACCGAACAATTGCTCCAAAATCCCTTGGACCGATTGAAGATGCGTCAACAAATTGGCAAACGGGTCTTTGAGCGCATCGCTTAACCCTTCGATTTGGGCCAATTCTTTTTGTTCACCGTCGGTGACGTAACAACGCAAACGCAACGTGTCATGGATCGACAACACGTCGTCTTGAATCGCCTTCGTGACCTTTTCCCAATCCACCGACTCGCGAGCAAAGGCAATGCCGTTACGGCGAACTTCTTCAGCAAAGTCTCGGAACGTGCGAAGCGACAACGTCTCGGAGAAATAGTCCAAACCGATATCGGGCAGCTTGTGCGCTTCGTCCAAAATCACCACGTCCGTTTGCGGAAGGATCTCCCCTAAGCTGTCGTCTTTGAGACTTAAGTCGGCCAAGAACAAATGGTGATTGACGATCACGATGTCGGCGTCTTGAGCGCGACGGCGTGCTTGCGTCAAGAAGCAATCTTCGTAGTGCGGGCAACGCGTGCCCGTGCAATTGTCTTTGGTACTGGTGACCAAGGGCCACAAAGGATCTTGCTCACGAATGCCTTCGATTTCACTCTTATCACCCGTGTTGGAGCGAAGCGAGAAAATACGGATCGCGTCCAAGCGCGCTTTACTGTCGCGCTCGGGCAATTCACCGCGATCGACGAGCATGTCCAAACGTTGCTTACAGATGTAGTTGCTGCGCCCCTTTAACACCGCCACGTCCACGTGACGATCCAAGGCTTGCATCATGATTTGGATATCTTTATCAAAGAGCTGATCTTGAAGCGTTTTACTCGCGGTACTCACCAACACTTGGGAGTGAGCCAAGAGCGCCGGAATCAAATAGGCAAACGTTTTACCCGTGCCGGTCCCCGCTTCCACCACCACGGTCGAGCGTTCGCTGATCGTATCGCCCACGGCTTGGGCAAACGCCAATTGGCCCTCACGGAATCGAAATCCGGGGATCTTGGAAGCCAAAGGGCCTTCGGGAGCGAAGGCCTCTTGGATTTTTTGAGTTAAGGTGGTCATGCTCGATTAGAAGAAGACGCTGCTTTTGTCTTTCTTCGTTTCTTGGTGACGTTGAGCTTCTTCACGTGCCTTCTTATCGGCTTCGTGTTGAGCGCGACGGGCTTCACGACGAGCCTTACGTTCGGCGGCTTCGGCTTGCAAGCGAGCCTTGCGTTCGGCTTGCGCTTGTTGCTTTTCATCGAAGGCCTTTTCATTGGCGACTTCTTGGCGAGCACGTTCGGTGACGCGCTTACCTTGAGCCTTCAATTCTTGGTCAGTGACGCTGGCGGCCGGCGCATTCTTTTGCGGCATCAAGTCTTCGGGCTTGGGTTGAGCACGCTTTTCGTTCCAGCTCATCATGCGCAATTCATGATCGGCCGTACGCAACAATTGATTGGCAAAACGTTCGCGATCGCGAAGGACCTTTTCAGCCTTATTCACGCAAGCATTCACGAAGATCTTTTCTTGGCAAAGGGCCTTTTGAGCGGCACGCAACTTCTTCACGCGAGCGATTTCGGCTTGTGCATCGACCTTGGCCTTTTGAGCCAAGCTCTTGGTGGCAAGCTTTTTATTTTCCCAAACGCCACGCAAAGGACTCGGAGCCACAACGCCGGCTTCCCAACCCAATTGCTCGGGCGTTTGAGCCATGGCGGGGGCTTGCATCACGGCAAGGGCGGACAACGTGAAAATAACGGAACGAGCGATACGCATAACGATCTGTAATCTATAAATGAATCTAACTTATGGATTTTATCAAATCGGCTCAAACTGTCTTTGATTTCACTGACTTTGCAAAACATTTTTTCATTTTGTTTTTCATTGGTCCGATCGGCATAAGCAATCCCTCTAATAGCTCGAAAACTATCCTTTTAACAAGCGCCATGAACAGACTTATAATTGGAGGGTTACATATTTCATTTGAAACGAAGGAACTTTCGTCATGACTCGTCCTATCCGTATTGCCGTGACCGGCCCGTGTGGTCAAATCGGTTACTCTTTGTTGTTCCGTATCGCCGCCGGTGACCTCTTCGGCCCGAACCAACCCGTCGAACTTCGCATGCTCGATCGCAACAGCGCCGAACAAAACTCCAAGTTGAAGGGCGTCATGATGGAATTGAGCGACTGCGCCTTCCCGCTCTTGGCAGAAATGACGGCTTGCCCGGATGAAAAGACGCTTTTCCAAGACGCCGAATGCGTCTTCTTGGTCGGTGCTCGTCCGCGTGGTCCCGGCATGGATCGTGCCGATCTCTTGACGGCCAACGGCGAAATCTTCCAAAAGCAAGGTCGTGCATTGGATGAAGTCGCCAGCCGTGACGTGCGCGTTTGCGTGGTCGGTAACCC
>JAGCMT010000066.1 GCA_017646335.1 Burkholderiaceae bacterium
GAAGGTCGGTCATCAACACCGTGTAGTGTTTGACGAGCTCGGGCGTCAAAAATCGCCACATCAAGTGCGTGTCGGGATGGCCGTGAAGCAAAAGCAACGCCTCTTTCACCGTTCCGCCCACGAGCGTATTATTTTGGATACCATCGCCCAGATCGATGAGACGTTGGGTGAATTCAGGGAAATAGGTTTGATCGGTTCTCATAGAGATTCCTTTCATCGAACACCCGGGAAGGCATCGACATATTGGATTTTGATGTCGGCAAAAGACTCGACAAATTGCACTTTAAAATCGGCAAAGGCGTCGACAAACTGCCATTGACCGCATTGATTCGGAAACGCGGAAACGCGTTTGACCTTGAGATCCGGGAAGCTTTTCACGACTTTGACTTTGATATCGGGAAAGCTCGTGACGACTTTGACCTTACCGTATAACGGAATGCCTTTATAGGTACAACCGGAGAGATTGCCGGCCAAAGCGCCTTGAGCGGCAATCACTCCGAAAGCCAAAATCAAGCCCGTGCGGATCATGAGGTTATTTTTTCTCGTCAGCCACAAAGATCACTTCACCGAAGTCGCTACCGGCATCGCAGCGGAAATGCACATAACGAATCCAATCGTTATCGAGTTTGACGGTGATTTGCTTGACGGCGTCACGCGGACTTAAAAGCCCCTTGGCGGTCAGGATGCGATTTTTGAAGACGAGCTCTTCGCGGCCGATGGCCGGAATATCCAAATCGACGTTATTGAGTTGGAAAAGCTTGTGGGCGAGCAACACGCCCTCGTCGGAGACAAATTGGAATTGACCGTCTTCAAAGGAAAGAAGAACGTGAGAACACGGGGCTACGCCCGCTTTGAGTTGCTCGGCATCGAGCCGGGTGCCACAGAACGGGCAATGCAACGGTGTATGGATCCAGTGACCCAGATAGATTTCGTTCATGAGGTTGACTCCCCTATCACTAAACCTATCATTATTTTACCAAGTGTTTGATTTGTTATGGAGTTTCCATCCGACAAAGAAAACGATCAATCACCCATTAGAGACAAAGCAAAAAGGCAGCCGATAAACGACTGCCTTATTCGTATCGAAGCGAAAAAGATTACTTCTTCGGCAAGAGACGATCCATCAACTTAGCAAGCTTGCCATTGTCCATCATTTGGACGGCGGCCGTTTGAAGGAGCAATTCCAAAGCTTGTTCTTCTTGCAATTGAGCGCCCAAAGCTTCGATCTTCGGTTGGTCTTCTTCGGTGAGGTTTTCCCAATCGATTTCCACTTCAGCGAACAACTCTTCAAGACCGGCATCGATCACGGCTTGCATGGCCAAACGATCCTTTTCCATGGCCTTGAACATCTTGGCGAAGTCACGAGCCTTCATGAAGACGCATTCGGTCTTGATCTTCATTTCAGCCACGTACGGTTCGTCGGAGCCGAAGCACTTGGCGATCAAGTCGATGAACTTTTGATGTTCGAACGTCAACTTGCTGATGAGCTTCAACTTAAAGAGCTTTTGTTCAAGATCGATGACCTTCACCTTGATCACCGTCGTGTCCGTGTCAGCCAAAGACAAGACAAAACCCTTCTTCGTCATTTCATAGACGACGGCAAGGCCACGCTCTTGAGCACGTGCAACAATCTTTTGCACAAACTTTTCGCTCTCGACCACTTCCTTCACAACCACTTCTTGTTCGACGGGTTCTTGAACTTCTTTTTCGCACACTTCTTGATTCATGGGAGTACTCCTTAATCTTTATCGGTCAAATGACCGTTTTTGTATGATCGGACAATCATAGCTCAAACAAAAAATTTAGGTCGATTCGGAATCGTTCTCTCTAAGAATTTCTGCCCAGGTGGCGCTATCGAGCATCCGATGTTCGCCCAATTCGAAACAAAGACGATCGATTGGGAAAGTTTCAGCATGCAAGTTCGTTCCCATCCAATCAACGAAAGCAGCCCGATCGGAAAGCTCTGACAGCTTGTTCGTTAAACGAGGCTCCAACGCAAAACTGCCTGGGTCGGGTCTTACGCCTTGAAACGCGTGAAAATACCCTGTCATGCGCTCGGTAAAGACATAACGCTCGGTGCAGATATCAGTGGCCAAAGGCTCGGGATCATAAGTGAAACGAAAAATTCGTTGCCCTAATCGATCCCAATCGTGA
>JAGCMT010000067.1 GCA_017646335.1 Burkholderiaceae bacterium
ATGCCTAGGCCTTTTCCCTTATGCCGAGAATAGAATTCTTGCGCTACACAGAAAGCACCCCCCAGCGCATTAACGCCGGGAACAGGGAAACAATATTCACTAAGGAGAATTCCCATGAACATGAAGACGACGCTTTTGGCAACGGCTTTGGTTGCTGCCAGCTCCGCTGCTTTGGCTTTGCCGAACATCGCCGTTCTCGCGACGGGCGGCACGATCGCCGGCGCCGGTCAATCCGCTACGGGTACGGCTTACACGTCCGCTAAGGTTTCCGTGAACCACTTGGTCGCTGCCGTTCCGGCATTGGCTAACTTGGCTAACATCACGCCGAAGCAAGTCGTCCAAATCGGTTCCCAAGACATGACCGACGACGTTTGGTTGAAGCTCGTCAAGACGATCAACCAAGACTGTAAGAAGTACGACGGTTTCGTCGTGACGCACGGTACCGACACGATGGAAGAAACGTCCTACTTCGTTCACTTGGCTGCCAAGTGCAACAAGCCGATCGTGTTCGTGGGCGCCATGCTCCCGTCTACGGGTCTCTCCGCTGACGGTCCGAAGAACCTCTACAACGCTGTTGTCGTTGCCACGGACAAGGGCGCACAAGGCAAGGGCGTGATGGTTGCGATGGACGACAAGGTCATCGGTGCTCGTGACGTGATCAAGCACAACACGACGATGGTCGAAACGTTCCGCGGTGCTAACTTCGGTACGATGGGCGCCATCTTCAACTCCAAGGTCCATTGGGCTAACACGCCGGTTCAAAAGCACACGGTTGACACCGAATTCGACGTCTCCAAGCTCGAAAGCTTGCCGAAGGTCGGTATCGTCTACAACTACGCTAACGTGCCGGTTGAACCGCTCGAAGCTCTCTTGAAGGCCGGTTATAAGGGTATCGTGACGGCCGGTGTCGGTAACGGTAACATCCACAAGAACCTCTTCCCAACCCTTGAAAAAGCGGTGAAGGACGGCGTTGCTGTGGTTCGTTCCTCCCGCGTTGCTACGGGTTCGGCTACGAAGGACGGCGAAATCAATGACGCTCAATACGGTTTCGTTGCCGGTCAATTCTTGAACCCGCAAAAGGCTCGCGTGCTCTTGCAATTGGCTTTGACGAAGACGTCCGATCCGAAGAAGATCCAAGAATACTTCGACAAGTACTAATCCGAATGACGCTAACCTAATCGTTGGCTAAGGATCCGACCCCGATGAGCGATCATCGGGGTTTTCGTTTCTGTATTCACCGATCGTCTTCGTGTAAGATTGATTTGTTTTTGATTACGATTTATTAGGAATTTTTCACCATGGCTTTACCGACTATTGAAGTATTGGCAACGGGTGGCACGATCGCCGGCGCTGGCGACTCCGCCACGGGTTCTGCTTATTGCTCCGGCAAGGTTGGCGTCAACGAACTCGTTGCTGCCGTCCCCGCTTTGGCCGATGTTGCCAACGTGATCAGCAAGCAAGTCGTCTCCATCGGCTCTCAAGACATGACCGATGACGTGTGGTTGAAGCTTGTGCAAACGATCAATGAAGACGCCGACAAGGTCGACGGTTTCGTGATCACGCACGGTACCGACACGATGGAAGAAACGGCTTACTTCGTGCATTTGGCCGCCAAGACCAATAAGCCGATCGTCTTTGTCGGCTCCATGCGTCCGTCCACCGGTATGAGTGCCGACGGTCCGAAGAACCTCTACAACGCCGTTGTTTTGGCCGCCAGCGAAAAGGCTGCCGGCAAGGGCGTCTTGGTTGCCATGAACGAACAAATCATCAGCGCTCGAGAAGCCTTTAAGAGCAACACGACCGCCGTTGAAACGTTCCAACCGGCCAACTTCGGTGTCTTGGGTTATATCTTCAATTCCGAAGTCCATTTCGGTGCAACGCCCGCACAAAAGCACACGGTCGAAACGCCCTTTGATGTCACGGGCATGACCGAATTGCCCAAGGTCGGTATCGTCTACAACTACTCCAACGTCCCCGCCGAACCCGTGAAGGCTTTGGTGGCTGCCGGCTATGAAGGTTTGGTCAACGCCGGTCTCGGTAACGGGAACATCCACAAGAACGTGTTGCCCGTTTTGGCTCAAGCCGCCAAGGACGGTGTGGCCGTGGTTCGTGCCTCTCGCGTGGTGACGGGTTCGACCACCAAGCACGCCGAAGTCGATGACGCCAAGTACGGCTTCATCGCCGCTCAAGTCCTCAATCCGCAAAAGGCTCGCGTGCTCTTGCAATTGGCCTTGACGGTGACGAAGGATCCGGCTCAAATCCAAGCCTTCTTTGATGAATACTAAAATTTCGTCTTAAGGCACAATCCTCGAAGCGGTTTCGTCTGCTTCGAGGATTTTTTTCACCTACAATTTCATTTCATGAAGACGAAACCTTACATCGGGCGCTTTGCCCCCTCACCGACCGGCTTGCTTCACGCAGGTAGCCTCGCCGCCGCGTTAGCGAGCTACTTGGATGCTCGTGCTCACAACGGCACGTGGCTCATCCGTATCGAAGACGTGGATATCCAACGCTGCTCCAAAGCATCAGCGCTCGCGATCCTTGACGTCTTGGCACGTTTGGGGATGGAAAGTGACGCGCCCGTCATTTGGCAAACCGAGCGTTTCGATCGTTACGAAGCCGCCTTGGCCACGTTGCTCGAAAAAGGAATGGCCTACGGGTGCTCTTGCTCTCGAAGTGAAATCCAAAAAGCCAATGCCGCTTTGGGCCGTGATGGCATGATCTATCCGGGTACGTGTCGAATGGGAGCCAAGGGAAGCGCTCGTGCCATTCGTTTTAAAACGCACGACGAACCGATCACGGTCCAAGATCGTTGGTCCGAACCCTTTACCCAAAAAGTCGAAAGTGAAGTGGGTGACTTCGTCATTAAACGCGCCGACGGCAATTGGGCTTATCAATTGGCGGTTTTGGTCGATGATTTTGAATCGGGTGTCACCGACGTGGTGCGCGGAGCCGACTTGATCGACAACACGCCTCGTCAAATCCAATTGATGCAAGCCTTAGGTTACCCCATTCCCCGCTACATGCACATTCCTCTCGTCTTAAACGACCGCCAGGAAAAGCTGAGTAAACAAGCGGGCGCTTTGGCTTTAAGTGACGATCTCTTAGAAGAAACCGAACGCGCCTGGACGCATTTGGGTTTTGAGCGAATCGGCGCCGACAATCTCGCCGCCTTCTACCCCGTGGCCACGCAACTTTGGAAAGAAAAGTTCGGGATCTAGAAAAAAAACGAGTCGATTTCCACAGAAACCGACTCGTTATTTTTTAAACGCTGAAAAGCAAAAAGGTCTGTCAAATGACAGACCTTTTTAAGAATTCTGGAGCGGGAAACGAGGCTCGAACTCGCGACATCAACCTTGGCAAGGTTGCACTCTACCAACTGAGTTATTCCCGCGTGAGAAGGAGTATTTTACGGATATTTCCGAGTTTTGCAATACTTCTTCGAAATTTTTTATGCCACCGATTCCGTCGGCACCAACTTCAACGCTTCTTGGTAGCGAGAAGTCTTGGCCAACGCTTCGCGCGTCATAAAGGGAGCCGGGGCAACGATCGAGCTTGTGTGGTCCACAAACGCGTCCGTTTCTTCCCACTTCAAGCCTTCAAGCAATTCGTCGCTCGCGTCAAATTCATTGCAAACGATCAAGGCATCGCAGCCTGCATTCAATGCGGCGTTAGCACGATCGACGATACCGCCCACCGTCACGGCACCCTTCATGCAAAGGTTATCGCTAAAGACGCAACCGCCAAACTTCAATTGTTCACGCAAGACCTTACCGATCCAGTGAGAAGAGAAGCCGGCCGTATTCGGATCGATCTTCGGATAAACGACGTGAGCCACCATGACGCTATCCAAAGCGGCACCCATCCAACGGTAGGGCTTCAAGTCGGCAAAGAAAAGGCGTTCAATTGCACGGTCATCGACCGGCAACTCCAAGTGACTGTCGGCTTCAACCCAACCGTGGCCTGGGAAGTGCTTGCCGCAATTGGGCATCCCGGCCATACGAAGACCTTGGCTAACGGCCAAAGCCAAGTGCGTCAGCGTCTTCGGATTTTGCGCAAAAGCACGGTGACCGATGATGGAACTGCGACCGAAATCGATGTCCAAACACGGAGCAAACGTCATGTCCACACCGCAAGCACGAAGCTCGGCGCCCATCACATAACCCGTGGCGATTGCACGGCGAACGGCATCTTCCGGATCATCGATCCACAATTGACCGAACGTGCGCATCGACGGAATGGCCGTGAAGCCTTCACGGAAACGTTGAACACGACCGCCTTCATGGTCCACCGCAATCATGATGCCGGGCTTTAACGCATGGATTTCATCACAGAGGGCCTTTAACTGCGTGGGATTTTCATAATTACGGGTAAACAAAATGACCATCCCCGTATACGGATGCAAAATGCGACGACGATCGTCGTCATCCAACGTGCAACCCTTGATATCCAAAACGATGGGACCCAACATGGCGCGTATCCTTTTCTCGAAATTCAAAACAAGGAAAGATTGTAACGCAAAAAAACGGGGGGCTTCACTCGCCTCCCCGCTTTTGACGATGGATTAAGACGCGCCTTACACGGGCGGCCAAATCGCATTCGGTTGACTATCGGCATCGGGCGCGCCAAATCGTCCGGTGACCGTGTCAAACACGACCATAAACATGACGACAGCCGCGATGACCGAAGCAAACTCAAACCAAGAAATCGGTTCCATTTTCTTCTCCTGATGAGTGTATGAAATCCCGAGCTATACACGTCGGTTAGCTCTCGCTCTTCACCCTATCGCAAAGAAGAAAATTCATTGTTTTCAAACCTTTCCACCATAACAAGCGGTCAAACCCGAATCACATTTGGAACCTCATTTGCCTTTCGTTGCACAAGAAAAAGGGCTCCGATTTTTTTCTTCGGAACCCATCTTTCTGAAGTGACCCTTCAATCAGATTTTCTCAGCAACGGCAAAGGCCGCGACCACACTCTTTTCATCCGTGATGGACACGTGCACCGTGACGCCTTCGGCCTCTAAACGGCTTTTTAACGGCTCGGCAAATTCCACCACCGGCGCACCCGACTCACGATGAGCGATACGCATCGAATGAAAGGTCACGTCACCGCTGATGCCCGTACCCAAGGCTTTGGAAATCGCTTCCTTGGCTGCCCATCGCGAAGCCACAAACGCCAAACCTCGAGCATCACTTAACGTTCGACGTTTTTCATAGGTCTCCCATTCGCTTTCAGCCAAGAGGCGTTTGGCAAAACGGTCACCGCGCTCTGCGACCACTTCGGCCACTCGCGCCAATTCGACCACGTCACAACCGACACCGTAAATCATGCTTTCGATCCTTTAAGCCAACTTCACGGCCACGCGTTCGATGATTTCCACATAACGACGAACCGTCTCACCCATACCGTAGCGAAGGGCTTCGGCGGTCAAAGCGTGACCGATCGAGACTTCATCGATGTAGCGGCAAGCCAACAAAAGACTTTCCAAATTGTCCAAATTCAAGTCGTGACCGGCGTTCACACCGAGCCCGGCTTCATGAGCGGCTTGGGCGGCTGCCGCGTAGGTGGCCAAAATCCCCTCTTCTTCATCGGTGCCATAAGCCTTGGCGTAACCTTCGGTGTAAAGCTCCACACGATCGGCACCGAGTGCCTTGGCTTTGGCCATGTTTTCAGGGATCGGATCCATGAAAAGACTCACGCGAACGCCCGCCTCTTTAGCCGCCTTGATGAGCGGCAACAAGCGTTCACCGTCGCGATCCAAATCGAAACCGTGGTCGGACGTCTTTTGGCCTTCGCTATCGGGCACGAACGTGGCTTGATCCGGGCGAACTTCCAAGACGTGGTCCATCAAATTATGGAAAGGATTGCCTTCGATGTTGTATTCGGCGTGCGGATACAACTTCACCAAGTCGGATAAGGGAGCCACGTCGGTGGCGCGAATATGGCGTTGATCGGGACGCGGATGCACGGTCAAACCGGCAGCTCCCGCCTTCAAGGCGATTTCGCCGAATTCCACCGGGGACGGATTGCCGTCATCACGGGCATTACGGATCAAGGCGATCTTATTGAGATTCACCGATAACTTCGTCTTCATAACCAACGGTCCTTTCCTCTAATTAGAGACGACGCAACTCTTGCATAATGCGTCGAGTATTCAAAGGCTTATCGCCCACGTAATGCGCGATCATGGCTCGATAGAGCTTTTTGGCAAACGCCAGGGTCGCCGCATCCGAAAAGTCTTTTTTCTTTAATTTGGCCAGCATCGAGCTCTCGATCACGATGGCGTCTTGCCCGTCGCTCATGAGTTCCTCGAGCGGTCGCATTTCACCCGCATCCCACACGTAGGTCTTCCCATCATTGGGTAAACCGTAACCCAAGTCTTCTAAAAGTTCCCCTTCGAACACACGAAGGGCACGTTCATGGATAGCCTTATCGCCCGCCAACGCCTTGAGCACTTGCACATAGGACGCAAAAAGATCCGGCATCGCATCTTCACGCGGCAAGAGTCGAACGAGCAATTCGTTCACATAAAAACCGGCAAAAAGCGCTTCGCCTTCAATGGGGAGATAACCGCCCAACCACTGCACTTTGGAGAGGGTTTTGACTTCATTTTGTCCGTGATAGGACACTTTGAGCGGAATGAAACTGGAGAGCAAGCCCCGGAATTGACTGCCGGGGCGCTTGGCGCCGCGTGCAACCACGACGATCTTGCCGTGGCGCAGCGTCAACAATTCGACCAATAAGCTCGTCTCTTTCCAAGGCCACGTTTGCAAAACAAACGCAGCCTCATCCTGAACGCGACGAGCAGCGGTCTTTGGTGTCATGGCGAGAATTTATTCGTAACCCAAGGTCTTCAAGGCACGAGCGTCGTCGTTCCAACCCTTACGAACGCGAACCCAGACTTCGAGGTACACGCCCTTGCCCAACATCTCAGCGATGTCGGCACGAGCCAAACGAGAGATCTCGCGAAGCTTTTCACCGCCCGCACCGATCACGATACCCTTGTGAGCGTCGCGCTCGACGATGAGCGTTGCGATGATTTCTGCCTTCTTGTTGTCTTCGGTCCACTTGTCGATCGTCACGGCGATACCGTAGGGCAACTCGTCACCCAACAAACGGAAAGCCTTTTCACGAATGATTTCGCTTGCCAAAAAGCGCGGGCTCTTGTCGGTGTAGATGTCCGGATCGTAGTACGGTTCGCTCTCGGGCAACAACTTTTCGATTTCAGCCATGAGTTCGGGCACTTGCTTACCCTTTTCAGCCGACACCGGCACGATTTGGGCAAACGGGAACTTCTTCATGGACTCGGCCATCAAGGGCAACAATTCGTCGCGCTTTTTCATCAGGTCGACCTTGTTCAACACAAGGATCACGTTCTTGGCATCCTTGTCGATTAAGTTCAAGACCTTTTCGTCTTCAGCGCGCCAGCCGGAGCTTTCGATCAAGAGCACGATCACGTCCGTGTCCGAGATCGTCGAACGAACGGAACGGTTCATGCCACGGATCAAAGCGTTACCGTGCTTGGTTTGAAAACCCGGAGTATCGACGAACACGAATTGAGCCGTTTCGCTCGTGACCACACCCAAGACGCGATTGCGCGTCGTTTGCGGCTTCTTACTCGTGATACTGACCTTTTCACCGATCATGGTATTGATGAGGGTACTCTTGCCAACGTTCGGACGACCGATCACGGCAATGTAACCGCAACGAAAACCTTCTTTCATCGATTTAATTCCTTACTTTACTTTTTTACGGTTGGCCAAAGCTTTTTCCGCTTCAACCAATGCATCTTTAGCGGCCGCTTGTTCGGCCATGCGACGGCTCTTACCGATGCCGCGCACTTTGATATTGAGTTTGTCGATCACGCATTCGCACTCAAACGTTTGGTCGTGAGCCGCACCGCGAATGTCGATCACCTTGTATTCGGGCAAGCCCAAACGATTGCCTTGCAAATATTCTTGCAAAAGGGTCTTCGGGTCCTTGCACATGCGTTCGGGCGTCAATTGCGACAGAATCGGCTCGTACAAACGAAGGATCACTTCCTTGGTTTGATCAAAACCGCTCTCGGTCATGATGGCACCGAAGATCGCTTCGGTGGCGTCGGCCAAAATCGACGGACGACGAGCGCCCCCCGTCTTCATCTCGCCTTGGCCCATACGCAAATAATCCGACAAAACCAAACGATTGGCAATCTCGGCTAACGCCTCTTCGCACACCAAATTGGCACGAACGCGAGAAAGCGAGCCTTCGTTGAAATGCGAGTCACGCAAAAAGAGCGCTTGACCGATCACGCAATTCAACACCGAGTCACCCAAGAATTCCAAACGTTCATTGTTCTCAGCACCCCAAGAGCGGTGCGTGAGCGCGCGTTGCAACAAGCGCTTTTCCTTGAACGTGTAGCCGATCTTGAGCTCCAAACTTTCCAGAGGCAACATCATCGACCTCCTTATTCAATCGAACCGATACGACTAAAGTCCGAGAGGTTGAGCCAAATGAAGAAGGCTCGACCCACGATGTCCTCACGCGGCACAAAGCCCCAGAAGCGGCTGTCGGCGGAGTTGTCGCGGTTGTCACCCATCATGAAGTAATAACCGGCCGGGACCTTACAAACCATGTCACCCATGCTGTAAGCACATTGGTCCAAATGCGGGAAGTGACGGATCGGACGGGCTTGGCTTGCCATCATCGGATCCTTCAAAATGCGGTGCTCGACGCCGTTCAAGTTTTCCTTGTATTGATTGAGCGTCTTGTACGTATCTTCATCAAAGAACGTACCGTCAGCCAATTCCGTTTGGGCAATACCGTTCACATACAACACCTTGTTGATGTAACGGATTTCATCGCCCGGCAAACCGATCACGCGCTTGATGAAGTCCACATTGCGATCGACCGGGTACTTGAAGACCACGATCTCACCGCGTTCCAATTCCTTACCCTTGGTGATTTCCCAATTCAAAACCGGGAAACGAAGACCATGTTCGAACTTGTTGACCAAGATGAAGTCACCGGCATGGATCGTCGGCAACATCGAACCCGACGGAATGCGGAAAGGTTCGACGATGAAGCTACGCAACACGAAGACGAAAAGGATCACGGGGAAAAGACCGGCCGTCCATTCCAACCACTTCGGTTGCTTGGCGATGCGATCGTACGTGGCTTGGCTCTCGCCGATCACGCTGATCACACCGTGATTGATGGCTTCGCGGTTGGCTTCGGCAAACTTATCGGCTTCTTCCTTGGCCTTACGAAGGCGAGCCGGCGCCCAACGGAAACGTTCGAGCACCCAAAGCACACCGCAGACGATCGTCAAAAGCAACAACACTAAGGAGAAATTCATGATGCCGCTCCCCGATTATTTGTCTTCGACTTGCAAGATGGCCAAGAAGGCTTCTTGCGGAATTTCCACCGAGCCCACTTGCTTCATGCGCTTCTTACCGGCCTTTTGCTTTTCCAAGAGCTTGCGCTTACGCGTGATGTCACCGCCGTAGCACTTGGCCAACACGTTCTTACGCAAAGCCTTCACGTTTTCACGAGCGATGATGTTGGCGCCGATCGCCGCTTGGATCGCCACGTCGTACATTTGACGCGGAATCAAAGAGCGCAAGCGCGTGACGATTTCACGACCGCGGAAAACGGAATTGGAGCGGTGGATGATGGAAGACAATGCGTCCACACGGTCACCGTTGATGAGCATGTCCACCTTCACCACGTCAGCGGCACGATATTCCAAGAACTCGTAGTCCATGGAGGCGTAACCGCGCGTCGTCGACTTCAAGCGATCGAAGAAGTCCAACACAATTTCTGCAAGCGGCAATTCGTACGTCAAGTGCACTTGACGGCCGTGGTATGCCAAGTTCGTTTGGATACCGCGCTTTTCGTTACATAGCTTCATGACGGCGCCGACGTGTTCGTCGGGCA
>JAGCMT010000068.1 GCA_017646335.1 Burkholderiaceae bacterium
AAATGTGCCTTCGGGTGGATTGTTTTTTCAAAATTTTTTGACTGGAGTTAGCGATGGCACGAGTGTGTCAAGTCACCGGCAAAGCGCCGATGGTCGGCCATCACGTCTCTCACGCAAATAACAAGACGAAGCGTCGCTTCATGCCCAACTTGCAATATCGTCGCTTCTGGGTTGAAAGCGAAAACCGCTGGGTTCGTTTGCGTTTGACGACGGCTGGTCTCCGTACGGTCGATAAACTCGGCATTGATGCGGTCTTAGCGGATCTCCGCGCCCGCGGCGAAATCTAATAGGAGTTCACCATGGCAAAGGGTAACCGCGAAAAGATCAAATTGGCATCTACTGCTGGTACGGGTCACTTCTACACGACGACGAAGAACAAGCGTACGTCTACGGGCAAGATGGAAATTTCCAAGTTTGACCCGGTTGCACGTAAGCACGTCATCTACAAGGAAACGAAGCTCAAGTAATCTTGAGTTTTCAGACCAGATAAAAAAGCCTAGGATTATATCCTGGGCTTTTTTGCATTTCGGGCAAATTATTGACGGCTCGCTACTGCCCGTCCCCTCCTTCAGAGTAACATTTTTCTATCTCCCATTTTCAGGATCACGATCGTGGAAGGTCTCGGACAAATTTGTGCTTACGTTGCATTCATCGTTTTGGGTTATGTGCTTCGTCGTGTCAATGTGCTAAAAGCCGACACGGTTCACGCCTTGGCCGGCTTGGTGCTTTATGTCACCGTTCCTTGCTTAGTGATCGTTAGTCTCAACGGCATCCAAATCGAAGCGGCCTATTTCGGGCTGATCGCACTTGGCATTGTGTGCAATCTCGTCATGTGCTTGATCGGTCGAATCTGGAAAGGCAATGCGAGCGACGATGCTCGACGTTTTGCCATGATCAACTTAGCCGGTTACAACATCGGCACCTTCGCCATGCCGTTGATGCAAGGCTTCGTTACCCCGGTCGGTTTTTTGTCGATTTGTATGTTTGACGTCGGCAACGCCTTCATGTGTACGGGCACAACCTACTCTTTAGCGATGGGAGGCGGAAACGGTTCTCGTAAGGAATTTTTTAAGGCCATCTTGTCTCGAATGCTCACGTCCGGTCCGATTTGGGCCTATTCGACCATGACCTTAATGGCAATCTTTCACTTGGCATTCCCCGATTTTGTCATCGACTTTGCGCGAATCGGTGCCAATGCCAACGCCTTTTTGGCCATGATCATGATCGGTCAAGGGATCAATTTATCGATGCGACCCGATCAAATCAAAGACATTTTCATGCACTTGGCCGTCCGTGTTTTCTTCTCGACATTGATCGCTTTGGCTATCTATTTTTGGTTGCCGTTTGAAGAAGATGTGCGAAAAGCGTTGGCCATTTTGGCCTTTGCACCGATTCCGGCAATTGCTTTGGTGTTCTCGATCAAAGCCAAATGCGATATGAAAATGGCCGCGAACTTTAATTCATTGTCCGTGGCCACGAGTGTCATCATCGTTATGATTTTGGTGAGCGTGCTTTAGTCTTCTTTCGGTAAGTACTTGGGACGCAACTTTAAAGAAATCATCCAAAGGCTGGCTACGCAAAGGGAAGAACCTACCAAAACCAGATAGTACATCCAGCCTTGGCCCATGATTAACGGCACTAAAACACCGGCGCAGGTTGCAAACGAAAGCGTTTGCAACGATTGTTGAATACTGGCTGCCAAACCGCGATTTTTCGGATAATAGTCCATGTTATAGACCGACATCAGCGGACGAAGCGCTGCCATCGCAAAGCTATAGACCATGGCCGGCACCAATAACCACGGCCATCCCAAATCGAATCGATAATTGAGGAAGCAGCCGATGATCGCCATCGTGATCAAAACGATGACGTGCAAACGCATCGCACCTTTTTCACCGAAACGATCCACAAATCGCGTCGACATGGAGGCTCCCACCACGCCGACACCGATCAACGGGAACATCAAGTAACCGAAATCCGTCACCCCCATTCCCATCACGTTCATCACAAAGTCTGCCGCACCGGCAGCAAACAAGATGCTGCCCATGAAAAGGAAACCGTGAGCGACGACACCGGCCACGAACGCCGGATTACGTAATACGCGGAAGTAAGACTTGGCCAGATACACGGGCGAGAACGGCACGCGCTTTTCGGGCGGTAACGATTCTTTCAAGAAAATAAAACCGATGGTGGAAATCGAAGCGCTCAAAATCGCCAAAAATACAAACACGCTTCGCCAGCCTTGCCATTCGACGAGCCAACCGCCAATCACGGGCGAAATGGCCGGGGCCAACGCGAAGATCATGGCAATCGAAGCCGTCATTTCTTGAGCCTGACGCCCCTTGAAATAGTCTCGAGTAATTGCCAACGCAAGAACCTGACCGACCGACACACCTAACCCCATGAAAATACGACAGATAATGAGCATTTCAAAGGAGTTGGCAAAACTGGCGGTCAAACTGGCCACCGCAAAAAAGAGAAGACCTAAAACCAAAACGCGCTTGCGACCGTAAGCATCGGAAACCGAGCCGATGAAAAGCGATCCGCAAGCGTAAGAGATGAGATAAATGGAGAGGGTTTGTTGAACGGCCGCACGAGAAATACCTAACTCTTCCCCCATCAACAGGAAACCCGGTTGATAAGCATTGGCCGCAAACGGGCCGACCATCGTACAGACAGCCAACAACAATGCGAACCATTTAGACGGTTTTTTCTCAATATCACTCATAAAACCTAATGCTACCCTCAAATAAAAATGCACGCCCGAAAGCGTGCATTTTCTGATAGAAAGTCCTAATAGTGAAACCAATTAAGGCTTATCGGCATGAACCACACGAATCGTGGGCTCGCCGCGGAAACGAAGCTCACGTTGAGCATACGGAACTTCAATACCTGCCTCGTCGAAGCGACGCAAAATTTCACGATTGATATCGGACTTCACACCACCCGTACCATTTTGCGGATCGGCAATCCAATAACCCAATTCGATATCGACGCCGTCGGCACCAAAATTGGTCACCAAGGCGTAGTTGGAGCGAGAGTGATCCACACGCGGGTGAGCGTCGGCAATTTCAAGAAGGATACGAATCGCCAAATCGATATTGGCGTCGTAAGCCACGGAAATCACCGTCGTGCCGCGCACGTGGGTGTCGGAGTACGACATGTTCTCCACCGTACTGGTCACAAAGTTCTCATTCGGAACAATGCACTCGATGCCTTGGGTATTACGAACAACCGTGTAACGGGTGTTGATTTCGCGAACCGTACCTTGGAAACCGGCCACACGAACCAAGTCGCCTAACTTGATCGAACGATCGAGCAAGATGATGAAACCGGAGATGTAGTTACTGGCGATTTTTTGCAAACCAAAACCGATACCGACACCCAACGCACCGCCGAAGACGGACAACACAGCCAAATTAAAACCGATGGAATCCAATACCAACAAAACGGCAACGACCATCAAAATGATGCGACCGACACGATCGAATACCAAGCGAATGTTCGGGTGCAAGGAGTCTTGGCTTTGAATCCATTCGGAATAGACCTTAATGAACCAACCGGCAATCAAAAGCGAGATGATGCACCAGAAGATCGCCACGACAACCTTCCAAAGCGTCATCCCCTCACCCAAAAACGGCATCTCGATCACGTTCAAGAAACCGATGATCCCGGGCAAAATGCCGAACACTTGCAAAGCCACGAGGAACCAGAAAACGCTGATCAACGAACGCTCAAGCCCTGCCGATACATGCTCGCGACCAAAGGCGCCGCGAAGCAAATACACAAAGGTCTTCACGCCGGCATAGGCCAACAAAATGAAATCGGCCAAATGCAAGAAATAAAGCGTGTCGGTTTCTTGGAAGATCTTCAACTCGAAGAGCGCCAACTCCATCACACCGAGAACCGTCAAAGCAACGACACTCGACATGATACGAGCAAGCCAACGATAAAGAATCAAAACCGTCTTGGAACTCGTGTGCGCCGGATCAAGCTTATCGACTCGCGCATAGAGACGGCGCTTGATGGGAGCCGCCACCAACCAAGAAATCACGAGTGCCAACGCGATACCGGCCAACTGAACACCGATCAATCGGGTAGAGAAAATCGATTGCAAGAACGCCCACGTATTGGTGAAAACCAACACGATTTGTTGCAAAAGTTCTCCCTGCTCAATGCTCACCAACGTGTCGGCAGGAGCGGGCGCCGTTTGAGCCGACGCCACACCGGCTGCCAAAGCCAACAAAAGTGCGAGATGTTTCATCCTTACTCGCTAGCCTTCTTTTGCAACACGGCACCGAAGAAGCCGTCAGTACCGCTTTGATGCGGAGCCATCACGAAGTACGGTGCTTCACGCATCACGCACTCCGGCATTTCCACGCCTTGCTTTTGCAAGATTTCCAAACCGTCCAACAATTCAAAGTCCGGATGAGCGGCCAAGAATTGCTCGATAACGCCTTGATTTTCTTCACGCAAAAGCGAGCACGTTGCGTAGACCAAACGACCGCCGGCCTTCACCAAACGGCAAGCAGAGTCCATCACGGACAATTGGATCGCATTGATACGAGCCAATTCTTCTTCGTTCATACGCCACTTCAAGTCGGGGTTACGACGCAACGTACCCGTACCGGAACACGGAGCGTCAACCAACACGCGGTCGAACTTACCTTGCAAACGCTTAACACGAACATCACGCTCGCTCTTGATAGCGATCGGATGAACATTGCTCAAACCGGCGCGACGCATACGCGGAGCCATGCCGGACAGACGCTTTTCATTGACGTCAAAAGCATATAAGCGACCGGTCGAACGCATCAATGCACCCAATGCCAACGTCTTACCGCCGGCACCGGCACAGAAGTCACAAACCATTTCGCCACGACGCGGTTGAACCAAACGAGCAATCATTTGGCTGCCTTCGTCTTGAACGTCGATCTTGCCGTCCTTGTAGAGCGGCCAGCTCGTCAAACCGGGCTTGGTCGTCAAACGGATACCGTCCGGAGACATCGGCGTTGCGAATGCTTCTACACCATGCTCGGCCATTTCAGCCAAAACTTCTTCACGCTTTGCCTTCAAAAGGTTGACGCGAAGATCCAACGGAGCACCTTCCTTCATGGATTCGAAGAGCGCTTCGTAATCGGCAAATTGCTTCTTCAAGCGATCGTAGAGCCAATACGGCAATTCGCTACGAACATGCTCATTGGCATTTTCAGGCTTGGAGCGCAAGATGTTGTCCAAGGGACCCGCATCGTTGCCGATCAAGCGATCGTCGATCGCTTCACGACCGTATTGGCGAGCCAATGCCACCATGGCCGTCAAACGCGGAGCGCGCACCGGTTGAATCGGCTTCATTTGCCAAGAGATCGTGGAAAGATGACGCAACGTGTAGAAAATGGCTTCGGCAATCAAGCTACGGTCACGAGAACCGAGTTTGTGATTCAAGCGGAAGAAGCGACTCATCAACACGTCGGCCGGACCGTCCATCTTCAAAACGGTCGAAAGGGCCTTACCCAATTCATCAATGATCAATTGCGTGATACGCGGACCGCTCGTACGGACTTGACGTTGCGAAATGTCACCGTGGTGACCGGCCTTAGCACGACGCTCTTCCTTCGTCATGGAACGAGCTTCTTGCAATTGACGAGTACGAGCGGCGCGTTGACGCTCAGTCATCTTTTTCTCGGTCGGACGGCGCGTGCTCGTACGACGAGAGGAAAACGTTTTTTCTGCCATTTTTATTTTTTTAGTGAGCCAAAAGGGTCAAAGAAAGGGCCGTTTCATCATCCATCACGGCACGTTCGTTCACGTATTGGATCTTGCCTTCCACGCATGCCTTCACAGCACGAGAGAAGAGTTGGTGTTCATAACCCAAAACGCGATCGGCCAACGTGTGTTCGTCATCGCTCGGCAAAACGGGCACCACGGCTTGACCGATGATGGCACCGCCGTCCAAAGCAGCCGTCACGAAGTGGACGGTCGTACCGTGAGCGCGAACGCCGGCGTCGATAGCGCGTTGGTGCGTATCCAAACCCTTAAAGGACGGCAACAATGCCGGGTGAATGTTGAGGATCTTGCCCGGGAAGTGCTTCACGAAGCCTTCGGTGAGAATGCGCATGAAACCGGCCAAAACAACCAAATCGGGTTCGTAGGATTGGACCAATTCCAAGAGCTTTTCTTCGAACGCTTCACGCGTTTCAAAAAGCTTATGGTCGAGGCTTACGGCTTCGATACCGTAACCGCGAGCCAATTCCAAACCTTTGGCTTCGGGTCGATTGCTGATCACGGCCACGATCTTTGCACCGATCGTTTCTTCCCATTGTTCACGCAAAGCCGTCTCTTGAATGGCAACGAAATTGCTACCACGACCGGAGATCAGAACGACGATTTTTTTCATGATTTCTTTCCTGTTTATCAAAGAAAAACGCCCCCATTTCCCCCTTGGTGAAACAACGGAGAAACCGAGCATGAATACAAATTGTGTTAAACGATTTATTTTATCATTTTGATGCCCTTTCTAGGGCAAAACGAGTCTCTCGCGCAAAAATGAAAAAGCGCTGAAAATTCAGCGCTTTAACAAAAATACAGCGTAAGCGAAAAGGAAATTATTTTCCTAAAAAATACGAACTCAGGCTCACCGCCGCAACCATCGCGGCAATGATCGCAAAAGCAAAGGGAAGCGAAACCGCGTGTGCCACAAACCCAATCGCCGCCGGTCCGGCCAAAATTCCCAAATATCCCAAGGTCGAAGCCGTGGCCATTGCCTGCTCCACGGGCATCACTCGTTGATTGCCGGCCGCCCAGAAAAAGACCGGAATCAAATTCGATGCGCCCAGACCAATCAATGCAAAAACAATCAATGCCATCGCCCCTTCGATACCCAAGGCTAAGAGTGCAAACGCTGCACTACTCAAAGCACCGCCAATAAGTACTGTCTTTTGTCGCCCCAAACGAGCAATGACTCGATCCCCTGTTAAACGCCCCACGGTCATGGTGGCCGAAAAAAATGCAAAACCCAAAGCCGCATTTTCCGCACTAAGCCCTGAGACCTCACGAAGGTAAACGGCCGACCAATCCATGACGCTACCCTCGGTCAAAAACATAACAAAGCAGAGCACGCCGACAAAAATGACAAATCCGGAAAGACGCCCTTTTGGGGATTCGTGGGGTTGGTCATTTGCCGGCTCCGATCGTTCGATACAACGAGGAACCGCGTAAAGCAAGCCAACAACAAAAGTTGACAACATGACTACAACCGTAGCCAATTCACTTAAATTGACATTAAAAAGCAACGTAACCGCCAAGGCCCCTAACAATCCCCCGACAGAGAACATCGCATGAAAACCCGAGAGCATGGCTCGCCCCGAACGTTTTTCAACGATCACCGATTGGATATTCATCGCGACATCGGCCGCCCCCACCAAAGCGCCAAAAGACGCAATCACCAAAGCGGCCATCCAAACGGAGGAAACG
Organism: Burkholderiaceae bacterium; assembly: GCA_017646335.1. Taxonomy (GTDB): domain Bacteria; phylum Pseudomonadota; class Gammaproteobacteria; order Burkholderiales; family Burkholderiaceae_F; genus Aphodousia. The sequence continues at coordinate 7,471 of JAGCMT010000068.1, forward strand.
GTAGCAATCAACGGCAACGTCAGCAGTGACAAAGTCAATGCGAACGCAATGACACGACGACAGCCGAACTTGGCAACGAGCGTGCCCGTAAAGGGCATCACACAAATCGAACCCGCCCCTAAACAAAGCAGCAACAAGCCCAATTGTGCTTCATCGACACCCAAACGAATCTTGAGAAACGGAACCATTGCTGCCCACACGGCGCACGAAGCCCCGACGATTAAAAAAATGAGTCGAGTGGCATGGTGTGTCGGATCGATTTGACGCAAAAAATCGAGCAGTTGTCGCATAGAGAAAAACGAAATTGAGAATCCGCAGATTGTACCAAGACCATTTGAGGAAAAAGTTACAACAATTGCCTTACAAAACCGCCTTTCGATAGGCCTGAAAGTGCGAAATTCGCTTATTTTTCAATCCCTATCTGCTAAAATTCCTTGTTTTTTACGAATCGATTGTTTTTCGGTCGTGACGACCGAATTTTTCTGCAGATTTATGAAAGTTTTTCGTGGCGTCCCGCCGGAATGGAGAAAGTTTGACTGCGCCGTTGCCATCGGCAATTTCGATGGCGTACACCGTGGTCACCAAGCCTTGCTTGAACAAACCGTTCAAGCAGCAGACATCCGTGGGCTTATGCCGTGTGCAGTCACCTTTGAACCGCACCCGAAAGAGTTTTTCTCCAAAGACGGCGCCAATCTTCCGCGTGTGATCAACATGCGCGACCGCGTACTCGATATCGGTGCATGCGGTATTCAGCGTGTTTTCTTTTTGAATTTCAATGAACGTCTTGCCTCGATGACGCCGCGTCAATTCGCCCAAGAAATTTTGGTCGAAGGTTTGCACGCCCGTTGGGTTACGGTAGGCGAAGACTTTCATTTTGGTGCCAAGAGTGCCGGCAACGTTGACACCTTGATTGAGTTGGGCAAGGAATTGGGCTTTGAAGTTGAAATCACCCCCACGCTCTATCACGGTAACGAGCGCATCTCGAGCACACGTTTGCGCAAGGCTTTGGCTGACAACGACATGTACGAAGCCACCAAACTCTTGGGCCACCACTATCACGTCACCGGTCGCATCATCCACGGCCAACAATTGGGTCGCCAATTGGGCTTCCCGACGATCAACATGGATTGCATCCCGGTTGACAAATACGGCGAACCCGCCATCCGCGGTGTCTACGCCGTGTTCGTTCACGGCTTGGCTCCGTATCGTTTGGCCGGCGTGGCTACCGTCACGTCACGCCCGACCGTAACGGTCGGTCAACCGAAAAAATATTTGTTGGAGACTCACATCTTCGACTACAGCGGCGACTGCTACGGCCATTTGGCTCGTATCGAATTCATTGAAAAGTTGCGCGACGACCAAAAGTTCGCCGGCCTCGATGAATTGAAAGCGGCAATCAACGCCGACGCACAAAAAGCTCGTCAGATCTTGGGTTTGGCCACTTCTGACGATCCCATTACCGAATTACCCCCCGATCGTTTCTGATACGGGATTTGTTTGACTAACCTTGAAGAGTCCGAGGGGACCAAGGAGAACCGAGATGGCAAAAGCTACTCAAGAAGAATCGAAAAAGTATCCGCTTAACCTGCCCGATACGCCGTTCCCGATGCGCGGTAACTTGCCCGCACGCGAACCGGCTTGGATCGAAGAATGGCAACAAAAGGATATCTATGGCGTGATCCGTCAAGCTCGTAAGGGCAAGAAGACGTTCATTTTGCACGACGGTCCTCCGTACGCGAACGGTGACCTCCACTTGGGTCACGGCGCAAACAAGATTTTGAAGGACATCATCTTGAAGTCCCGCACGCTCATGGGTTACGACACCCCGTACGTGCCAGGTTGGGACTGCCACGGCATGCCGATCGAAATCCAAATCGAAAAGCTCTACGGTAAGAACCTTCCGATCGTTGAACTTCAATCCAAGGCTCGCGCTTACGCCAAGGAACAGATGGCTAAGCAACGCACGAGCTTCATGCGTTTGGGCGTGTTGGGCGACTGGGCCGATCCTTACTTGACGTTGCGCTATGACACGGAAGCCACGCAAATCCGCGTGTTGGCCGATTTGATGAAAAAGGGCTACGTGTATCGCGGTTTGAAGCCGGTGAACTGGTGCTTCGACTGCCAATCCGCATTGGCTGAAGCCGAAGTCGAATACAAGGACATCGAAGGTCCGGTGATCGACGTTGCATTCCCGTTGTCCGCAGAAGACCACGACAAGGTCCAAGGCATCTACGGCGTTACGCTTGATATGCCCGTTTACACGGTCATCTGGACGACGACGCCGTGGACGATTCCGTCCAACCAAGCATTGAACATGCATCCGGAATTGGACTACGCTTTGGTTCGTTGCGAAGACCGCTTCTTGATCCTTTGTGACAAGCTTGCCGAAGACGCATTGAAGCGTTACGGCATGACGGGCGAAATCGTCGCTACGGTCAAGGGCGAAGCATTGGATCACGTTCGCTTCAAGCACCCGCTTTCTCAATTTGAACCGGCTTACGATCGCTTCAGCCCGGTTTACTTGGCCGACTACGTTGACGCAACGGCCGGTACGGGTATCGTTCACGCCGCTCCGGCTTACGGTACGGAAGACTTTGCCGTTTGCAAGAAGAACGGCATCACCAACGATGAAATCTTGAACCCAGTGATGGGCAACGGCGTTTACGCTGATACGTTGCCGCTCTTCGGTGGCTTGCACATCTGGAAGGCTAACCCCGTCATTTGCGAAACGATGCAAAAGGCCGGTGTGCTCTTGCACTACTCCAAGCAAGTCCATAGCTACATGCACTGCTGGCGCCACAAGACGCCGCTCATCTATCGCGCCACGAGCCAATGGTTCATTCGCATGGATCACAGCGACGCCGACACCAAGCCGGCAATCGGTACGGAACAAGAAAAGAGCTTGCGTGAAATCGCCTTGGAAGGCGTTGATGCCACGAAGTTCTACCCGAGCTGGGGTTACAACCGCTTGCACGCCATGATCGCCAACCGTCCGGACTGGTGTATCTCTCGTCAACGTAACTGGGGTGTGCCGTTGCCCTACTTCACGCATCGCGTGACGGGTGAATTGCATCCGAAGACGCTCGAGTTCATGGAACTCGTGGCACAAAAGGTTGAACAAGGCGGTATCGAAACGTGGACGCAAGCCAAGGCTGAAGATTTCATGAGCGAAGAAGAAGCCAAGGATTACGTCAAGACCACCGACATTCTCGACGTGTGGTTCGACTCCGGTTCCACGCACGCTACCGTGATGCGCGGTAGCCACAAGGACACGCTCGGTTGGCCGGCCGACCTCTATTTGGAAGGCTCCGACCAACACCGCGGTTGGTTCCACTCCTCCTTGTTGATCGGCGCTATGCTCGACGGTCGTGCACCGTACAAGGGCCTCTTGACGCACGGCTTCACGGTCGACGAACAAGGCCGCAAGATGAGTAAGAGCTTGGGTAACACGGTCAAGTTGGACGATGCCACGAAGACCTACGGTGCTGAAATCTTGCGCTTGTGGATGGCTTCCACGGACTACACGGGTGAAATCAGCTTCGGTAAGACGATCGTTAAGCACGTCACCGACAGCTATCGCCGTATCCGTAACACGTTGCGCTTCTTGCTCGCTAACACGAGCGACTTCGACATCGCTAAGGATGCCGTTGGTTTCGAAGACATGGTCGAACTCGACCGTTGGGCTATCGCTCGCGTGGCTCAATTGCAAAAGGAAGTCATTGCTCTTTACAACGACAATGAATTCCACCCGATCGTCTCCAAGCTTCAAGCTTTCGCTTCCGAAGACTTGGGTAGCTTCTACCTCGACGTGTTGAAGGACCGCCTCTACACGACGGCAACGACGGGCCACGCTCGCCGCTCCGCTCAAACGGCACTTTGGTACATCACGGCCGCTTACTTGCGCTTGATGGCTCCGATCCTCTCCTTCACGGCTGAAGAAGCATTCGCTATCTTCGAACCGGGCAAGTCTGCAACGATCTTCACGGAAGAATTCTTCGACCTTCCGGTGATGGCCGATGCCGAAGCCTTGCTCGCTAAGTGGGAAAAGATCCGCGCTACGCGTACGGACGTGCAAAAGGTCATCGAAGACTTGCGCGCTGCCGGTCAAATGGGCTCTTCTTTGCAAGCCGAAGTCGACATCGTTTGTGACGGTGAAGAATACGACTTGCTCGCCACGCTCGGCGACGAATTGCGCTTCGTGATGATCACGAGCCGCGCAACGCTCGCTAAGGGTGAACGCGCCATCAGCGCTCACGTGGCTGAAGCTCAAAAGTGCGAACGTTGCTGGCACTATCACCCGACGGTGGGTACGGTTGCCGAACACCCGACGCTTTGCGCACGTTGTGCCGAAAACCTCTTCGGCGAAGGCGAAGCACGTCGCTTTGCTTAATTGAGGGATCCGATCGATGAGTGCGACACCGTCCTCCATCAAAGCGATGTTGCCCTGGTTCGCACTCGCATTGATCGTTTTCGCGATCGACTTCTTCACGAAGTCGATCGTGCTCTCGAATTTCTATTATGGCGAGCGCCTGGCCATCACGAGTTTCTTCAATCTCGTGCTGGTTTATAACTATGGCGCCGCCTTTTCTTTCTTAGCCACCAGCGGTGGTTGGCAGGTATTGCTCTTTTCGGCAATCGCTGTCGTCGCCGTCGGTGTGTGCTCTTACCTCATTTATAAACATACCCACGAAACGCTCTTTTGCTTGGCCTTAGCCCTCATCATGGGCGGTGCTATCGGCAATCTCTTTGACCGTATAATTTATGGGTATGTCATCGATTTCTTAGATTTCCATTATCAACATTGGCATTGGCCTGCATTCAACGTTGCCGACATGGCAATCGTCGGCGGCGCTGGCCTAATGATTTTGGAAAGCTTCATGAAGCCTGCTCACGATAAGGAGTAAGCCGTCCTATGTTGTCCGGACAAAAGATCGTTTTGGGCGTCACGGGTTCCATCGCCGCCTATAAAAGCTGTGAGTTGTTACGTCTTTTGACGAAGAAAGGGGCCGTCTGTTCCGTGATTATGACCGAGAGCGCTCAGCGCTTTGTCACCCCGTTGACTTTCAAAGCCTTAGGCGCCAAGGAAGTCATCACGAGCGATTGGAACGATCCCGAACACACGATTCCGCACATTGATGCGACGCGCGATGCCGCCCTCTTCTTGGTCGCTCCCGCCACCGCCAACATTCTCGCAAAAGCCGCTCAAGGCATTGCCGACGACGTGATGAGTGCCGCCATTTTGGCTCGCCGTTGCCCGGTGGCATTTGCACCGGCTATGAACATCAATATGTGGCAAAACCAAGCCACCCAGCGCAACGTCAAGCAATTGATGCAAGACGGCGCCATCATCTTGGGGCCGGCTGCCGGTGAACAAGCTTGCGGCGACATGGGCAGCGGTCGTATGTTGGAACCGACCGAAATCATTGAACTCTTGGAAGGTGCTTTCTCGCCTCGTGTGTTGGATCGTTGCCGCGTGTTGATTACCGCCGGTCCCACGTTCGAACCGATCGATCCGGTGCGCGGCATCACCAATCTGTCTTCCGGCAAACAAGGCTTTGCCATTGCGAAGGCCTGTGCCTTGGCCGGTGCAGAAGTGACCTTGGTGGCCGGTCGCACGCATTTGAAGACCCCGGCCGGTGTTCGTCGCATTGATGTGACGACGGCCTATGAAATGTACCGTGCCGTGATGAATGAAGTCTCACGCCACGAAGTCTTCATTTCCGTAGCTGCTGTGGCTGACTGGCGTATCGCTAACCCGGCCACCCACAAAATCAAAAAGGGTTATACGTCCGATACGCCGGAACTCATTTTTGAAGAAAATCCGGATATTTTGGCCAGTGTGGCATCCCTTGAAAATGCACCCTACTGCGTCGGCTTTGCCGCAGAAACCGACAACTTGATCGATAACGCGCGCGCCAAGGTCTATCGCAAACGTGTGCCGCTCATTGTTGCCAACCTTGTTCAAGACGCTTTAGGCCAAGACAGCAATACCGTCGTCTTTGTCGAACGAGACCAAGCCACCCCGCTTGCCCGTGCTAGCAAAGAACAAATTGCTCAAGCCTTGGTTGCCAAGATCGCTCAGGAGGTCAACTGATGGCAGCTTTCGATCCGACCAAATTGGAACCCAAAAACGGCGACTTCGCGCGCTATATTGAGGAACTCAATCGTGGCGCGATCGATCATTTAAAAGCCGCTCAAGTGACCGATGCCGACATGGCAAAGACGGCCGATACCCTGCAACAGGAGCTTTTGAAAGCCAATCGTAAAGTGGACGTTGCCCGACAAATGGATCCGACCGCCCAACGCCGAGAAGCGTTAAAAGAGAAGTCGAAAGTCCAAGGTCGACAACAATTGGCCAAAGCGCTCACCCCGTTATGCATTTTTGCCGGTTTCGGTTGCTTTGCGTTAGGCGGCATTTTGGGTGAAGAATCCGTCATCTTCACCGGCATGGGAATCTTTATTTTCGGGATGTTCTCAACAGCAATTTTGGGAAGGAAACGTAAGTGAAAGTCGAAGTCAAAATTATGAATGACCGTCTTCGCGAAGCAATGCCCGCTTACGCAACGACGGGTTCCGCCGGGCTTGATTTGCGAGCCATGTTGGATGAGCCTTTGGTCTTGCAACCGGGTGAAACGAAACTCATCAAAACGGGTTTGGCCGTTCATTTAAAGGATCCGGGCTACGCTGCCATGATCCTTCCCCGATCCGGTCTCGGCCACAAGCACGGTATCGTTTTAGGCAATCTTGTCGGCTTGATTGACTCCGACTACCAAGGCGAATTGATGGTCTCGACCTGGAATCGCTCCGAAACGCCGTTTACCATCGAGCCGATGGAACGCATCGCCCAATTGGTCATCGTTCCCGTCATTCAGATGGAAATGGAAGTGGTCGATGAATTCGAAGCTTCCGACCGCGGCACCGGCGGGTTCGGTTCAACCGGCAAACACTAACGAAAAAGCGACGTTTGATCACGTCGCTTTTTTTATGGCTCTTGCGAATTACTCTTCGTCTTCAAACTCTTCGTCATCACCAAAGAGGATATCGTGAAGCTCTTCATGACGTTCAAGCGTCAAACCTTCACGTTGCTCTTGCGCCAAATCACCTTCACCCTTCATCACAAAGTCGGGACGAGCATCGGCTAAGATTTGAATTTCAACGGGTTCTCCGATACTGGCTTCGTAGCCCGGTACTTCATTGGCCAAACGACCTTCAAGCGTCGTCAAACGATCCAACGTATCCGTTTCATAAGCCGCAACAAATGCATCGTGATCGGCTTGAGAAACTTCACACCACACGCCCCACGTGAAGTCACCTTCGCAATAAGCAAAAGGAACGGACAAGACACCGCGAATAAAATAACGATCGCCGTCAAACGTACAGAATTCCGAGCAGTGACGGGCACGACGATAGCGCTCAACCATATTCAAGCACCAAACTTCATCGGGCAAATTCATCGAAATGTCATGAGCCAATTCTTCGTTCATCATGATGTGTCTCCCATTTTCTAATGGGTCACATTCTAAACAAATCGTCTTTATTTCACGAAATCGAAGCGCTTTTCTATGCAACTTTAGCCATTTGGCCATAGCACTCGCTCGTTAAGGATGTTACGATGACGAGATACAAACCATAACCTCCCTTTATGAAACAAGGCACCATTAAGTGGTTCGACGACAATAAAGGCTACGGATTTATCCATGGCGATGACGAACCGGAAGAAGTCTTTGTGCATTATCGAGTCGTGATCATGCACGGACGAAAAACGCTCGTAACCAATCAACGCGTTTATTTTGACAGTGAACGCACCGAGCGTGGCCTTCATGCAACCAAAGTGGTTCCACAGGAACCGAAACAAAACTAATATGACTTGTATGCGCTTAACCTCGGCATTTCGAAAAGGGCTCTTTGTATTAGGAGCCGCCGCCCTTGTTCAAGCGTTCAATTCGACGGCCCTTGCAGCCACCTTCTCCATTTCCGTCGACAATGTCCCGTTAATCGTGGAAATTGCTCAAACCCCCGAAGATCAACGACGGGGCCTTCAACATCGATCTCACTTGCCGGACAACCATGGGATGCTTTTTGTTTTTTTAAATCCCCGCTCGGTTTGCATGTGGATGCGTGACGTACCGATTGATTTGGATGTCGGCTTTTTCGATGAGAAAATGAAACTCATTAAAGTGTCGACCATGAAGCGACAAACCGATACGCGACACTGCTCAGAACGGCCGGTTGCCTACGCTTTGGAAGTCAATCGCGATTGGTTCAAACGACACCAAATCCGACCGAACGCCGCGTTAAAACTCGACTAAAAAGAAATTGGGGAGCGAATGGCTCCCCAACGTGTATTAACGAATCCGCTTAACAAGCGCGATAGTAATTTCGGGAAACGAAATCCCAGTCGACCAAACGATCCATCACGCCGCGCACGAAGTCAACACGCGCATTGCGATAATCGATGTAATAAGCGTGTTCCCAAACGTCCACGACCAAGAGCGGGATGTTATCGCTCGCCAACGGCGTCTCGGCATTGGACGTATTAACGATTTCAAGGCCTTCGGTTTCCGGATTAAAGACCAACCAAGTCCAACCCGAACCGAAATTGCCGGCTGCCTTGGCAACAAAATCGTCACGGAACGCTTCAAAAGAACCCCACTTTGCCACGATGTCGTTATACAAACGGCCACCCGGTTGGCCACCGCCGCGCGGAGACAAACACATCCAGAAGAACGTGTGATTCCAAGCTTGAGCCGCGTTATTAAAAACGGCTTGATCGAAACCAGCACTCATCATCACGACTTCATCGAGCATCATGTGCTCAAAGGGTTTACCGGCAACCAACTGATTGAGGTTGTTGACATAGGTTTGATGATGCTTACCGTAGTGGTATTGCATCGTTTCTTCCGAAATGACCGGAGCCAATGCATTCAATGCATAAGGCAACTTAGGGAGTTGGAAGGCCATGATTTTCTCCTTCTGGTTTTTCATTCATTTTGTTCGTCGATCCGTTTGACATCACCCGTCACCGTACCGTCACTCATCACAATGGTAATGGAATCGCCCTCGGTCAAGTGAGTCACACTTTGAATGACACGACCCTTATCATCGGTCACCATCGAGTAGCCGCGCTTTAAAAGCGCCTTCGGATCGGTCTCTTGCAATACTACTTGCAACTGTCCCAAACGAGCCGCTTCCATTTGTAAACGTTGTGAGAAAAGTGTATTCAACTGCATCTGAAGTCGTTCGAGCCACTCACCGGAGCAATCGGGACGAGCATGTTGTCGAGACTGTTCTAATAAATGAAGTTGTTGCGATTTGCGAGCCAAAACCATCGCCATGGCATCTTCCAACGCACGAGCGGCGCCGATCAAACGACGCTTTTCGCGATCGAGCAACTCTTGTGGGGTTCGCAATTGACTTTGAGCCCAATCCAAACGTTGAGTGAATTCTTCGAATCGGCGATCGAAAAGTTGATCCAAATAACCGACCAACGATTCTTGGCGTTGTAACAACGCTTCGATGGCTACCGTTGCCATTTCGGCGGCCGCCGTAGGTGTTGCGGCTCGACGATCAGCCACCCAATCGGCAATCGTCGTATCGGATTCATGACCGACCCCCACAATCACCGGAATGGACATCGCTGCGATTTGGCGAGCCAACGCTTCATCATTAAATGCCCATAAATCTTGCAGTGAGCCGCCACCGCGAACCAATAACACGACATCGACTTCTTGACGATCCTCGGCGGCACGCATGGCTTCAATTAATTCAAAAGGTGCATCAACCCCTTGCACACTGCTGGGATAAATCACGATTTGAGCATACGGGGCACGACGAGAAAGCGTCGTGATGACATCTCGAAGCGCCGCGGCTTGCAAACTGGTCACGACACCGATACGCGTCGCCATTTCGGGAATCGGTTTCTTACGCTCGGCATCAAAAAGGCCTTCGCGTTGGAGCTTGTCTTTCAAACGTAAAAATTGCTCATAAAGATTACCCAAGCCGGCATGACGCATACCGTCGACCACCAACTGATATTCACCGCGAGGTTGATAGAGCGAAACTCGAGCACGAACTTCAACTTTATCACCCGTTTTCGGATAAAAACCTAAACGACGGTTGCTACCGGCAAACATGGCACAGCGAACTTCGGCGCCTTCGTCTTTGAGCGTGAAATACCAATGACCCGAAGCCGCCTGCATAAAGCCACGAATCTCACCGCGAACCCACATCGAACCGAACCCGCTTTGCAGCATCTGCGCCACACGACGATTCAGTGCGGTCACCGAAATGACGGCGGGCTCATACTTGGGCTCTTCATCGAAAGGATTGAAGTCTTGGTAAATCATCTTCTATAGATTAGAGAGTCATTTTTTAACTCTCCAAGCTTAACGAATTTAACCCCTTTGAGTCGATTTTTAGAGAGCCTTTTTTAGCTAAAATCGTCTTTGTCGGAAACTTTTTTCCTACGTGTTCCGTGGTAGGGTTGTCCTCAAGATTTTTTTTGGTATGATTAGCGAGTTTTATTTTTAACGAAGGCTAGTCGCCATAAGGCTATCCTTACCACAATGTCTTCTGACAGTACTGTCCCTATACGAACCATCCGCTGCGCCATGAGCAAAGGAGCTGACCATGCGCGCTAAAATCGAATCTTGGCTCCACAACCAATGGACAAAACGCGGTCTGTTGGCCCTCACGATGGCCCCGCTCTCGTTGTTGTTCATGGGCGTTGCCGCTTCTCGCCGTAAAAATTCCAACCCGGCTAAGCTTCCTGTGCCCGTTGTCGTCGTCGGCAATATCTATGTCGGCGGTACCGGTAAAACGCCGGTCACGGTCGCCCTCGTGAAGGAATTGCGTCAACGCGGTTACAACCCCGGCATCATCTCTCGCGGTTTCGGCCGTAAAGATGACGCGCCGCAAATGATCACCCCCGACACTTCTGCAGACATCGCCGGTGACGAGCCGCTTTTGATCGCTCAAAAGACGCGTGCTCCGGTGGCTGTCGGTCGCGATCGCGTGGCGGCTGCCAAACTCTTGTTAAAGAAGAATCCGTCCTGCAACATCCTCATTTCCGACGACGGTTTGCAACATTATGCGTTGCACCGCGACGTGGAATTGGCCGTTGTCGGTGCACACGGTATCGGTAACGGTTGGGTCTTGCCCGCCGGTCCGTTGCGTGAACCGCCGAGCCGTTTGGATGAAGTCGACGCCATCGTTTTGAATGCCAACGAAGACGTGTTGACGACGCGTACGCCTCGCTTTGCCGCTACCGGCGTGTTGGGTACGGCGAAGTCCTTGGACGGTAACTACGAATACACGCTCGAAGAAATCGCACTGTCCGGTAAGCCCGTGTTGGCTGCCGCCGGCATTGCCGCTCCGGGTCGTTTCTTTGCCAAGCTTCGTGCTCACGATATCGAAGGCGAAACGATGGAGTTGGGTGACCACTTCGATTTCTCGACCAATCCGTTTAAGGATCGCAAGGAAGACTTCATGTTGATCACCGGTAAAGACGGTGTGAAGTGTCGTCAAATCCCTGAGATCGCTAACGACTCTCGTATCTGTGTCGTTGATTACCTCGTTGACATTGACCCGTATTTGGTCGATTTGATCATCGAAAAAATTAGTAAAAAGGAAAACTAACCATGGCTTTGGATCCTCGTTTGACCGCCACCTTGGTTTGCCCGGTCTGCAAAGGCCCGGTCGTTTATGATCAAGAATTACAAACGCTCAACTGCCCGCGCTGCCGTTTGGGTTTTGACGTGTCCAACGACATTCCGAACATGATTCCGGAGCAAGCCACGGCATTGACTCAAGAGCAAGCTCAACAATACAACGACCGTTTGACCAAAGTTTCGGAGTAACGATTATGAGCAACGTGAATTTTCATGCCGTCATCCCGGCTCGTATGGCTTCTACCCGTTTGCCGGAAAAGCCTTTGAAATTGATCGCTGGTGTGCCGATGGTGGTCCGCGTGGCCGCTCGTGCTGAAAGTTCCGGTGCTCAATCCGTCGTGGTTGCAACCGATGACGCTCGTATCGTTGATGCATGCACCGCTCACGGTGTCAAGGCATTGCTGACCGATGCCAATCACCCCACGGGTACCGACCGCCTTTCCGAAGCCGTCACGACCATGGGCCTTGATGATGAAGACATTGTCGTCAACGTTCAAGGTGACGAGCCGTTGATTCCGCCGGAAGTCGTTCGCGAGGTCGCCGAACTCTTGGCTGCCAACCCTGACTGCCAAATGGCTACGGCCGCTCATGAAATCCATGATATGGAAGAATTCATGAACCCCAACGTCGTCAAGGTCGTTTTGGATCACGCCGGCAAGGCCATCACGTTTAGCCGTGCACCGATTCCTTGGGCTCGCGATGCTTTCCGTGAAAACATGAACGAATTGCCTGCCGATCTTCACCCGTTGCGTCACATCGGTTTGTACGCTTATCGCGTGAAATTCTTGAAGCAATTCCCGCATTGGGAACAAGCACCGATCGAAAAGATGGAAAGCTTGGAACAGCTTCGCGCCCTTTGGTACGGCGTGAAGATCGCCGTCAAGGTTTTGCTCGGTGCTTTGCCTGCCGGTGTGGACACCCAAGAAGACTTGGAACGAGCCTGTGCGGCTTATGAACAAGCATTATCCGCTCAATAAATTCGTTTCATTTTATTAATTACGATTGTCGTGGCGCAGTCACTGAAGTTCGGCCTTCGAGCCCATCGACTTCAGCAATTGCGCCACAAATCATTTCTGCGACTTATTGCTCAATTGCCCTAATCGGTCACTACAGATCGACAAAAAACGAAAAACTCAGAAACAAGACGCTCAGCGCCTCTCATTATCATTGCCAGTGCATATGGATAACTTATGCAACATGCCCAATAATTAGGCAAAAGCAAATATGAATTGAATTTATTACCCCAATAAAATCATTTCATCGCATAAAAAAGCGTTTTTTTCTAAAATAAATTAACAAAACTCAAGCAATATTTCGTCTGACATATTAGAATCCGTTATTTCTCCCATAAGCAGATTTGGGTAAATGACGAAATTGTTCAAAAAGGAGACATATTCATGCGCGTCATTTTGATTGGCCCCCCGGGCGCCGGTAAGGGTACTCAAGCAAAGCATATCTGTGAGAAGTTTGGCATCCCCCAAATTTCCACCGGTGACATGCTTCGCAAGGCCATCAAGGAAGGCTCCCACGTCGGTTTGGCAGCCAAGGAAACGATCGCTCGCGGCGAATTGATCTCCGACGATATCATCATCGAATTGGTCCGCGAACGCTTGGCTCAACCCGATTGCCAAGGCGGTTTCTTGTTCGACGGTTTCCCGCGTACGGTTCCCCAAGCTGAAGCTTTGGAAGCTGCCGGTATCCCGGTTGACTACTTGCTCGAAATCAAGGTCCCGGATGAAGAAATCGTTACCCGCATGGGCGGTCGTCGTGTCGACCCGATTTCCGGTCGTACGTACCACATCGTCTACAACCCGCCGAAGGTTGAAGGCAAGGATGACGTGACGGGCGATCCGTTGATCATCCGTGATGACGATAAGGAAGAAGTCGTTAAGCAACGCTTGGCTACGTACCACGCTCAAACGGAACCGATCGTGAAGTACTTCCAAGACTTGTATGCATCGGGTCTTGAAATTGCTCCGAAGCACGTGACGGTTTGCGGTAGCGGTAACATCGAATACATCCGCGATCAAATCTTCGAAGTGTTGAAGTAATTCGATCTGATTACGCCGATTCATGAAACCGACGCTCTCTTGGCGTCGGTTTTGTTTTGTCCACTGAAAAAACCTTCTACAATTAAGCCTTCCGTATTAGAAAGGCTTATCCATGACCACGCATACCAATTCGATCGCCTGCCCTCAGTGCGGCAAATATTTTTTCTTCACCGCTCACCGCACGATCGATCTGTCGAAAAATCCTGAACTCAAAGCCAAAGCCCAATCGGGAGCGCTTTTTACGTTGCACTGCCCGCACTGTCATCATCAAGCGGTCAATCCCGACGGTTTCATTTATTTGGATCCGACTGCCAAAGTCTTGGTGCATTGCGCCGTCACGGCCGAACACATCCAAGCAACCCTGGAAAAGATTCACGAAGAGCCCGCGTTGAGTTTGCCCGACGACACCGATGAAGCTGTCAAAACGGCATTGAAAGAAAAGCCTGAAACGTACGCCATTCGTGTAGTCACTTCGCTGCCCGACTTCCAAGAGAAGTTGGCCATCTGGGACTCTGGCTTTGACGATCGTGTGATGGAATTGGTGAAAATGATGTTTGCCAGCCAAGTGCAATCCCAAGGGGTCAGCTTCGACCATGTCTTTTTCGTCAAAGGCCAAGGCACCAAACCGCATGCCATCCAATTTTTCGATAGTGCCAGCGGTAAATCGCAAGGCGTATGGATTAACGATCGTACCCGCTCGGTCTATGATGCGCTTGAAAAACAATTTGCCTCGCTTTTGAGCCAACACGCTCGCGATGTGGTTGTCAACTCTCAATGGGCTATCGAAATCATCAATGAGATGAGCCAAAAAACGAACTACAATTAAGAGCGTGATTTAATTGGATGGAGAAAGAGCCATGTCCGCATTTGAAAACCCGACCATCAAAAGCCTCATCAACCACGTGTCTGTGCGTGAGTTCAGCGATCGTGTGATCACTGAAGACGAACGCATGGCCATTTTGGAAGCAGCCCGTGCGAGCTCCACGTCTTGCTTCTTGCAAGCCGTGACGATTATCCGTGTGACGGATCCGGAAGTGCGTGCCAAGATGGCCGAATACGCCGGCAATCAAGCTCAAGTGTTGAATGCGCCGGAATTCTGGGTGTTCTGCGCTGACTACCACCGAGACGAACGCGTTTGCAACGGCGATGTGGATCTTGGCTGGACCGAACAATTGTTGGTGGGTTGCACCGATAGCGCTTTGATGTGCCAAAACACGTTGACGGCTGCCGAAGCCCTCGGCATGGGCGGTTGTTTCATCGGCGGTATCCGCACGAAGATCAATGAAGTGGCCGAGCTTTTGAAGTTACCGAAGAACACGTTCCCGGTCGTTGGTTTGACGTTCGGTTATCCGGCTGTTCGCAATGATACGAAGCCGCGTTTGCCGGTCGAAATCCTCTGCTGCGAAAACGAATATCGCGAACCGTCCGACGAAGAATTGGCCGCTTATAACGACACGCTTTGCCAATACTACACGCAACGTGACCCGGCTCATCCCCTCACGTCTTGGAAGGCTAAGCTTGATCCGACCTTGAAGCGCGAACGTCGCCCCTTCATCAAGGAATTCTTGAATAAGCAAGGTTGGGCTCTGAAGTAACCTGCCCCAGATAGCAAAACGCCACTCTTTTGAGTGGCGTTTGCGTTTAAGACGCTCAATTTAGTTGAGCGGATGCACAAAACGAAGGATCTCACTCATCGGGCGCTGACGCCACTCGGCATTTGCCACGAGTGCATACCAATCGTGAAGCGGTGCGTTTTCTTTGGCGATCAACGAATTCTGTCCGTCAACCAATAACGCTTCCACAGCCGGCGCCAACGTCGTTTGCTGCGGTGAAACCAACAGTCCCCAAAGCTCATCGTTGCGGCGATCGTCTTTAATACGTCCGACATAGCCAATCGTACTCAATCGTTCCAAAATGGCCCCGGCGGCTTCCGGATACGAGTCGACGGCATTGCATAACTCACGAATCGAAATGGCCGTACGTCCCTTTTCTTGCTCGATCATCAAGGTATAAAGAAGCGCAATCCCCGTTAAGAAATCATTACCGGTGCGATGGGTATCGGCAAAACGACCGCTCATCAACATCGGAATCGTTGCAGCGATCGCCGCACCGGCCAACACCAAAATCCACGTCAAGTAAATCCATAAGAGTACAACGGGAACGGCGGTGAAAGCACCGTAGATCGAGGTCAAGGGACCGGAACTCAAGTACAGGCTAAAGCCCCACTTCACGGCGATACCGGCCACAGCCACCGCGCCACCCCCAATCAAGGCGTGACGCCAAGACACCACGCAATTGGGCACATAAACATACAGGGCTGCATAACCGAGCGTCTGCATCAAAAGTTGCAATGCAATGGCACACCACCCCGGCATCATGCCTTGGATCGCATCATCGACCGCCAACACGTTTGTGAGTGTCAAACTGCCGGCAATGACCATCGGACCCACCGTCAAAAGTGCCCAATAAATCAGAACGCGTTGCATGACCGGTCGCATTTGACGAACGTGGAAAATGCGATTGAGCGTTTCATCAACGGTATTGATCAATAACAACGACGTCACCAACAAACCGATCAAACCGAACGTGGTCAAACCCGAAGCGTGTGAAGAAAACGTACGAAGATAATTGATGATCTGGTCGCGATAGCCGTCGGGTAACAGCGTTGAGAAAATAAATGCCTCAAGATGAGCACGACTTTCGGCAAACGCCGGAAAAACGGCAAAGGACACCAACATCACGGCGATCAAAGGCACCAACGACAACACCGTGGTCAAGGTCAAGCTTGAGGCCACTTGAAACAATTGCGTGTCATTAAAACGCTCAATGACAAATTCTGAGAGTTCTTTGATCACCACGCGGGTCGGTCGGTGCTTATACTCGTCAAGCTCCCAATTCATCTCACATCTCGAAACGGTTAGAATGGATACTGCCAATCATACTGAGTTTTGACACGATCATGGACTTCCTCACCGAATTACATGCACTTTTAGGTCGCTATGCCATCACCGATGAAAAAGAAATTGCGCCCTATATTATCGATGATCGTCGCCGTTACATCGGCGATGCGATTGCCGTAGCACTGCCGGCCAATCACGACGAAGTCGTGGCGGTGTTGAAACTGACCGAAAAGTATCAAATTCCGGTGGTTCCCCAATCGGGCAACACCTCCAATGTCGGCGGCTCGGTCCCCGACAAAAATTCCGGTGCACTCGTTTTAAGCTTGAAACGTATGCGCCGCGTTCTGTCCGTGGATCCCGTCAATGACACGATCCATGCGGAGGCCGGCGTGACATTGCAAGAGTTGCAAGAAGCCGCCAAAGCTCATGATCGTCTCTTCCCCTTAACGCTTGCCTCACAAGGCTCTGCCGCCGTGGGCGGGCTCTTAGCCAACAATGCGGGCGGCACGCAAGTGCTGCGCTACGGCATGACGCGCGACTTAACTTTGGGCTATCGAGCCGTCCTCGTTGACGGTCGCGAAATCAACGAGCTCAACGCACTGCGTAAGAACAATTCGGGCTATGATCTGCGAGACTTATTGATCGGTTCCGAAGGTACGTTAGCCGTGATTACGGAAGCCGTTTTAAAGCTCTACCCGCGCCCCAAAGACACGCGAGCACTCATCTTGTCGCTGGCCGATCTCAAGAGCGTGGAAACGGTTTTTAATGCGTTTAACGATCAAATGCATGCGGAGATGACGGCGTTTGAATTATTGAGCCGACCCACGTTAGCCAAATTGGCTCAGCAATGCCCCGACGTGCGTCAACCCGAAATCGAACCGACCGAGTGGTCCGTCTTGATCGAATTTTCCTTCTTCGATCAAAACGAGGCCAACGACACGCTCGTGGAATCGATTCTTGAAGAGTTGATTGAAAAGGGCCATGTGCTCGACGGGGTGATCAGCCAAAGTGAAAATGACGTGAACGACTTCTGGCGTATTCGCGAAATGATTCCGCCTGCTCATAAAAAAGCCGGCGGCAACGTCAAACACGACATCGCCGTCCCCCGAAGCCGTTTGGTGGAATTTATTGAAACCGTCTGCAGTGAATTACAAGAGCGCTACGAATGGTTGGAACCGTCCGTCTTCGGCCATTTCGGTGACGGCAATCTGCACTTCAACATGGGCGTGAAACCCGAACTCGACCAAAAGATCGTGTTCGCACATGAAAAAGACATCCATGCATGGGTCCATCAACGTGTCTTGGATTTCGGCGGCACGATCAGTGCCGAGCACGGTATCGGCCAATTAAAGCGTGAAACGATGCGAATCGCCAAAGACCCGGTGGCACTTGAAATGATGCGTGCGATCAAACGCGTCTTCGATCCCAACGGTCGACTCAATCCGAACCGACTCTTACCGAAATAATCGGTTTGGCCGATCCGAATATATTAAGGGCGAACTTTTTACCGTTCGCCCTTTTCACATTCTTTAGCAGCGGTATGCCTTCATGAAGGCAGTAATGATCGAAGCCATGCGTTCGTGGCCTTCTTCATTGGGGTGAACCACCTTTTCATCCTTATCGCCAAAGAGCGAGGGATCAATGTGAGGATTCAGACCGCTCACCGCATAAAGATCGATACAGGGAACGGAATAGTATTCGGCGATTTCTTGAATGGCTCGACGATAATCGTTCATCGTCAAACCCAAGTCATTCTTTTCTTCCGGATAGTAATAATCCCACGTACCGCGGCCGACACCGTCTTGTTGTACGCGTTTGATGGGCGTGACCAAGAAAATGTCCTTACCCGGGTAACGGGCAAGAAGCTTGCGCATCATCGTATGCATCGCACCGTAGAACGTTGTCGTAGGATTGGCGATCGTGTGTTCGGCATCGCGACTGTAGTAACCGTCAGCCATCTCACCGAACGCAGTCCAGTTGTAGTAGAAATCGTTCGTACCGATCATGATGCCGATGACATCGGCGTCCGTATCCATTTCTTCGATACGATCGACCAAAGGCGTACGAGCCACGTCCACATTGTCCGTGCCGCCCGGTACCCATTGACCGTCTTCACAGTGATACAAGCGCCAAGGACGCGGTGCAAAGAAATTGTCTTTGACCATGTAGGAGGCTTGAGGATCCAAACGACCTTCAGCCATGGCGGCTTCCCATTCTTTGAAGTCGGCAAAGGAGCATTCATACGCACCCGGCTTTTTTGCAACCGTTGCACCACCGATCGCGTAGTTGGCGACCGTCATCCCCAATCGCTCTGCCACCAATAACGGAAAAGCCGTGCGAATGTCTTTGAGTTGAGAACCGTACGAAATGCTATCGCCGTTCCAAACCAATTTCTTACCTTGCCAATAAGTCATGACCGAAGCTCCTTATGGATGGATTTAATATAACTATTTTAGGCTTTTGGGCTCCTTCTGTGTGAGGCATTTGGATAGCGCCATTTGAAAAAAAGTCTCCGATTACTTTCGCAATCGGAGACCTGTTGGACTATCGTCAATTAAGCTTCTGCTTCGGCGGATTCTTGAGCCGTTTCTTCAACGACTTCAGCCTTCTTTTCAGGCTTCGGACCCGGTTCCAACACAGCCATGCTCTCAACGTGGCCAGTGTGGGGGAACATGTTCATGACACCCGCGGAGCGAATGTGCCAACCGCCTTCGTGGTGCAACACGGCACAGTCGCGAGCAAGCGTTGCCGGGTTACAAGACACGTAAACGATGCGAGCCGGACGCTTATCGGTCGCAGCCAACGTACGAGCCAATTCCAAAGCACCTTCACGCGGCGGGTCGATCAACACGCGGTCAATACCGCCCATTTGGTTCCAGAGCTTATCCCAGTCTTCTTCACACCACGTAAAGAGATTACGTGCGACGAATTCGGTCTTTTCTGCCAAACCGTTGTCGGCAGCACCGGCGCGAGCACGTTCGACCAATTGATCGGAACCTTCGATACCGATCACCTTTTGAGAACGAACGGCCAACGGCAACGTGAAGTTACCGAGACCACAGAAGAAGTCGGCAACCTTGTGATCCGGATGGACGTCCAAAAGATTGATAGCGCGGGAGACCATCGTTTCATTCAAACGATGGTTGACTTGCGTGAAGTCCGTCGGCTTAAAACTGATGAAAACACCGAATTCCGTCAATTCCAACTTCAAGGCCGTCAAAGCATCCTTATGCATCGGATAGCAAGAGTCCGGACCCTTCGGTTGCAACCAGATATCAACACCGTGCTCAAGAGCGAAAGCATCGAATTGACGCATATCTTCGTCAGTCGGCGTTTCCAAAACGCGCATCACCAAAGCGATACGGCCGTCACCACCGACAGCCACTTCAATTTGCGGCAAGCGTTGGCGAATGGAGAGCTTTTCAACCAATTCACGCAACGGCACCAACAATTCGCTCACGTAGTTGGGCAAGATCTTACACGTCGTCATGTCGGCGACGTAGCTGGAAGACTTTTCATGGAAGCCGACCAAAACACCGCCCTTCTTGGCAACGTCACGGACCGTCAAACGTGCGCGATGACGATATCCCCAGAACGGACCGAAGATCGGAGCCATGATCGTCTCAGGCTTGACCTTACCGATGTGCCAAAGCGCATCGAGCATCACGCGTTGCTTGATTGCGACTTGAGCGTTCGGCTCCAAGTGCTGCATGGCGCAACCACCACAGCAACCCGGTTCGATACCAAAGTGCGGGCAAGCGGGCTTGACGCGCAAAGAAGATTCCTTCAACACTTCCACCACACGGCCACTTTCGTAGCTGGGCTTATTGCGGATACGTTCATAGACAACCGTTTCGTGGGGCAAAGCGCCTTCAACAAACACGGCCTTACCGTCACGATGGGCCACACCACGGCCTTCTTGATCGAGCGATTCGATCGTCACGGTAAACTTTTCATAGACTTTCGGAGCACGAGCCATTATTAGGTCCTTAAATTAGTAATGAGTGCACCGACGGCAATCTCATTGCCGGTGCACTCCTTTTGAAAGAGAATTTTGTTATTGCGGTAAATATTCGATCGGGTCGACGGGTTTGTCGTTGTGACGCACTTCAAACAAGAGGTTCACGGACTTGCTGTCGCTATTGCCCATCTTGGCAATGACTTGACCGTTGGTCACGTTTTCACCCTTCTTGACAAGGATCTCGCTGTTGTGACCATAAACCGTCACGGCACCCGGACCGTGGGTAATGATGATGAGGTTACCGTAACCGCTCACATTGTCACCTGTATAGAGCACACGACCGGCAGCGGCAGCCAACACGTCGGCGCCCATTTCACCGGCGATTTCAATGCCCTTGGAACCGCTTTGACCGAACTTCGTCAACACGGCACCGCGAACGGCCACCGGCCAAGACAATTGCGTGTTACCCATCGTCTTTTGAACGAACACGGGTTCAGTCACTTCCTGCGTCAAATCCACGCCTTCAATCATCACTTCCTGAGACGGGACCGGTTGACTCAAAGCCACGTCTTCGGGCGTGATTTCTTGAACGGGTTCGATACGACCGATCGTCAAATTGAGCACCGTACCGACACGCAACGTCGTCGGATCGGAGATACCGTTGGCACGAGCCAATTCGGTCGGATTGCAACCGTTACGCGTAGCGATGCTATAGAGCGTATCGCCCGGTTGTACCAAATACGTACCACCCGACATTTCAACGGGACGTTCGCCCGTACCATAGTCATAAATCGGAGCGCGGGTCGTTTCAAGCATGGAGCTACAACCCGACAATGCGGCTGCCATGGCGGCAACACCGGCTAAAAGACGAATCTTCATAATCATTACTTCCAAGAAAACCGTTAGAGCTCAGAGCCCATCCATTGATCGACGAGACCCACAGCCGAGTAATTCGTTAAATCCACTTGCAAAGGCGTCACGGAAACGGCATTCAAACCGGTCGCCCAGAAATCGGTCCCTTCGGCGAAGTCCTTGGCTTGACCGGCTGCGCCGATCCACCAAATCGGGAAGCCGCGCGGGCTCATTTCATTAATGGCGCTTTCTGCATGATGACGGCGACCCAAGCGAGTCGTCACAATGCCTTCCAATTGATCGAACGGCAAATTCGGGATATTGACGTTCAACAAATGCGGCTGCGCAGCATTCTTCTTTTCCAAGAACCGCTCGACAATGATTTGCGCGACGCGAGCCGCATCGTCCAAGTGGTTCCAACCGCGATGCGTTTGGCTAAAAGCAATCGAATCGATCCCCCTGAAATACCCTTCCATAGCGGCAGCAACCGTACCGGAATACAAGGTGTCTTCACCC
>JAGCMT010000069.1 GCA_017646335.1 Burkholderiaceae bacterium
TATTCAGAAACATTCAAATGACGTCTTTAAACAGCAAACAGCGATTTTTGATCGGTTTGACCCTCTTTTCGATGTTTTTCGGTGCGGGCAATTTGATTTTTCCGCCCTTCTTGGGGGCATTGGCAGGTGAGTCTACTTTTACGGCGATGGGCGGTTTTGCTTTGACGGCCGTGTGCTTCCCGGTTTTGGCCGTGATTGTGGTGGCTCGTACGGGTGGCTTGGATGCCTTGGCCTCTCGCGTGCATCCGGGCTTTGCCTTTTTGTTCACTTTGTTGATTTACTTGTCGATCGGTCCTTGTTTGGCCATTCCGCGTACGGCAAGTACCTCTTTTGAAATGGCGTTGAAGCCTTTCTTTACGGGTGAAGGTGCCATGGTCGGCACATTCATGGGTTTCCCGTTGGAGATGGTTGCACAAGCGATCTACTCCGTCCTCTTTTTCGCATTGGCTTACACCATTGCTTTGAATCCGGAAAAGTTGACGCAACGCTTGGGTAAGGTGATGAGTCCGACGTTGATTGCTTTGATCGTGATCCTTTTTGTGTCTTGCTTGATCAAACCTTTGGGCGGTTACGGTGCCGTTTTGCCTCCTTATGACGTCAACGCCTTTACGCGCGGTTTCGTGGAAGGCTATCAAACGCTCGATACGATTGCAGCGTTAAATTTCGGTTTGATCATTGCGTTGAATATTCAAGCCATGGGCGTGAAGTCGACCAAGGGCGTGGTCTCCGAAACGATTAAGGCCGGTCTCATTGCCGGTGTTTTGTTGATCACGATCTATATCGCTTTGGCTCATGTCGGTGCGACGGCCAGCGGTGCGGGCATCACGACGGAAAACGGTGCACAGACCTTGACGGCGGTTGCCGATCGTCAGTTCGGTGCGATCGGTTTGATCATTTTGGGTGCGATTTTCTTCTTGGCTTGCTTGAACGTTTGTGTCGGTCTTTTGTCCTGCTGCAGCAATTACTTCAAGAATACGTTCCCGGTTTTGAGCTATCGAGGTTGGTTGACGGTTTTTGCTCTCTGTAGCGTGGTGGTGGCCAATGCCGGTTTGACGATGATCCTAACGCTTTCCATCCCGGTGCTTTTGGCGATTTACCCGGTGGCAATCGTGTTGATCGTTTTGGGGCTTGTGCATCCGTGGATCGCACGATTCCCGATGGTCTATCCCATTTCGATTATCTTGACGGCCTTGACCGGCATTGTGAGCGCATTGTTGCAAGTGGGTGTTCCCTTGCCGCAATTTAAAGCGTTCATCGATACGTTGCCGTTGGCGAGTGTCGGGTTGGAATGGATCGCTCCGGCAGCGTTGGGTGCTTTGATCGGGATGCTGATTTCCGCCTTCGGTCGAAATGCCAAGATGGCGAAGTAATACATGTTTTCTTAATGAAGAGAGGTCGCTATAATGCGGCCTTTCTTATTTTTAACATACGGATTTTTTTTCAATGATCGAATTCGTTGAAGTCGTCGGTATTGCCGTGGCGCTTTCCATCGACGCCATGGTGGTTGCTTTGTGTTGGAGTGCATCTCAGAAAGAGATCACGACAAAGCATGTGGCGAAGTTCGCCATTGTTTTCGGTTTCTTCCAAGCGTTGATGCCGTTGTTGGGTTGGGTCGCGGGTGACGCCTTGCATCAATTCATCAGCCAATGGGATCACTGGGTCGCTTTCGTTTTGTTGGCCGGTGTGGCCGCTTCGATGTTAAAAGAAGCCTTTGGTGACGACGAGGAAGAAGAAAAGGAAGCTTGTTGCGGTCATTGTGAAGGCGTCAAAAAGAGTGACATCGCTTGGGGTGAATTGTTGGTTTTGGCGGTGGCAACGAGTTTGGATGCGTTAGCGATCGGTTTTTCGTTCTCCATGGCAGGCCGTGCGATCGTTTGGCCGGCTATTTTGATCGGTGTTATCTGCTTGGTGTTGACGGCATTGGCCGTTTTGGCCGGCAAGCGTTTGAGCGAAAAAGCCAAGCGTTTTGAAACGCCGATGACCTGTTTGGGTGCTTTGGTGCTCATTTTGATCGGCATCCGTATTCTTTTTGAGCACGGTGTGTTCTGATAAGAGACTGAAAAATAAAGAGAAAGCACTCCTTGGCGAGTGCTTTCAAAAAAGTTTAAAAAAAGTTGTTTTTACCGTAGCGAATTGCAATAAAACACGCTACAATTACGCGACTTTTTCTTGAGACCCGAAAGGGTTTCGTTTTTTTTATAGCAGTGACCAAACTGCTTTTTCTTTTAGACACAAGAGGTAAAAAAATGGTCGTTATTCGTCTTGCTCGCGGCGGTTCTAAGAAGCGTCCTTTCTACAACATCGTTGTTACGGATTCTCGTAACCCCCGTGACGGTCGTTTTATCGAACGTTTGGGCTACTACAACCCGATGGCTTCCGGTCAAGCTGTTAAGACGTCCTTCTGCGAAGAACGCTTGGCTCACTGGATCGGTCACGGCGCTCAAATGAGCGAAACGGTTGCCCGTATCGTTAAGGCTGCTAAGAAGGCTGCCTAATCGAAAAGATTCGCAAACCCTGTAAAGGGATTTGCTCGAAGGACGATTTTCGTTTCTTTGTACTCAACGTAGTCAGACAATCGAACAATCCTTCATCCACACCAAACAAAAGAAAAATTGTGTCTATTCTTTTGGGATGAAACACCGTTGTGAGAGAACGCTGCAGTATCTAAGACGTTGGATGCGATAGAATGAAGGTCGTCCTTTTTTCTTGTCCAAAATTTTTATATTCAACGGCTATGGCAAACAATCAAGATTTAATGGAAGTCGGTCGCACCGCCGGTGCTTACGGTGTTCGTGGCTGGGTTCGTGTGGTTCCGCACGCTCGTGACGGTGAATTCCTTTTCGAAGTGGATACGTGGTGGTTGTTGCCGTATCCGCGCAAGCCGGGCGTGTTGCCCAAGCGCTTGGAAGTCAAGGAAGTCAAAGCCCACGGTAAAGACTTCATTGCCAAGATTGTCGGTGTCGATCAAAAGGAAGCCGCTGATGCATTGAAGGGTTCGCTCTTGGTCGATCGCAATGATTTGCCCGAATTGGAAGAGGGTGATTATTACGATGACGACCTTTTGGGTTTGGCCGTGATCAATCAAGAAGGCGTTAAGTTGGGTACGGTTTGTGGCGTGGCTGACAACGGCGCTCAAGACCTTTTGGAAGTTCAACCGGAAGATGAAAAGGCCATGAGCTTCTATATTCCGATGGTAGAGAACTACATCATCGAAATCGATTTTGAAGCCGAATGCGTGAAGGTCGACTGGTCTGCCGATTGGAACTGATCCGATTTGACCGACTTCATCAAAATTGACAGATAAAAAGCGAGGCACACGGGATGATTCCATGTGCCTCGTTTGACTTAAGCCGTTCGTGCGTTAGAGATTGCGCGGACGTTGATTTTCGAAAATGACTTCGGATTCTCGTTTCACATCGGCTTCGATCATGGCCGTACGGTTAGAGGTCCAGAAGTCGGCATTGTCAATGCCCAACTTTTCAGGGTGGAAAACCGGATTCTTGATACCGGCCTTGCGTTGCGTTTCATAGTCTTTCAAGCACTTGAAGGCGACGCCTTGCAAGGCGAGGATCGCAAACATATTCATCCAAGCCATGATACCCATACCGATGTCACCCATCGTCCAAACGAGATCGGCACTCTTGACGGCACCGTAGGCGGTCGGAATCATCACCAAGATGCGCAACACCGGGATAAGCCACGGCTTCTTAAAGTGACGATTGATGTATACGACGTTCGTTTCCGTGATATAGACGTAGGCGAGAATCGTCGTGAAGGCAAAGAAGAACAAAGCCACGGAGACAAACGGCGCACCGAACCCCGGCAACAAGGAGTCGGCGGCAAATTGTGTAAAGGCCGGGCCGGCTTCCACGTTCGGCAAAGCTTGGTATAAGAAACCCCCTTCAGGGCTTACGACGTTGTAGCAACCCGTCATGAGAATCATGAAACCCGTGGCCGAACAAACCAACAACGTGTCGATGTAGACGCTAAAGGCTTGAACAAGACCTTGCTTGGCCGGGTGGCTCACGGCGGCAGCCGACGAGGCATGCGGACCGGAACCTTGACCGGCTTCGTTGGAATAAAGACCGCGTTTAACACCCCATTGGATTGCCAAACCGATCATGGCGCCACCGGCGGCTTCCATGTCAAAAGCGCTGGAAAAGACCAAGGCCAAAACGTCATCAAAACGTTCCCAGTGAACGAAAATGATGATGATTGCCACGACCACATACGCTTGAGCCATAAACGGAACCACCCAAGACACAAACGTGGCCATGCGCTTTAAACCGCCGTAGATAATGAACGACAGCAAGCTCGTGATCACCACGGCCGTAATCAACGGTTCGATGCCGAAAGCCATTTGCGCGGAAGCGGCAATCGAGTTCGATTGGATACTGGGCAAGAACAAACCGCAAGAGAAAATCGTAAAGAGGGCGAACACCCAAGCAAAGAACTTGTTCTTGAGACCCTTTTCGATATAAAACGCCGGACCCCCGCGGAACTGATGGTAGATCTCTTCTTTATAGACTTGGCCGAGCGTGGATTCGACGAATGCCGAAGCCGCACCCAAAATGGCCACGACCCACATCCAAAAGAGCGCACCGGGCCCCCCGAACATGATGGCCGTTGCCACGCCGGCGATGTTACCCGTACCGACGCGACCGGCCAAGGTCATCGACAAGGCTTGGAAAGAAGAAATCCCCAAGTCGTCATCTTTGGGTTGGAAAATGAGACGCACCATCTCGTGCATCATGCGCAATTGGACAAAGCGGGTACGAATGGAGAAGTACAAACCGCCGCCCAACAAAAGACATACCAACGGCGTACTCCAGACGTAGCCGTTAAGCAGGTTGATAAAACCGGTGAAATCCATCAAAAAATCCTTCTTCAATAGGGTAAACCATTATTACATAAGGGTTTAACCTAATCCAAGCGGATTTTTCAGAAAATGACGGAAAATTTCGGCTTTCTAAGTAATTTAGGAAAGATTTTTCTCTTTGAATTCACAAAGATCGAGGATCGGGCAGTTGGCACAATCGGGATTCTTGGCTTTGCAACAGTAGCGACCGTGCAACAAGATCCAGTGGTGGGATTCTTTTTTGAAGTCTTTGGGTACGACCTTGATGAGTTTTTCTTCCACGTCAAGCGGCGTCTTGCCGGGGGCAAAGCCGGTTCGATTGCTGACACGGAAGATGTGCGTATCCACGGCGATGGTCGGTTGACCGAAGGCGACATTTAAAACGACGTTGGCGGTTTTGCGGCCGACGCCGGGCAAACTTTCCAAATCTTCTCGATTGTCGGGAACCACGCTGTTGAAGCGATCGCGAAGGATCTCACTTAACGCGATGACATTTTTGGCCTTGTTTCGATAAAGCCCAATGGTTTTGATGTAGGGGGTGAGGCCTTCAACGCCCAAGGCGGCGATGGCTTCGGGCGTGTTGCCAATCGGGAAGAGTTTGGCCGTGGCGATGTTGACACTTTTGTCGGTGGCTTGGGCTGAGAGAACCACTGCCACCAACAATTCAAACGGTGTCGTGTAATCGAGTTCGCTTTGGGGATTGGGTCGAATTTCAGCCAAACGACGCATGATCTCGTAACGTTTTTCTTTATTCATACCGCTTCCCCTTGGAATCGTTAAATCTTGAGATTGACCTGATCGAGGATCGAGGCGATGAGTGCACGCTTCTTGGCGCGAGCGCTGTCGCTGTCGGACTCCAACTTCTTGAGGCGCTCTTGTTCGCGCTTTTCTTCACGTTGGAGTTTTTCACGATAGTGTTGACGGGCAGCGTGAGCGCGTTCGCGTGTCCATTCAAACGGAGCCGGCACCATTTCGATGCAATCGACAGGACAGGGCGTTACACACAACGCACAACCCGTACACCAATCGGTCAAAATACCGTGCAAGCGTTTCGGGGCGCCGACGATGGCATTGGTCGGGCAAACGACCACGCACTTGCGGCAACCGATGCAATGTTCGGCATTGATATGAGCGACCTCAAGCGGCATTTCTTGACCATACTCAGGGTCAAGCGCGCACGTTTCGCGATCGAGCAAACGAGCCAATTCATCGATGCCTTTTTGACCGCCCGGCGCGCAGCGGTTGATCGGTGCGCCATCCATGGCGATCGCACAGGCATACGCTATGCAACCGTCATAGCCGCATTGGCGGCATTGGGTTTGCGGAAGGATATCGTCAATTTGCTCGATCAAATTCATAATCTTTTTTCTTAATACGTTTCGGAGACTAACGTACCGAGTTGACCGCGACGCGGTGCCGTAAAGCCTCGTTCCTTCAGAACGGTTTTGACCGCTTGGACAAAATCGGGATTGCCACAAAGGATCACACGTGCTTTCTCTGGCGTTAGTTCCACATTTAATGTCTTTTCGAATTCGCCCGATTCGATAAGTTCGGGCAAACGTCGATTGAAACCATTCATTTTAGAGACATTCGCTTCTCTTGTCGTGATACTGACGAAGTCAAACGCATTTTTGTGACTCTCGGCGAGCGCTTCAAAGCGTTCGGTAAGTGCATGATCGGCATTTTTGCGAACGCTGTGAACAACGACCACGCGGTCAAAGCGTGACCAAAGATTGTCCTTCATGAAGGACAAATACGAAGCGATGCCGGTGCCCGAGCCCATCATCAAAAGGGTCTCTCCTTTGGCTAAGCGCATGTCGCTCATCATGCCCCAGGCCGTATCGTCGATGTAGAGGGTGTCGCCAACCTTTAAGTCGAACATTTGCGGACTGACTTCGCCCTCGGGCAGTTTGGCAATGTAGAAAGCCAATTCATTGTCGGTGGGGTGGCTTGCCATGGAATAGGGACGGCCGATGAAATCGGCATCACTTTGGGGGTTATCGACGAGCGGCAAGGCACAACGAACGAATTGGCCGGGTTTGTAAGTAAAGCCTTCGGGTTTTTCGACGGTCATGTAGACCAATCGATCGTCGGTTTTCTGAGTAGTCAGTACTTTGCAGGGGATGAGGC
Source organism: Burkholderiaceae bacterium (assembly GCA_017646335.1). Lineage (GTDB taxonomy): Bacteria > Pseudomonadota > Gammaproteobacteria > Burkholderiales > Burkholderiaceae_F > Aphodousia. The sequence continues at coordinate 6,989 of JAGCMT010000069.1, forward strand.
TCATAGGGCTCTCCAAATGAGGGATCTGTGTTTTTTGTTTGCCTCAATTGTAGTGAATACCCCAAAAGAAAAAACTCGCTACGAAACGATTCGTAACGAGTTTTAGTTTTTGTCTATCGAACCGATTATTCGGTTTTCAAATATTGACGCTTGTTTTCAACACCGCGCCATTGATCGGCGTCATCGGGACGCGGACGTTGACGGGTGATGGACGGCCACTTCTTCGACAATTCGGCGTTCAAGCCGATGAATTCTTCTTGACCGGCCGGCACATCGTCTTCGTGATAGATGGCTTCTTCCGGGCATTCCGGAACGCACACGGCGCAATCGATGCATTCATCGGGATCGATCGTGAGGAAGTTGGGACCGACGCGGAAGCAATCGACCGGACAGACGGCCACGCAAGCCGTATCGGTACAGTTGATGCAAGATTCACAAACTACGTGAGCCACTGTAGATCTCCAAAATAATAGTACTATTAGGTAATTCGCCTATTCTAGCGCAAAACTTTTTTTGCGAAAACTCGTAGACTATATCCAATCGGCTAGAAACGCCGTCACGAAAGGAATTCACTGTGATTATCGAATCGTTATTGGATACCGACCTCTATAAGTTCACCATGATGCAATGCGTGTTGCATCAGTTTCCGAGTGCACACGTCGAGTAACGTTTCCGTTGTCGAAACGAGGGGATCGATTTGCTTCCCTTCAAAGACGAAATCAATGCCGAAATCGATCACCTCTGTACGTTGCGTTTCCAAGAAGACGAGTTGGAGTATTTAAAAGCCCTTCGCTTTATTAAAGAAGACTTCGTCGATTTCTTGAGTCTTTTCCAATTGAAGCGAAAGTACATCACCGTGGAAGAAAAAGACGGACTTTTGGATATCTCGATCAAGGGTCCGTGGCTTCACACCATTCTTTTTGAAATTCCGGTGTTGGCGATTGTCAATGAAGTGTATTTCCGTCATGCGGCTGCCGGTATCGATAAGGCCGAAGGCCGTCGCCGTTTGATGGAAAAAATCAACATGGTCAAAGCCGAGCCCGATTGTGAACTCATTTCAATTTCCGACTTCGGTACTCGTCGACGTTTCTCCCGCGAATGGCAATCCGAAGTCATTCAAACGCTCAAAGAATATTTGCCCGATCAATTCATGGGAACGAGTAATGTCTATTACGCCATGAAGATGGGTTTGATTCCGCTTGGCACGATGGCACACGAATATTTGCAAGCTTGCCAAGCGATGGGTCCGCGTTTGCGTGACTCTCAAACCTATGCTTTTGAGATGTGGGCCAAGGAATACCGCGGTGACTTGGGTATTGCTTTGACGGACGTCTATGGCATCGAGCCCTTCTTGAAAGACTTCGACATGTTCTTCTGCAAGCTCTTTGACGGTGTGCGTCAAGACTCGGGCGATCCCTTCTTGTGGGGTGAACGCATGATTGAGCACTATCGTGCCAATCGTTGCGATCCGAGTACGAAGACGTTTATTTTCTCTGACGGTTTGACGTTTGAACGCATGTTGGAACTCTTCCGTCGATTCAAGCGTCGCGTGAAGTTGGGCTTTGGGATCGGCACGAATTTGACGAATGATTTGGGGCCGGCACCGCTCAATATCGTGATCAAAATGATCAAGGCCAACGGTCAACCGGTGGCAAAGATCAGCGACACGCCCAATAAGAGTATGTGTGAAGATTTGGGGTATTTGGCTTACTTGCGACAAGTATTTGGTATCCCAAATCCGTAAAAAATCAGTAAAAATAGACAAAAGAGAGCCCGTTTTGACAAAAATCAATCGTTTTTTTTGTAAAATGGGCTCTGATTTTTTATCAAACTCAATAAAAGAAAATGAAAACTAAAATTATTCTTTCTTCCCTCTTGGGTCTTTCTTCCTTGATTCCGATGGCTGCTCAAGCCGCAAGTCTCAACGGTTCTGAATTGTCCCTTGCATGGGCAATTCCTTTCGCAGGTATTTTGCTCTGCATCGCTTTATGTCCCTTGCTCTGCGCTCACTTCTGGCACCACAACTTCGGTAAGGTAGCCGTGGGTTGGGCTTTGGCTTGTGCCATTCCGCTTTTCCTCTACAACGATTTCCAAGCTGCCTCCGGTGCCATTGCGCACGCTATGTTGGGTGACTATGTTCCCTTCATCATCTTCGTGGGTACGCTCTTTATCGTTGCCGGTGGTATTCACATCCGCTCTTCTTTTGCCGGTACGCCGATGCTCAATGCAGGCGTGTTGGTGGCGGGTGCCTTCTTGGCTAACTTGATGGGTACGACGGGCGCAGCCATGCTCTTGATCCGTCCGCTCTTGAAGGCTAATGAAAACCGCCAATATAAGATGCACACGTTCATCTTCTTCATCTTCTTGGTGGCTAACATCGGCGGCTGTTTGACGCCGTTGGGCGATCCCCCCTTGTTCTTGGGCTTCTTGCGTGGCGTTGACTTCTTCTGGACGGTCACTCACATGTTCATGCCCTTGGTCGTTGCTACGGCTATCTTGACGGCTATCTACTTTGTGATCGATACGTACTTCTATAAGAAGGAAGATCAAGCCAAGGTTCACTCCGGTGAAAAGACGCCGTTTGCTATCGAAGGTGGCATCAACTTCCTCTTCTTGGCCGGTGTGATCGGTGCCGTGTTGCTCTCCGGTTTCTGGAAGTCCGGCGTGCACTTCGAATTCATGCACGTTCACTTCACGCTTGAAGCTTTGTGCCGTGACGCCATCTTCATCACGATCGCCATCCTTTCGTTGATGATGACGCCGAAGGCTGCTCGTGAAGGTAACCAATTTACGTGGGATCCGATCCTCGAAGTCGGTAAGCTCTTCTTCGGTATTTTCGTCTGTATCGTTCCGGTGCTCGAAATGTTGCGTGCCGGTGATGCCGGTGCTTTCGCTCCGTTGGTTGCCATGGTGACGAACGCTGACGGTACGTACAACAATGAAATGTTCTTCTGGATGACGGGTACCTTGTCCGGCTTCTTGGATAACGCTCCGACCTACCTTGCCTTCTTTAACTTGGCCGGTGGTGATCCCGCATTCTTGATGACCGAAGGCGCAACGACCTTGACGGCCATCTCCATGGGTGCAGTGTTCATGGGTGCATTGTCTTACATCGGTAACGCTCCGAACTTCATGACGGTTGCTATCGTTCAAGAACGTGGCGTGAAGATGCCGAGCTTCTTCGGTTACATGATTTGGTCCGTGGCTCTCTTGTTGCCGACCTTCTTCATCTGCACGAAGATCTTCCTCTAAGTTTTAGAGAAAACCATTAAAAAACAGACGCTCCGAGTAAATTCGGGGCGTTTGTTTTTTTGTACAATACGCACCTTTCGATTTGGTTATTGCTTCGGACTTAAATTAATGAACGCTACGATTTTGATCGTTTTGCCTATCTTGACCATTTTGATGTTCGATTTGGGCTTGACGTTGCGAATTGACGACTTTCGAATGATTTTTGCTCGACCCAAGGCGATTTTGGGCGGCTTGTTCGGTCAGTTGGTCATGTTGCCGGCGATCGCTTTTGCATTGGGCATGTGTTTTGACTTGGAACCCATTTACTTTTTGGGTGTGATGTTGATTGCGTGTTCGCCGGGTGGCAGCTCTTCGAATATCTTCTCCTTTTTGGCAAAGGGCGATGTTGCCTTGTCGGTCTCGTTGACGGCTTTTAGCAGTGTGCTCACGCTCGTTACGATTCCGATGGTGATGCAATGGACGGGCGAGTTGTTAGGCAATAGCTTAGGCATGGCTATTGAGTTACCGGTCGGTAAGCTTCTTGTTCAAAACTTAGCGTTGATGTTGGTGCCGATCGTTTTGGGTATTGCGATTCGAGCCAAGTGGTATGCGTTTTCTCAAAAGCTCCACGATAAGCTCTCCAAGGTCGCTTTCCCGGGGTTGATCGTTTTGATCTCGATTTTCTTTATCCAAAACTATGAAGCGATCTTCCATAGTTTCGGACAATTGGGTCTTTGTGTCACCACGTTGATTCTTTTGGCCATGGGTGGTGGCGTATTGATTACGTGGATCCTGAAGCTTCAACAAAAAGAGCAACGAACGATCGTGATCGAAATCGGTATGCAAAATGCGGCGCAAGCCATCGCAGCGGCGACCAGTCCCTTTGTTTTCAATAACGACTTGATCGCCATTCCGGCAATTTTGTATGCCTTGATGATGAATGTGATTCTTTTGACGTATGTAACGATCGTACGTCGAAAAGTCTAAACACTAGGCGTTGTGTTGTTAAGTGATTGATTTCACGATATGAAGTGGCGGAGTGTGAAAATTTTTGAGAAATTTGCTTGACAAGCCTACTTCGAATTCTTCATAATACGCCTCCCCGCACTGATGAAGCGCGGGGAAATTTTTGAGAGTCAGGTGCGAATGAAAATTATTTTCAAATCGCCCTTGACAAGAAGAAAAAACTTCTTAAAATGCTCAATCCTGTCGTCGCGAAACGACGACAACAATGTTCTTTAACAATTGATCAACGAACCGATAAGCGTGAGTATATGGTTTTGATTTAAGGATGACCAAGAAGTTCTTCGGA